>CAZDRT010000213.1:0-6039 GCA_964507815.1 uncultured Puniceicoccaceae bacterium
GGTGTGGGCGGTCGTGGCCTGCGGCGGGCAAGCCTGAAGGCATGCCCCACTTGGCTCGCGCAGCTTCGCCCCGCGTGGCCGGGTGCCTTCAGGCCCCGGTGCGGAAGGCGGGGATTGCGGCGGTGTGGCGCGAAGTGGCGGGGGGGTGTGGGCGGTCGTGGCCTGCGGCGGGCAAGCCTGAAGGCATGCCCCACTTGGCGCGAGGCTTCGCACCCCGTGGCCGGGTGCCTTCAGGCCCCGGAGGGATTCGCTGAAAGCGTTCCTTGGTTTTCATTGATCATCAGGAACGGATAGGAGGTCTCCTGGGAGCAGATTCCCGCCTTTTCCGGATTCCGTGCCAAATACCGTTGCCAAGACTTCAGTTCGGTTTCACTGCGAATCCATCGATCATACCAGTATCGCTGCCAGAGCGGTCCGGATCGTTTCAGATGCTTGTTGATCTCGCGGGAGGTTCGTCCCTTGAAATTGGACCAGGTTTTACGGAAGTCTCCGACCGTCGCGCAGCGCAAGGGAGCCGTTATCAGGTGAAGGTGGTTCGGCATTATGACAAAGTCGGTGAAGACGAGGTTGTCGGATCGATAGAGACGGAGCCAATCGAACAGAACTTGGGCGGCGGATGGATTGCGGAACGGGGCGAAGCCCTTGCCGCTATCCAGAAAAGTCTCAAGGGCGAGGAATGCTGCCCGGCTTGACGTTTCGGCGGTGGTGCTGGATCCGTCGATATCGGTCGAAAGCCGACGGGCTTCTTCCATTCGTTCGATCACGGATTTGGGAAGACTTCCGGCGCATCGGATTGTCACCGCATAGCGTCCGTTCTCTACGATCCAGTGCGGAAGATCGTCGTGGTAGCAGGCCAGGAATCGGGTATTCCAGTCGAAGGTGGATTCATCTTTTTCGCCGACCGAATGCATGGGGAGGAGGGGAGCATGAGGAGCGTCGGCGGGCAAGCCTGAAGGCATGCCCCACTTGGCGTGCGGCTCCGCCCCGCGTGGCCGGGTGCCTTCAGGCCCCGGTGCGGAAGGCGGGGATTGCGGCGGTGTGGCGCGAAGTGGCGGGGGGGTGTGGGCGGTCGTGGCCTGCGGCGGGCAAGCCTGAAGGCATGCCCCACTTGGCGTGCGCAGCTTCGCCCCGCGTGGCCGGGTGCCTTCAGGCCCCGGTGCGGAAGGGCGGGGAGTGTGGCGTGAAGTGCGGCGGGCAAGCCTGAAGGCATGCCCCACTTGGCTTGCGCAGCTTCGCCCCCCCGTGGCCGGGCGCCTTCAGGCCCCGGCGGCCTCGAGGATCGTTTCGCCGTCGCGGTGGTCGAGGCGGACCGTCTGGTCCTCGGTGATTTCGCCGGCGATCATCGCCCGGGCGAGCCGGGTTTCGACCTGCCGCTGGATGAAGCGCCGGAGGGGGCGCGCGCCGTACACGGGGTCGTAGCCCTCCTCGGCCAGCCAGTCGTAGGCCGCCTCGGTCGGTTCGACCTTGATCCGGCGGTCTTCGAGCCTCCGGTTGAGATCCCCGATCAGGAGCCTTGTGATCGATCCGATTTCGGAGCGGGTGAGCGGCTTGAAGAGGACGGTGTCGTCGATCCGGTTCAGGAACTCCGGCCGGAAGGCCTGGCGCAGCTCCGCGAGGACGGCTTCGTGGACCGCGTCGGGGATGAGGTCGCCCTTGACTCCTTCCTGGAGGTGGCGGCTGCCGATGTTCGAGGTCATGATCAGGATGGTGTTCTTGAAGTCCACCATGCGCCCGTGCGAGTCGGTGATCCGCCCGTCGTCCATGACCTGGAGGAGGACGTTGAAGACGTCCGGGTGCGCTTTCTCGACCTCGTCGAACAGAAGCACGCTGTAGGGCTTGCGGCGGACCGCTTCGGTGAGCTGCCCGCCTTCCTCGAATCCGACGTAGCCGGGAGGCGCGCCGATGAGCCGGGCCACGGAGTGCTTCTCCATGTACTCCGACATGTCGATCCGGGTGAGGTTGGATTCCGTGTCGAAGAGGGTGCGGGCGAGGGTCTTCGCCAGCTCGGTCTTGCCCACGCCCGTCGGCCCGAGAAAGAGGAAGGAGCCGATCGGCCGGTTCGGATCCTTGATGCCCGCCCGCGCGCGGAGGATGGCCTCGGTCGTGCGCGAAACGGCCTCGTCCTGCCCGATGACCCGGTCGTGGAGGATTTCCTCGAGGCGGAGGAGCTTCTCCCGCTCGCCTTCGAGGAGCCGCGAGACGGGGATGCCCGTCCACCGGCCGACAATCTCGGCGATCTCTTCGGCCGAGACGACCTCCTTCAGCAGGTGGGTCTGCGATTCGGCTTCCTCGTGGGCTTTGAGCTTTTCCTCCAGCTGCGGCAACTTGCCGTGCCGGAGTTCGGCCAGCTTGTTCAGGTCGTATTGGCGCTCGGCGGTCTCCATCTCGTGCCGGGTCGATTCGATTTCGCGGCGGAGCGAGCGGGTTTCGTCGATCACCTTCTTTTCGTTTTCCCACTCGGCTTTCAGGCCGCCGAGGGTCTCCCGCAGGTCGGAAAGTTCCTTCGCGAGGGATTCGAGGCGGCGCTTGCTGGCCTCGTCCTTTTCGTTGCGGAGCGCCGCCTCCTCGATTTCGAGCTGGAGAATGCGCCGGTTCAGGGTATCCATCTCGCCGGGCATGCTGTCCATCTCGGTGCGGATGAGGGCGCAGGCCTCGTCAACGAGGTCGATGGCCTTGTCGGGGAGAAAACGGTCGCTGATGTAGCGGTTCGACAGGGCGGCGGCCTGGACAAGGGCGTTGTCCTGGATGCGGACCCCGTGGTGGACCTCGAAGCGCTCGCGCAGGCCGCGGAGGATGGAGACGGTGTCCTCGACGCTCGGCTGGTCCACCATGACCGTCTGGAAACGCCGCTCGAGGGCGGCGTCCTTTTCGATGTGCTGCCGGTATTCGTCGAGGGTGGTCGCCCCGATGCAGTGGAGTTCGCCGCGGGCGAGCATGGGCTTGAGCATGTTGCCCGCGTCCATGGCACCCTCGGCCTTGCCGGCTCCGACGATGGTGTGCAGCTCGTCGATGAAGAGGATGATCCGCCCGTCGCTGTCCTTGATCTCCTGAAGAACGGCCTTCAGGCGCTCCTCGAATTCGCCGCGGTATTTCGCGCCGGCGAGTAGGGAGCCGAGGCTCAGCGAAAAGATGGTGCGGTCCTTGAGTCCGTCGGGCACGTCGCCCCGGACGATCCGCTGGGCGAGCCCTTCGGCGATGGCCGTTTTGCCGACGCCGGGTTCGCCGATGAGGACCGGGTTGTTCTTCGTCTTGCGCGAAAGGATGCGGATGACCCGGCGGATTTCTTCGTCGCGCCCGATGACCGGGTCGAGCTTGTTGTCGCGGGCCTTCTGAACGAGGTCCTCGCCGTACTTCGCGAGGGCTTCGAAAGAGGCCTCGGGGTTCTCGCTCGTCACCCGCTGGTCGCCCCGCATTTCCTGGAGCGTCTTTTCGACCCGCTTGGTGTCGAGATCGAAACTGTTGAAAAGGTCGGCGAGAGGCTTTGGCCGCCCGAGGGCGAGCAGGCCGAGCAGGAGGTGCTCCGTGCTCACGTATTCGTCCTTGCGCTTTTTCGCGGCCTTCTCGGCTTCGGAGATGGCGGCCTGCGCGTCCGCGCCGATCCCGGCCTGTCCGCCGGAGCCGGAGACCTTCGGCAGCTTGCCGATTTCGCGGTTCGCCGCGAGAACGACCGCGTTCGGCGGAATGTTCATGCGGTTGAGCAGACCGGGGACGATTCCGTTCTCCTGATGGGCCAGGGTGGCCAGGAGGTGAATCGGCTCGATCTGGGAATTTCCATGCTCCCGCGCCAGCGACTGTGCTTCGACAATCGCCTCGCGGGCCTTTTCGGTGAATTTGTTGAAATCAGGGTTCATGATACGGAAGTCTTTGCAGATTGGATGCCCGATGCGGGGGGCGGTCGGCAGTCGGTCGGCAGGCGGTCGGTGGAGGTGTGGAGAATCGGAGTGTTGGGTTCTCAATGTTGCCCAATGGAAACAAGATAAGGGATTGTTCGCCGCCAGTCCGGCTTCCTTTGAAACGGATTTTCCGGTGCTCTTGGGTTTGAGCGAAGAGTGACGGGCGGGACATTGGGTGAGACATAGTGGCTCGATTTGTTGGGGAAAGGAGAAGGGCAATTGCCGGGGGGCAGACCCCTTGTGTCCGTGCCGGGAGGAGATGGGCGCTAAAGCAACCCACCTACTGTGGCCGCCCGGTCTAATCCTTTTCCTCGTCCAACCCCAGTTCGATGCGGCCATCGGCGACCAGCCCGGATGGCAGGGCGAACTCTCGCCGGAAAACGCCGTCCTGGAAAATGGCGACGTAGATGCCGGCCAGCTTGTCGCGTGAGGTGGAGGGGGCTCCGCTGGCCCAACGATAGCCGGGCTTGACGCGGGATTCGACGAGTTTCACCTTATCGGTCTCTAGTTCGATGGTCTCGCCGTCCGGCAGTTCGATGGAGGGAATCTTGCCCTGTTGCCAGTCCTTGAACTTGCCGCCTACCTCGCCCGTTGCGGTGCGTTGGATGCGCACGGCGTAGCGAATCTCAAAGTCTCGCAGGTCGGTTCCCGAGCGATTTTCCAGCCCGATGGTGTAGAAGCCGTCGGTTCTTTCCACGAGAAGGCCTTCGATGGATTCGTCATCGACCGTCTCGCCGGAGCGGCGGTTGGTCTCGATGCGAAGTTGGTTCTCGTCGGCCAATTTCCGGCCGATCGCCCACGAAACGAGAAAGTCTTGATCGTCTTGGGAAAGCGAGTTCAGCCGGACGGTGAACCGTCGGCCGTCCTCGCGCCGGATATCGGCGGTGTCGCCGTCCACCGACTCGACTGTGGCCCGGATGCTCTGTCCCGCCGTGTTGGTGAAGGTCCGGTAGCCGTCCGCCTCCGGGGCGGCGGGCATGATCGTCGGAATCATCGAGGACCCGGAGAGAATGACGAAGAGACGCAGGCACCGGAAGATCATGGCCGAAGAGGATGTTCGAGAATTCGAAGCGATTCAACCTTAAATTTGTTAATTAGTTATTAAAATATTAATCTACAGTCACTTCCATATTTTTATGTTTGCTTGGAGCGGCTGGAGATTTGTCAAATGGCGGCCTGATGAAAAACCCCGCCGCAAATGGATCGTCCGCCGTCGGAGAGTTCGGGCGGTCTGCGGCCCGGACCGGGTCGGCGGCACTTTCCTCCGGACCCATCAACGTCCTGGTGGTCGATGATCTCGCCACCAATCAGAAGGTGCTGCGTCATGTGGTTGAAAAATGCGGATCGGTCCGGGTCGAAACCTGCGGGAGCGGCGGGGAGGCGGTCCGCCTTTGCCGGGAGCGGGCTTTCGATTTGGTGTTGATGGATTTGCACATGCCCGAGATGACCGGCTTCGAGGCCGGGGCCGAGATTCTCACCGCGCGGACCGGTCCTTTGCCGCTGGTGGTCGCCCAGACCGCCGACAAGACGCCGAGAGCCTGCGGGAAGACGGAGGAGATCGGATTCGACGGGCATCTGGCCAAGCCGATCCGCTCCGAATCGATTCGGGCCATCCTCGACAGCATTCGTGGAATCGCCGCCCCGGCCTTCCGCTGATTGCCTGCGTTTTGTGGTTGGATGACTTTAGTCGTCCAACTACGGTAATCTGACCGGGTCTAATATTGGTTGACATCCAGCCATGCCGTTTCGGGTTGGACGACTGAAGTCATCCAACTACGTGGTCGTTCGATCCGGTACGGCGGTTTCCGCGGCCCCTGCCACCTTCGGATCGAGGGGCAAGCCCCGCGACCACGGGGGAGACATGGGAGGTAACCACAAGTGGGTGGCGGCGGGAGGGCGGCTGTCCTCAGCCGCCGTGATACGTCGGAGGGGGATCCGATCAACTTCCGGAAGATTCCCGCGCCGCCGAATTTATTCCGTGGCTTTCCATTCTCTTCCCCCGCAATGCGGCGGCTGAGGACCCGTCTTCGCAAAACTTCGTATTGTTGAATGATTGTCCCCCCGCTCACATCCCGCTGATAGCAACCGACCGGAGATCTTGCTCTTCTCTCTTCTGTGACTGCCTCGTGGAATCACGGAAGGCCTC
>CAZDRT010000214.1:0-6025 GCA_964507815.1 uncultured Puniceicoccaceae bacterium
AGCGGCTTGGCGGAAAAGACATTCCCTTGTGTCGGCAGACCGCTGGAAAATGGGGAAAATCCCTTCCATCGTTCCACGCGCTTGTGGTCAGACCCTCCCGATGGCTTCGAGGCAGTTTCGCCTTGTGGAAAAATTCCGGTCTGAATAACAATTTCGCCGTCAATGTTTCTCCCCATGTCCGGCACAGCGGCAGATCCCACCCCCCTCGACCTTCATTCGCCTCCGTCCCGGAAGATCGCCCGTTTCCAGTCCCTCTTCCGCGGACGCACGGATGTGTATCCGCTTCGTTTCGAGAGTCGGCGGACGGGCAGGGCCGGATATTCGCCGGCGTGCGGGAACGAATGGATCAAGGGGATTTGCGAGAAGCCGCGGATCAAATGCTCGGATTGCCCCCACCAGAAATGGCTTCCCGTGAACGAACGGATGATCGAGCAGCATCTGTCGGGCAGGGACGCCGCCGGCAGACCCTTTGTGATGGGGGTCTATCCGATGTTGCTCGACGAGACCTGCTTCTTTCTCGCGATCGATCTCGACGGAGAGGGCTGGCCGGAGGACGCGCGCGCGCTGCGGTCCGTGATGCGCGCCCGTGAGATTCCCTTCGCCCTGGAAAGGTCGCGGTCGGGCAACGGGGCGCACTTGTGGTTGTTTTTCGAGGAGGCCGCCCCGGCCGGCACCGCGCGGCGGCTGGGCGCTCATCTGCTGACCGAGGCCATGGAGGCGCGGCCCGAGATCGGCCTGGCCTCCTACGACCGGATGTTTCCCAACCAGGACACGCTGCCGCGGGGCGGTTTCGGCAACTTGATCGCCCTACCCCTCCAGAAGGAGGCGAGGAAGGCGGGAAATTCCGTTTTTCTGGACGACGCTTTGGAGCCGTATCCCGACCAGTGGGCGTTTTTGGGGAGTCTGCCGAAAATCTCCCGCCAAGAGGTGGCCGGGAGAATCGCCAGGGCGGAGTCGGAGAACCGCGTCCTGCCGATCCGCCTCGCACCGGGGGAGGAATTCGCCCTGACTCCGTGGGAAGCCGGGCCTTCCCGCCGACCCTCCGAAGCCCCTCTCGAAGGGGAACTGCCGGAACGGGTTTCCATCGTTTACGCCGACCAGATCTACCTCCCCAAGGGCGACCTCCCGCCGGGGTTGCGAAACCGGGTTCTCCGGTTGGCCGCTTTTCAGAATCCGGAGTTCCACCGCGCCCAGGCAATGCGCCTGCCCACCTACGACAAACCCCGGGTAATCGCGTGCGCCGAGGATCATCCGGGGCACATCGCCCTCCCGCGCGGCTGCCTGGATGATCTGCGAAAGCTTTTCCGGTGCAACCGCATCGGCCTCCGGATCGAGGACAAGCGGGAGAACGGTCAGCCCATCGGCGTCCGCTTCACCGGCACCCTCAGGCCGGGTCAGGCGGAGGCCGGCGGCATCCTGATCCGGCACGATACGGGCGTCCTCGCGGCGACGACCGCCTTCGGCAAGACCGTTCTGGCCGCGTGGATGATCGCGGAGCGCGGAGTGAACACGCTGATTCTCGTGCATCGACGGCAACTCATGGATCAGTGGTTCGAGCGACTCGAGGAGTTCCTCGATTGCCCCGCGAAGGAAATCGGGCGGCTGGGAGCGGGGCGGCGCACGATGAAGGGTCGGATCGACATCGCCCTGATCCAGAGTCTCGTGCGCAAGGACGCGGTGGACGACCGGATCGCCGGCTACGGGCATGTGATCATCGACGAATGCCACCACGTCTCGGCGCGCGGGTTCGAGCTGGCGGCGCGCCGGGCCCGGGCGAAGTACCTCCTCGGGCTATCCGCCACGGTCCGGCGCAAGGACGGTCAGCACCCGATCATCTTCATGCAGTGCGGCCCGGTCCGTCACCGGGTCGAGGCGAAGACGGAGGCCGGGAGCCGGCCGTTCGGGCATTCGGTCCTCGTCCGGCCCACCGGCTTCAGGCCCTCGGGCGAGCCGGAGGAGGACCCGCGGGTGGCCTTTCAAAGCCTGTGCCAGGAGTTGGTCCTCGACGCCCGGCGGAACGCCGCCATCTGCGGGGACGTGCGGGCAGCCTTTGAGTCCGGCCGGCATCCTCTCGTCCTGACCGAGCGAACGGAGCACCTCGGTCTGCTCGCGGAAGGGTTGGCGGAGGCGGGACTTCCCCATGTCGTCCTCTGCGGCGGCATGGGAAAAAAGGAGCTGGCGACAGCGATGGAAAAGTTATCCCCGGACTCCGCGCACCCGCCCATCGTGCTCGCGACCGGTCGTTTCGTCGGGGAGGGGTTCGATTGTCCACGGCTCGACACACTTTTCCTGACCCTGCCCGTCTCGTGGAGGGGGACCATCGCGCAATACGCGGGGAGACTGCATCGCCTGCACGAGGGGAAGAAGGAAGTGCGGATTCACGATTACGCCGACCTCGAGGTCCCCATGCTCTCGCGCATGTTCGACAAGCGGTGCCAGGGGTATGAGGCCGTGGGTTACACGGTGCTGCTGCCGGCGAGCGCCCTGCCCGGATGGCCGCAAAGCGTGCCACTGCCGGTGGACCCGATCTGGAAACGCGATTACGCCGCGAGTGTGAAAAGGCTCATCCGCGACGGGGTCGATGTCGTTCTCGCCGAGAGGTTCGTCCGGGTGGCCCGGCCCCCGACCGCGGAGGAGAAGGCCCGCAGCGCCTCGGAGGCCTTTCTTTTCCGCCGGTTGGAAAGCCTCGAAGCGACGCGGGGGAAGTTCCAGTTGAACGCGGAGCTTTCCATTCCCTTCGGCCAACGAGGCGGCATGGAGGTCGATTTTTTCTGCGAATCCGCCCGGCTGGTCATCGAACTCGACGGCGACCAGCACCTCGGTGACGCCGAAACCTACCGGAGCGACCGCCGTAAAGACACCCTTCTGCAGCGCAACGGGTACTTCGTCCTCCGTGTCCTCGCCGGCGACTTGGGCACCCGGTTGGGCGATGTTCTCGACGAAATTCTTGCCACGCTGGACCACCGGAGCCGCTGATATCCGTGCGAGGGCGGTCTTGCGGCCGCCGCGCCCGTTTCCATCCTCGAAGAGGTGGATGCGGTCAAAACCCAATCGCGCGATTCGCCAGCGAGTCAAACGCGCGCCAAACCCTCTTGTGCCAGACCACCAAATCCTCTTCATCCACGGGGAAAGCGTGGCGTCCGTATCCGGGCACGGCTACAGTTCTCCGGGTGCGTCGAAAGACACCTCCGCCCAGTCCCCGTGATCGAGGAAACGTTCGGCGAATTGCCAGACGACGACCACCCGGCCCCCTTCCGGAAACTCTCCCCCGGCGAGCAGGCGGGCGAGACGGCGGCGGGGACCGAGGACGGGGTCCCCGTAGTTCAGGAAGAAGCGGACGGGCTCCCGTAGCATGGCGGGCAGCCATTCCCGGAGACCGGCTCCGGTTCCCCACCCGAGGGCCTCGTCGGAATAAACCGCCGCGAAGCTGTCGCCGAGAAATATCACGCGGGCCGGGCGTTCGTCGGCTTCGGCGGGATCGGCATCCGCCGGCCGGGCGACCGCCACTTCCTGCTCCGGGTAGGGATCGCCCGGGAGATCGATCATCCGCAGCAGGTCCCCCTCTCCCGCGACCATCCGGGTCCCGCCCGGAACCGGCGTCCCCGCGCCTCCTTCGGGACCGATCGCCCGGACGATGGCGTCAACCGCCGCCCGCATGGCCCCCGGGGTCCAGTGGGTGTCGCGCCGGAGGAAGGAATCCCCCCCCTCCCGGGTGCGGGATTCGAGCAAGTCGGCGATCCGCACCACGCCCACGTTCGGCAGTCCCTCCCAACCGCCGTAGAGCGAATCCGCACCTGCCCCGGCGGGCAGAACCTCTCCGCGGTCGAACCGCCGGGAGAACCGGTCCGGCTGGACCCGGGCTTTCCCGGGCACGGGAACGAGCAAAAGCTCCGCTCCGCGCGCTTCCAGGGCCGCCGCCAGATCCCGGACCGCCCGGTCCGCCCGGCGACGATTTGCCTCCGCCGCCCATCCGAGAGTGGTTTCCAGCGCCTCCTTGAGAAAAAACCAGTCGTCCCGGCCGACGAGGACCCGCCCGGTTCCCGAGGTGTGGAACGCCCGTAGGAAGATCCATTGGTAGGCGGGAACGGCGGCTCGGAGAACACTCTCGTCGGCGATCTGCCCCTCGAAGGCGTCGATGTCGGCCAGGGCCTCCTCGTTCCAGGCCGCCAGCATCCGCCAGGGCCCGGCCGTCCCAGCCGCCGGGGGGCGGTTGCGTTCCGCGAAAGCGCGCGCCGCGTCGCGCGGGCCGTGGGGCTCCGCCAGATCGAGCAGAAAGACCACGCCGATCACCAGCGGGAATCCGAGGGCGAGCGCCCAACGGGCCGCCGGCGAAACCCTCGAGCGCCGCAGTTCCTCCCATGCCTCTTGTTCGCGGTCCATCGGTCAGAAATTGAAATAAATGAAAGGGTTGAAACTCTGGTTGGCCATGGCGACCACGCCCAGCAGAAAGACGACGAGAAGCCAAACCGCCTTGCCCGGCCCGATCGAGCGCACGAACCGATGGCTCGGGCGGGCGAACCACGCGATGCCGAGGGCGAGGAGCAGCGAGCCGATGAGATACGGCTGCCGGATCCATCCGTCGAGCAGAAGGGAGGGGGGGGACGTATCGGCGAGCCCGAAGAGACTGGCGTAGAGCGTGAGCGCACCGCCAAAGGAATCCGCGCGGAACCAGACCCACCCCAGCGAGACCACGACGAATACCACGGGCACGGCGGCCCACCCCTTGAGCACGGGTCTTCCGACCCGGCCGGCCCACAACCGCTCGACGGCCAGCCAGACCCCGTGATAGGCGCCCCAGATCACGAAAGTCCACGCCGCCCCGTGCCAGAGGCCGCCCAGGAGCATGACCACCAGCAGGTTCGCATAGGTCCGGCCGGGCCCCTTCCGGTTGCCGCCGAGGGGGATGTAGAGATAATCCCGGAGAAAGCTGGAGAGGGAGATGTGCCACCGCCGCCAGAAATCGGTGATGGATACGGACCGGTACGGGGAGTTGAAATTGATCGGAAAGACGAACCCGAACATCAGGCCGAGCCCGAGGGCCATGTCGGAATAGCCGCTGAAATCGAAATAAATCTGCATCGAATACGCGAAAACCCCGGTCCACGCATCGACCGTGGCAGGGGCGGGGGCGGCAAACACGGCATCGGCGATCTGCCCGCAGGGATTGGCGAGGAGGATCTTTTTCCCGAAACCGAGCGAGAACAACGCCACCCCGCGCGCGAACCACTCGAGCGTCTCCCTCCGCTCCCGGAGTTGCTTCTCGATCTCGCCGTAGCGGATGATCGGACCGGCGACCAACTGCGGGAAAAGGGCGATGTAGCAGGCGAAATCGAAAGGATTCCGCTGGGGCCGGGCCTGCCCCCGGTGGATATCCACGACGTAGGTGATCGCCTGAAAGGTGTAGAAGCTGAGCCCCAGCGGCAAAACGACCTGCAGGGCCACGTCCAGACTAGCCAGGTCCGGGCCCCAGGCGGCGGCCATGGCGTTCCAGTTGTCGCGGAAAAAATTGAAGTATTTGAACACCGCCAGAACGGCGAGCGGAAAGGCCACTCCGAGCCAAAGGCCCACCGGTCGCCGCCCTCCCTCCCGCATGGGATCGGCCAACCCTCCGGCGAAAAAGCACACGACGACGGTAAGAAGCAGGAGGAGGACGAAAAGCGGATTCGCCCAGCCGTAGAAAAGCAGACTCGCGAGGAGGAGGACACTGTTCCGACCGCGGCGCGGACACAGGTGGTAGGCCAACAGCACCGCCGGCAGAAAGAGGAACAGAAAGACGTGTGAGCTGAAAACCATCCTTACTCCCCTTTTTTGAGAGCGGAACCTCCGCGAAAGCAACCCTATCACGCCGAAGGGAAAAAGAAGGGGCGTCGCCACGGGCGCGGAAAAGTCATCCAACCACGGGGTTCCCCGTGGGGCATGGCTTCAGCCTTGCCCGGGATGGCCGTGGGGGTTCGCACTGACGTCGCCGCCACCGCACGGCCAAGCGGTACCATTCCGCCGTCGCGCACCGGGGCCTGAAGGCCGC
>CAZDRT010000215.1:0-6017 GCA_964507815.1 uncultured Puniceicoccaceae bacterium
TCAGTTGGATGCGATCCCCGTGCCCGGGGCTCTTCCCTGTGATGATGCCGCCGGAGTCCCGCCCGATCTCCTCGATCTCCCGTCGGATCACGAAGACGATTTTCCCGAAATCCGCCCCGGCGGCGTCGGCGACCGCGTAGTCCAGCATCGTCTCGCCGTTCGGCCCCATCGGATCAATCTGCTTGAGGCCGCCGTAGCGACTGCCCATGCCCGCCGCGAGAATCAATAAAGTCGGTTTCATGGCCGTATCTTTTCCCATGAACGACCCGAACCACGCAAGCCTACACAGGGAACCATGCAGGCCGCAGGGGAATCACAGTCCCCGAGGGCGTTTCAGCCTCCTAAAGCCGGATTCTCTTCGAGCAACGGTTCCAGCGTCTTCCAGACGGTTTCGGCGATTCTTTTCTGGCCTCCGGCGTTCGGGTGGATCCGGTCGTCCTGATTCATTTCCGGGTCGCCGCCGACGCCTTCGAGCAGATAGGGCAGGTGGTGGATGTCTTTCTCCTCCGCGACGAGGGAGAAGGTCTCGAAGAACGCTTCCGTGTAATCCCTCCCCATGTTTCCCGGCATTCTCATGCCGGCGAGGACGATCTCGCTCCGCGGGCTGATCCGGCGGATGGTATCGACCATTTCGGAAAGGTTCTTTCGGGTCGTTTCGACCGGAACGCCGCGCAGGCCATCGTTGCCCCCGAGGGCGAGGAAGACCACCGCCGGCTCGCCGCCGCGCAAAACCCATTCGATCCGCCGGAGCCCGCCGGAGGTGGTGTCGCCGCTTACGCCGGCATTCACCACTTCGTAGGGCAGTTCGCGCGCCGCGATCTTTTCCCCGATTAGAGCGGGGTAGGCATCCGCGCGGTCGAGTCCGTATCCGGTCGTGATGCTGTCGCCGATGAAGACGATCGTTTCCGGTTCACTTCCCCGCAAGACCGTTTGCGAAAAAGAAAGTATCCCGATACCGATGGCTGCAAGGCAGAGTCTTTTCCAATATTCCTGTTTCATCCGTAGTTATGTCCGTATCCGAACCTATTCAAGCAATCCTCTCCGGAGCGGAGAATGTCAACCCGACCATGCTTTCCCTGCGGGGGGTGTCGAAGACCTACGACAGCGGGGGAAGCCCGTTGACCGTCCTGCGGGCGATCAACCTGGATATCGCGTCGGGCGACCGTTGCGCGATCGTAGGTCCGTCGGGCAGCGGCAAGACAACCCTGCTCGGGCTTTGCGCGGGACTCGACCGTCCGAGCGAGGGATCGGTTCATCTGGCCGGGCACGACCTTTCGGCCATGGACGAGGACGGCCTGGCCGCCCTCCGCAACACAACCGTCGGCTTCGTCTTCCAGAATTTCCAGCTATTGCCCTCCCTGACCGCTCTGGAGAACGTTCTCGTGCCGCTGGAATTGCGCGGGGACCGCGGAGCCCGCCGCCATGCCGGGTCTCTCCTGGAGAATGTGGGGCTGGCGGAGCGGCTGCACCACTATCCAACCCAGTTGTCCGGCGGAGAACAACAGAGGGTCGCACTGGCCCGCGCCTTCGTCCACCGGCCGAAGGTTCTCTTCGCCGACGAACCGACCGGGAATCTCGACGCCGAGACCAGCGCGCCGGTGGAAGAGATGCTCTTTGGGTTGAACCAGGACTTTGGCACGGCCCTCGTCCTCGTCACCCACGATCCGGATCTGGCCCGGCGGGTCGGTCGGGTCGTCCGGATGCGCGGCGGACGCATCGAAAGCGACGGGGCGGTATGAACGAGGCGCCTGGCACCGACGCACAACTACTGCCGCGCGGCCTCTTCCGGCTGCTGCCGCACCGATGGGTCTGGCGGATGGCCCTGCGGGATACGCGGCGCGAGCGGAAACGGCTGGCGGTCTTCGCCGGATCGATCGTGATCGGTGTCTGCGCGCTGGTTACCATCCACGCCCTGCGCTCGAGTCTGGAGACCGGAGTGGGGAACCAGGCCCGCGAACTGCTCGGGAGCGATCTGCAGATCGGGGCGCGGCAACCGCTGGACCGGCAGGCGCTCGCCTCCGCGTTCGGAGATGAGGTGGCTGCGGTCGATTATGAGACGAGCTTTTCCACCATGCTCCGGTTTTCCGGGGCGGAGGGTGCCCGGTTGGTGCAGGTGCGGGTGAGTTCCGGAGAATATCCGTTTTACGGCGGGGTGGAGACCGATCCCCCCGCATCCTGGGAGCGGATGGCCGGGGAGGAGCCCGCGCTATTTCTTGAAACCGCCCTGTTGGAACAGTTCGGGGCGGAGGTCGGGGACCGCGTCATCCTAGGGGAGACCGAAGTTCCGATCACCGGCCGGGTGACGAAGCCCGCCCCCCGGATCGGACGTTTCGCGGGGTTCGCCCCCGACGCGCACATCAATCCGGCGGCGCTCGAGGCCTCCGGGCTTTTGGATCGGACGAGCCTGACCCGTTACTACGCCCACCTTCTCCTCAATGACGGGGTCGATCCGGATGACCTGTCGAAGCGTCTGGGGGAGGGTTTTCCGGAGGCCGGACTACGGTTCGAGACTCCGGAGAGCCGCCGGGAACAACTCGGGGAAATCCTCGACCGGTTCGAGCGGTTTCTGAGCCTGATCGCGCTCTTCAGTCTGGTGCTCGGAGCGATCGGGGTCGCCAGCGCCATGCAAGCCCAGGTGCGTCGGCGCGAGGAGAGCATCGCCATTCTCCGGTGCCTCGGTGCTCCGCACCGGGCGGCCTTTGCAATCTATTTGGTTCAGGCCTCGGTGCTGGGATTTGTCGGAACCGCTCTGGGCGCGGTGATCGCGGTGACAATCCACGCGGGCATCGTCGGTTTCTTCCAGCAGGCGCTCCCGGTTCCGCTCGGGCTGCTTCCGGATACTGGAGTGGTTGTCAGGACCTCCGCGGTGGGTTTCATAGCCTGCATCGGATTCGCGCTTCTTCCGCTGCGGCGGATTCGTGACATAGCCCCGCTCGCCGTGCTTCGCGGCGCGGCGGATGCCTCCGTCCGGTCCCGCCGAATCCTCCGGTCGGTGCCGATCATTGTTTTTCTCTTCGCCGTTCTGACGACTCTGGCGGTCCTCGGCAGTGCCGGTATTTGGCGGGGCATTCTGCTCTCTCTCGGATTCGCGGTGGTTTTTCTGCTCCTCGCCGCGACCGGGGGATTACTGATCCGCCTGGCGCGCCGGATCGCCCGCGGGCCTGTGGGGTACCTGGCCCGGCAGGGAATCTCGAACCTCTTCCGGCCCAACAACCAGACGCTGCTCTTTGTGGTTTCCCTCGGCCTGGGGGTCTTCCTGCTTTCGCTGACGCTTCTGCTGCGGGCACTGCTTCTCGACCAGATCGCGGTGGCGGAATCGGGCGGGGGGCCGAATGTGTTCCTGGTCGATGTGCAGGTTGATCAAGTCGGGGGAGTGCGGTCCCTGCTCCGGGAACAGGACCTGCCCGTTCTGGAAAGCGCTCCGATGGTGACCATGCGCCTGAGTGCCATCAACGGGGTTGGCGCGGCGGAACTGCGGCGGCGGAACGCCGTGCCCTCCTGGGTCCTGCGGCGGGAGTTCCGCTCCTCCTACCGCAATGAGTTGAACGCCACCGAGACCGGCGTCGCCGGAGCCTGGCCACCCGAGGAGTGGGACGGCGGCGAGCCGGTGCCATTGTCGCTGGAGACGGGCATGGCGGACGACCTGAGCGTCGGCCTCGGGGACCGGATGATGATCGACGTGCAGGGTCTGCCGCTGGAAACGGAGGTCGTCCACCTCCGCGAGGTTGATTGGAGCCGGTTCAATCTGAACTTTTTCATGCTCTTTCCGAACGGAGTTTTGGAGGACGCGCCGGGCTTTCATGTGGTGGCCTCGCGTATTCCCGACGAGCGGACTTCCGGCGAACTCCAGGCCGCCGTGGCCTCCTCGTTTCAAAATGTATCCGTGATCGACCTGACGGCGGTTCTCGAAACCGTGCGAGGCCTCCTGGGCCGGATCGCGCAGGCGGTTCAGGTTCTCTCCCTCTTCACGGTCGGAGCGGGGCTGTGTATCCTCGTCGGGATTTTTCTGAACGGACGCGAGCAGCGGACCCATGAGGCCGTGCTCCTGCGCACCCTCGGGGCCACGACCCGGCAACTGCGGACAATCTTCCGGATCGAGTTTGGAGTGCTGGGTCTGCTGGCGGCGGTGGCCGGGGTCGGACTGGCCGTCCTCGCCTATTACCCGCTGGCGACGTTCGCTTTCTCCCTCACACCCGTCTTTCCGGTGGCCGCACTGGTCGGCCTGCTCGTCGGCTCCTGCCTGCTCTCGGTGGCGATGGGATCCTGGTTGAGCCGTGGAATCACCCGCGCCCCGCCCCTCGCGGCGCTGCGGAGTGAATAGGAGACCGGTTGTTGAGACAAGAGCCGTTGGGCAAATCAGGCTTGTCCGCGAGCGGTTTTCCGGGTAAACGCCTTTCATGTTCAAGACCCTTTCACGCAGCTGGGAGTTCGCCAAACTCAGTTACCGCACGGTGCTCGACCACAAGCACCTGATGCTCTTTCCGGTTTTTTCGACCATCGCCACCGTTCTCGTGGTGGCCAGCTTCGGAATTCCCCTCTGGGGAAGCGGCCAGATCGAGACCTGGATGAACGAAGCGGACCAGGGGGCCGCCTCAAACGATCCGTGGATCTACGTCACTCTCTTTCTCTTCTACTTCTGCAACTACTTCGTGATCGTGTTTTTCAACACGGCCCTCGTCGCGTCCACCATGAACATCATGGAGGACGGAAAAGGGGGAGTGCGCTTCGGGCTTTCCTTCGCCATGCGGCGGATTCATTCGATCCTCGGTTGGGCGATGGTTTCGGCTGTTGTCGGCGTGATCCTCAAGACTCTGGAACGCAACGAGAAGATCGGTCGGTTCGTGGTTTCTCTGATCGGATCGGCCTGGACCGCCCTGGCTTTCTTCGTTATCCCGGTCATCGTGACCGACGGAGTCGGCCCGATCGAGGCTTTCAAGCGCTCGGTGAGAACCCTAAAGTCCACCTGGGGAACGGCACTGATGGGCAACTTCTCGATGGGCGCGATCGGCTTTCTCATCACTCTCCCAATCCTTCTGATCGGTGCGGCCCTCTGGTACGCCGCAGGCCCTGTCGCGGCTCTCGCCGTGGCGATTCCGCTTTTCTTCCTCGCCGCGGCCGCGACCGGCGCGGCCGACGCTATTTTCAAGGCCTATCTCTACACCTACGCCACCGGCCGCGCCCTCCCGGAAGACGTCGATGCGGGCCTGATGCGCGAAGCCTTCCGGTCCCGGTCGTGACCGATTCGGGAGCGGGGCGGTGCTACTTTTTGTACCACTTGCCCTCGCTGTCCTGTAGCCAGAGGCCTTCGGCGGCCTGTTTGGCGATCTGCGCCGCCCGTTGCCGACCGACTTTTGCGGCCGTTTCATCCGAGCGTTCCGCGATCAGCTGGTAGATTTTTTTGCGATCGGCGTTCTCCTCGGCGACCAGTTCCGACTGTTTCTCGGTCAGATCCGCCCGGGGGGTCAGGAAACCCTGGTTGTTCTCGCCGACCAGGCCCGCCTGCCACATTTTCTGAATCTCGGGCAGACGTTCGGCGAATCGTTCCTTGAGTTCATCGAGTTCGCTGCCGACCAGCGTACCGGCACCGAGGAGGAAGAGGAGAAAAAGGATTCGGGTGATTTTCATGATTCAGTGGGTTCGCGGGTCACTTCGGGGTTGGCTTGCACGGATGGTTCGGAGGGGCCGTCGGTCTCGTCTTCCTCCAGCAGAGGGTTTTTCCGGTCCAGGTCACCGAAGAAATCGTCCAACTCCTTTTGGACCCTCAAATTGATGTCGAGGGTCACGTAGATCGGACTCACATTCGCGTCCACCGTATGATGGGTGTTGAGGCAACCGCCGAGGGGGAAGAAGGCGGCCAACAGGACGCTGGAACCGATGAGCCTTTGCACAAACATCGAAAGGAGACTTGGCGGGAGGGGAGGGGAGGGCAACTCTTAATTCAGAGCTGCGTCCCGGCCGGGGCGTAACCACAAGTGCGTGGAGAAAAATCGTAAAACAACGCGATTTTGAAATGGGCC
>CAZDRT010000216.1:0-6000 GCA_964507815.1 uncultured Puniceicoccaceae bacterium
ACTGACGTTGCCGCCACGGGACGGCCAACCGGTACCGCTCCGCCGTTGCGCACCGAGGCCTGAAGGCCGCCGGCCACGGAGGAGGCCGGGAATCCCCGGCCACCCGATTCCCCGTGGGGCATGGCTTCAGCCTTGCCCGGGATGGCCGATGGGTTCCGCACTGACGTTGCCGCCACGGCCCGCGGGACGACTTTCTCCTCGCATCGGATCGTCCGGCCCGCCTACCCTGCCCGCATGAAAATCGCACTCTATCCGGGGACGTTTGATCCGATCACCAACGGGCATCTCGATGTGCTCCACCGCGCGTCGGTTTTTTTTGAGAAGGTGATCGTTTCGGTCGCCGAGAACGATCCCAAGACTCCTCTTTTCGACATCGACGAACGGGTGCGCCTGATCCGGGAGAATGTGGATTCCGAGCGGATCGAGGTCCGTATCCTCGAGGGCCTTGTTGTCGAATTCGCGAAAAAGGTCGGAGCCCATTCACTTATCCGCGGGCTACGGGCGATTTCCGATTTCGAGTACGAGTTCCAGATGGCACAGATGAACCGGAATCTCGACGAGTCGATCGAAACGATTTTTCTGATGCCCAACGAAAAGTTCTTCTACACCAGCTCGAAGCTGATCAAACAGGTGGCCCGTTACACCGATCGGGAAACCGGTTTGGTGCCCGCCAACGTCCACGACGCGCTGCGGAAAAAGTTCGGTCACTGACCACCCAAGATCCGCTCGTAACCCGATTCGAAGGTCGGAAACGCGGGCGTCCAGCCGATCTCGGCACGGATGCGGTCAATGCGGATCCGGCGGCTCGGGGGATCGCCGGCGGCGTTGACCCGCAGGCGACGCCCGGCGGCTTCCGGATCGAATTCCGGCACCGGACGTCCCAGCCGCCGCGCCAGCCACGCCACCAGTTCCTGTTTTTTCGGGGGATGCCCGTCCGAGACGTTGTAAACGCGCCCGGCGGCCTGCGGACAGTCGATGACCCGCTCAACCGCCGCGACGATGTCGTCCCGATAGACCAGGTTCAGAAAGAAGTCCCCCCGTCCGGGCAGGGTCTGCGCGCCACGCCGAAGCGAATCGAGCAGGTAGTGCCGCCCCGGCCCGTAAATGCCGGCGAGGCGCAACACCGTCGCGCGCGAGCCCGCCACCGGGTCATCGAAGAGCAGTCGCTCCGATTCGAGCACCACCCTCCCGGTTTCCGACAGGTCGCCCCCGGCATCGTCCTCAAAGACCTCGCGGCCGTCCGTAAACGGATAGACCGTCGTCGAACTGGTGTACACGATCCCCCGCGGCTCCGCCTGCCGCGTCCATCGGATCAGAGACCGGTTTCCCCCTAGATAGGACTTCCGGTAGCCCTCCACACCCCCGCCCGCCGCACTCACGCAGTTGAGAACGGCATCGACATCCCCGGGGACGGCGTCGTGCCAGTCGGGACCGTCCACCTCGGCAATCACCGGATGAAATCCCGCCCGCCCGCCCAGGCGCCCGAGTGCCCCGGGATTGCGGGAGACCCCCCATACCTCGCAACCCGCCGCCAGCCGCGACTCCGCGACCGCTCCGCCCACATACCCGCATCCGAGAATCAATAGTTTCCGCTTGGCACTCACGCACTTCACCGTTTCCGGAAAACCCGGATTCTTCAAGGCCTCGAACCTGTTTGCAAGATTCACACCGGCTGTCGCCGATGCGCCGCCCGGATCATACGGTCAGCCTAGGCTGCGGAGACCTTCCTCGTCGATGACCGGCACGCCGAGCTTTTCGGCCTTGGCGAGTTTGGAACCGGCTTCCTCTCCGGCCACCACGTAGCTGGTCTTCTTGCTGACCGAGGAGGTGACGCGCCCGCCCCTCTCCTCGATCCAGGCGGTCGCCTCGTCGCGGGTGAGGCCCGGCAGCGATCCGGTCAGCACGAACGTTCGTCCCTCGAGGGGCAGACCCGGCCCGGAGCCTTCCGCCGCGCTCTCCTCGAACCGCAGTCCCGCCTTCCGCAGATCCCCGACCATCTCCCGGTTGCGCGGTTCGGCGAAAAAGGTGCGGATGCTGACCGCGAGGATTTCCCCGATCCCGTCCATGGCGGTCAATTCCTCCTCCGAAGCCTCCATGATGGCGTCAATCCCGCCGAAATACCGGACCAAATCCTTGGCCACCCCGGCGCCCACGTTCGGGATCCCGAGGCCGTGTACAAGCCGCCAGACCTCTCGGTCGCGGCTGTCGTCGATCGCGGCGACCAGATTTTCGGACGATTTCCGGGCGAACCTCTCCAGGGCCAGAAGGTCGTCGATCCCGAGCCGATAGAGGTCGGGAATGGTCGTAACGAGCCCGCGGGAAACGAGCTGATCGACCACCGCCTTGCCGAGGTCCTCGATGTCCATGCAGGCCCGCGATCCAAAGTGCTCGATCCGCCGCCGCACCTGGGGCGGGCAGGCCGCGTTGGGGCAGCGCCAGACCGCCTCGTCGGGCAGGCGGCGCAGGGCGGTGCCGCAGGCCGGACACTCTTTCGGAAAAGCGAACGGCTTCGCGTCCGCCGGGCGCGATTCGAGATCCACCTCGATGACCTGGGGAATGATCTCGCCGGCTTTCTCGACGAGAACCCGGTCCCCTTCGCGGATGTCCTTGCGGCGGATCTCATCCTCGTTGTGGAGCGTCGCCCGGGCGACGGTCGTCCCCGCCAGCTCGACCGGGTCGAGGAGGGCGACCGGGGTGACCGCCCCCGTGCGGCCCACCTGCAGGTCGATGGAGCGGAGGCGGGTGTACGCCTTTTCGGTCTCGAACTTGTAGGCGATCGACCAACGGGGGGCCTTGGCCGTGCGCCCGGCTTCTTTCTGCAGGGAGCGGTCGTCCAGCTTCACCACCGCGCCGTCGGTCGGATAGGCGAACCCCTCCCTCATCCCGTCCAGCTCGACGATGGCCTCCCATACCTCGCCGATGCCCTCGACGGTCCAGTAGCGCTCGACCACGGGAAGGCCCCAATCGAGAAGATGCCGCTGCAGCTCGGACTGGCTGGGGAGGAAATCCGGCTCGCTATGCCCCAATCCGTAAACCACGAGTTCGAGCCGCCGCCGGGCGACCAGCGCCGGATCGAGCAGCTTGATCGTGCCGGCCGCGAGATTGCGCGGGTTGGCGTAGAGGCTCTCACCCCGTTCGGCCCGGTCGCGGTTGATCCGGTGGAATTCCCCGTTCGAGAGATAGATCTCCCCCCGCAGCTCGATCACCTCCGGCGGGTCGTCCGTGCGGAGCGCGTCGGGCAACGCGCGGATGGTGCGCACGTTTTCGGTGACCACGTCCCCCTCGACCCCGTTGCCGCGGGTCACGGCCCGGACGAACCGGCCCTTCGCGTAGGTCAGGCTGATCGCCAGGCCGTCGATCTTCGGATCGACGGTGTAGCGGAGGGCCTCCCTGTCGAAGCGCTTGCGGAGGCGTTGGTCGAAGGCGGTCAGGTCCTCGCGGTTGTAGGTGTTGTCGAGGCTGAGCATCGGTTCCAGGTGGCGGAAGCTCTCGAACCCCTCCCGCCGGTCGTCGCCGACCCGCGCGGTGGGTGAATCCGGCGGCGGTTCCTCCGGGACTTCCTCCTCGAGCTGGACAAGTTCCTCCTTGAGCCGGTCGTACTCCCGGTCGGACACCTCCGGGTCGGCCTCGCGGTAATATTTCTCGTCGAGATGGGCGATCCTCTCCCGCAGTTCGCGGATCCGCCGGTGCGGCGGCTCTTCCGATGCGCCGCTCACGCGCCCTCCTCCTTTTCGGATTCGTCCCGCTCTCCGTTTTTGCGGACGAGGGCGAGCACCCGCGCGCCCGGCTTCGGAACAAAGGTGCTGCGCGAAGAAAAGACGCGAAGGGTCCCTTTCTCGCCGATGGCGAAAAGCGGGAGGAAAAAGGCCGCGCCGCCGGCGGCTTTTTCCGGATCCCATTCCCCCTCCACCGCCATCTCACGAACCACCGCGCCCGAATAAAACTCCTTCTCGATGCGCTCGAAAGTCACCTTCGAGTCAAAGAGGAGGTTGCGCTGCCGCTCGGACGAACCCCCGCGGGCGCTCTCCCCGAACTCCTCGGCCCCAAGGTGGTACACGTGCGTCTTGCCCAGGTGCTTGCCGAGGGCGAGTTCGGCGAAAGCGTTGATCTCGGAGTTGGCGGTCACCGCGAGGCCCCGCCCGATCTCGGCGAAATCGATCTCTTCCAGAAAATCGGAGGAGTGGATGTTCCCCTCGTAGGCGACCAAACCCGCCTCGCGGGAAGCGGCCACATGACTGCCGTTCGAATCGACCATGGCGACGGAGATCGCGTTGCGCTTGAGCGCCACGGCCATCATCCGGGCCCAGGGGTGCGCGCCGACGAAGACGATGCCCTGCGGATTCGACGATCCGATCCGCACCTTGCGGGCGAAGGCCGAGGCGGCGATCCCGTAGAACAGGACCGTGCCGAGAATGACGAACAGAATCTCCGCGAACATGCGGTCGGCCTCCGGATTCCCGGTCTGCCCCAGTTTGAGGGCGAAAACGGAGGCGAGGGCCGTCACCACGATCCCCCGCGGGGCCATCAGCATGAGAAAGCACCTCTCCTTCCAATCCAGATGGGTCCCGACCACCGATACCAGAATCGTCAGCGGACGGACGATCAGGATCGAGGCGGCGAGGAAGAGCAGACTCTGCCAGCCGACCTGGAGCAGCACGCCGCCATCGACACGGGCACCCAGGACGATGAACAGCCCCGAGATGAGAAGCACCTGGAGGTTCTCCTTGAATTCGATGATGTGCTTGACCGGAAACGAGCGCTGGTTGGCCAGGATAATCCCGAGCAGGGTCACCGAGACCAGCCCCGCCTCCTCCTGGAAAAGATTCGAGACCGTGTAAAGGCCGATGACCACCGAAAGAGTGACCGGGTTGTGCAGGTAGTCGGGCAACCAGCGGTGCCGCATGGCGAGGACGAGCACGGCCGCGCCGGCAATCGCGCCGACCCCTCCGACGGCGAGGGTGACCAGCATCCCCTGCAGAAACGTCGAAGGAGCGGAGCCGATGCCCCCGTCGAGAACGGTCTCCAGCAAAAGCACGGCGAGGATCGCCCCAACCGGGTCGTTGAGGATGCCCTCCCACTTCACGATGTGGCTGACCCGGCCCCGGGGTCGGATCTGCCGGAGCATCGGCCCGATCACGGTCGGGCCGGTAATGACCAGCAACGCTCCGACGAGAAGGGCCAGCTCGGTCGGCAGATCCAGCAGCCACCAGGCGAAAAACGCGGAGAGTAGCCAGCAGGTCAGGGCTCCGACGGAAATGAGCCGCAGGATGATCCCCCCGCTCTGCCGGAACTCCTTCAGGTTCAGGGAAAGACCCCCTTCGAAAAGAATGACCGCCACGGCGATCGAGGCGACCGGGAAGATGACATCGCCGAAAAGCGCGTCCGGATCGAGCAGTCCCGTGACCGGTCCGGCCAACAGCCCGAACGAAAGAAGCAACAGAATCGAGGGAATCTGAAACCGCCAGCCGCACCACTGGGCGAGAGTCCCGAGAACGATGACCCAGGTCAGGCCGATGAGAATGTCGTGCTCCACGGGGCGAAAGCGTTCGATCTTTTCCCCGGATTGCAAGCCCGGGCCGCCGCGAACAGCGCCGCAGGGTGTAACCACTGGAGCGTGGAGCGAATATCGAAATTTATTCGATAATTATGCGGCCGCCGCCGAATTGCGTCGGGAGGGCGGCTGTCCTCAGCCGCCGCGATACGTCGGGGGGGGCGATGCACTTCCGGGAGACTCCCGCGCCGCCGAATTTATTCCGTGACTTTCAATTTCCCTCGCGCAATGCGGCGGCTGAGGACAGCCGCCCTCCCTTGCCGTCGCCGCCCGGCTCTGGTATTACCGGCCACTACAGGCGCATTCCGGGGAAAACGGTCAGCCCATCCCAATCGGCACCTTCCATCGGCTTGGGCCGGATCGGTCGTTTCCGGTTCCGCTCCAACGGCTCGGCGGCCTCCCGCACGAATTCCCGGCAACCGATGATATATCCCTCGGTCAGGTAGCGG
>CAZDRT010000217.1:0-5972 GCA_964507815.1 uncultured Puniceicoccaceae bacterium
AGCCACGGAATAAGTCCGGCGGCGCGGGAATCTTCCGGAAGTTGATCGGATCCCCTCCGACGTATCGCGGCGGCTGAGGACAGCCGCCCTCCCGCCATAGTTCGGCGGCGTACGCACGATTATCGAATAGATTTTGATATTCCCTCCACGCACTGGTGGTTGCACCCCGGCTGCGGGGGCGGCCAATCCTCCTTGACCCCCGGTTGCCTGGCGGCGATCCTGATGGTTTTTCCCATGCAAACCCACGCCTCCAGAACCTCCGACATCAATGTCGAAACCTTCGGTCAACTCCCGGCTCCGGCATCCCTGCGAAAGGAAATCGCGCTGGGGGACGAGGCGAAGGACTTCATCGGCCAGAGCCGCGACACCATCCACCGCATCATTTTCGGGGACGACTCCCGGCACCTGATGATCCTCGGCCCCTGCTCGATCCACGATCCCGCCGCGGGCCTCGAATACGCCGAACGGCTCGCCGCCCTGGCCGCCGAGGTCGGCGAGCGCATCCATGTCGTCATGCGCGTTTATTTCGAAAAGCCGCGGACGACCGTCGGCTGGAAAGGCCTTCTGATGGATCCGCAACTGGACGGAACCTGCGACCTGCCCGAGGGGCTGCGAACCGCCCGGCGTTTTCTCCGGTCTGTCATCGGGCTGGGTCTGCCCACCGCGACGGAGTTTCTCGATCCGATCACCCCCCAGTACATTGCCGACCTAATTAGTTGGGCGGCCATCGGGGCGCGGACGACCGAGTCGCAGACGCACCGGCAGATGGCCTCCGGCCTCTCCATGCCGATCGGCTTCAAGAACACCACCTCCGGCGCGATCCAGCCGGCCGTCAACGCCATCAAGGCCGCCAGCGAGCGGCAGACGTTTCTCGGCATCGACCCCGGGGGCCGCGCCTGCTCGGTGACTACCCGGGGCAATCCGAACTGCCACGTCATCCTGCGCGGCGGGACTTCCGGAGCCAACTTCTCCGCCGAACACATCGCCGGGACCCGCGAGGCTTTGACGAAAGCGGGCCTGCTCCCGGCCGTTCTGGTCGATTGCAGCCATGCGAACAGCGCCAAAAAACCGGAGGAGCAACCGAAGGTGCTCGCCAATGTGATTGACCAGCGCGTTCGTGGTGAGACGGCCATCATCGGTTCCATGATCGAGAGCAACCTCCTCGGCGGAAACCAGCCGTTCCCGCAGCCGGTTTCCGCCCTCCGCAGAGGCGTCTCCATAACCGACGGATGCATCGACTGGGACACGACGGCCGACACGCTCCGCCGGGCGGCGGACGCGCTGTCCGCGCAGAAAAGCTGAGTGTTACGGGAGGATGAAAGGAGACAGCCCGCGTATTCGAACTGAATACTCAGACAGGATGGGAATGCCTGACCGACGACGCAGCAACGTGGTCGGATGGCTTGCCGTCCGATCCCCCGGCGGCTGAGACGACGTGGCTTGGTTTTCCGGATATTCCGTATCGGCAGGAAGCGATTCGGCCTTGTCCGGAACGGTCGTGACCTTCGATTCCGGGGGCAAGCCCCCGGACCACGGTGGAGGGGGTTGATAGGAAAAGAAGCTTTGCGAAGAGAGGGCCTCGCGCCGCGTTGCGGCGACGGGAATTGGAAACCCGGGAATTGAAAAAAGAGGTCGAAATTCGGGAGCGCTGTGCTTCAGCCAGCGTCGCAGCAGGTGTGTAGCCCCAGGCGGCGAAATACCGCCGGTTGGTATTGCATCCGTGCTATTTTGCCCTACCCCTTCCCCTTATGAAAACCCTGATCCCATCATTATTCTGCATCATCCCCCTCCTGCTGACCGGTTGCGGAGGGGACGACGAGGAAGTCCGCGTTTACCAGGTTTCCCGTCCGGAGAACGCCCCCGGGCAAACCGCCCAACCGGAGAGTCGTCCCGATGTCGCGCCCGCCAACCGGCCGGACCCGGAGAACGCCTCCACGCAAACAGTCGAACCGAGGAGGCGTGTCGTCGTGTCTGGCAGCCAGCCGGATCCGGAGAATGCCTCCACGCAAGCCGCCCAGCCGCAGACCCCGACTTCGGCGCCCGCCTCGTCGGGGCCGCCCGCTCAGGCGCCGGTGAATCCATCATCCGGCATGACGGCACTGCCCGGAATGCAGGAATCGGCCGCCCGGATCGAGACTCCCGAGTGGACCGTGCCCGATGATTGGGAGGAACTGACCCCCACAACGATCCGCAAGGGCAATTTCCGAATCGCCGGGCCGGACCGCGTCGCCGAGATCACGGTAACCGCGTTCCCCGGCGATGTCGGCGGACTTGAGGCGAACCTCAACCGCTGGCGCAGGCAGGTCGGCCTCCCTCCCGCGCCGATGGACACGCTCCGCGAAGGGCTCGAAGAAATCGAAATCGACGGCTCGCCGGCCCAATTCGTCGAGCTGATCGCCTCCCCCGGCGCGCAGTCAAACGGGATCGCCGGAGCCATCATCCCCCGCGGGTCCCACACCTGGTTTGTCAAAATGGTGGGCGACACCACTCTCCTCCGGGAGCAGGAGCCGAACCTGATGGGCTTTCTCCAATCCATCCGTTTCTAATCGGTGCTCCGCCGGCTACTTCAGATCTTCGCCTCGCTGCGGCTGACCGTCGTTCTTCTCGGCTTCTCGATGGCGCTGGTCTTCTTTGGCACCCTCGACCAGGTCAATTACGGCATCCACGAAACGCAAAAGCGCTACTTCGAAAGCCTGCTCGTTATCTGGAATCCGCTGCCGCCCTACTCCGATTCGCCCTTCGCCCGGATCGGGCTTCCCCTGCCCGGCGGCTATCTGCTCGGCCCGCTCCTGCTCGTCAACCTGCTCGTCGCCCAGTTCCACCGGTTCCGCTGGAGTTGGAAAAAGTCCGGTATTTTTCTCATCCACGGCGGCCTGGTCCTCCTGATCCTCAGCGAATTTATCACGGATTTCACGGCGGAGGAGCGCCAGATGTGGATCGACGAAGGCGGGACGCGCAACTGGGCGGAAAGCTACCTCGAGAACGAGATCGTCCTCATCGACCGCACGGACCCGGCGCTCCAAACGGTTTACGCCATCGACGCGGACTCGCTCCGGGCCGGCGACGGGATCGACAATCCCCGGCTCCCGGTCCGAATCGAAGTGGAGGAGTATTTTCCGAACGCGAGCATCCGCCGGACCACTCCGGCGGAAAACCTTCCGCCGCAGGCCAGCGAAGGTGCGGCCACGGAGGGCGGCCTTTTCGCCGCACGGCGTCCCGAAACTTATAAGGAAAACGAGATCAATTCCGACACGGCCATCGTCCGGCTTTTCGACGGCGACCGCGATCTCGGCTCCTGGATGATCTCCAACCTGTTCGACGAGCAGTTTCCGCCGCAAACCTTCACGACCGGCGGGCGGACCTATGAGATCGCCCTGCGTTTCAAGCGGACCTACTATCCGTTCTCCCTGACCCTCCTCGACTTCAACCACGAGCGCTACCCGGGAACCGAGACTCCCAAGGATTTCTCCAGCCGCGTCGTCGTCACCCACCCCGACGCCGATGTCGAGCGCGAGACCCTCATCTACATGAACCATCCGCTCCGCTACGAAGGACACACCTTCTACCAGGCCTCCTTCGCCAATCAGGATACGTCGTCCATGCTTCAGGTCGTCCGCAACCCCGGGTGGACGCTCCCCTACATCAGCGTGACCCTTGTTGGGGTGGGCCTGCTCGTGCAATTCGGCATCGGCCTCGCCCGCTCGCGGCGGCGGTCGGGCCGTCCGGCAACCGGAGGTGTCGCGTCATGAAAACATCTTTACGAAAATTCGCTCCGTGGGCCGCCTTCGTTCTCGCCCTCCTCTACATCGCGATGGGCTGGTTTCCCCGCCCGGTGTCCCCGACCTTTGATCTCGACGAATTCGGCAAGTTGCCGGTCCAGGTCGGGGGCCGCGTCAAGCCGCTCGACTCGGTCGCGCGGAACTCCCTGCTGATCCTCAGCGAGCGACAGAAGGCCGTTCTCCCGGCGGAAGGGGACAGGGCCGAAGAGACGGTTCCCGCCCTTGTCTGGATGGTCGAGGTGGCGACCCGCCCGGAGGTGGCCGACCGGATGGAAGTCTTCCGACTTCTGCATCCGGGCCTGCGCGACGCGCTCGGAATCCTCGACGACGAGGGGAAGGTTTTCTCCTACCTCGACCTCCAACCGCGCTTCGCCGAAATCAACCGACTCCGCGGACAGGTCAACCCGGAGCCCAAGCAGCGCGACAGCTTTGAAAAAGCCGTCATCCGCCTTCACAACAACTTGTCCCGCTACCACCGGCTCCTCCACAGTTTCCACCCCATGGGGAATCTCGACCGGATCGCCGAAGAATACGCCGCCTACGGGGAATTGATCGCTCCCGGACTCGTCCAACTCAACCGCCAGAAGGCGGGCGAAACCTACGACGAGGCCATCCTCAACAACTTCATGGCCTTCGCCGACCGTTATCTCAAACTGTCCCACCAGGCGATGCTGCGCATCATTCCGCCCTCCGGCGATCAGCCGGTCGAGAGCGACTGGGAGAACGTCGGCGACAGTCTCCTCCGGTCCATCCAGACCCGGTCCATCGATCCGGCGGTCGCGCTCTACGCCGATCTCACCCAGGCCTACCGCTCGGGGGATGTTGACGGATTCAACGCCGCCGTCGGAACGTTGCGAAGCAAGTTCCGGGAAACGTATCCGGGCAAAAAATTCCGGGTCGCCTTCGAATACCTCTTCAACGCCTCCGCCCCCTTCTACCGGGCCAGCGTTCTTTATGTCCTCGTTCTGGTGCTCGTGCTCGTTTCGTGGTTGCGCTGGGCTCCTCTCCTCAACCCAACGGCCCTCGCCATTCTCGTCGCCGCCTTCCTCGTCCACACCGCGGGGCTCGTCGCCCGCATGTACATCCAGGACCGCCCGCCGGTTACCAACCTGTACTCCTCCGCGGTCTTCGTCGGCTGGGCGGCGGTTCTTCTCGGGATCATCTTCGAACGCATCTTCCGGAACGGCTTCGGCAGCGCGACGGCCGCCCTCGTCGGCTTCGCCACTTTGATCATCGCCCACCATCTCAGTCTCTCCGGCGACACGCTTGAGATGATGCGGGCCGTGCTCGATTCCAACTTCTGGCTGGCGACCCATGTGGTGGTCATCACCATCGGCTATTCGGCCGTGTTTCTTGGCGGAGGGCTCTCGCTTTTCGGCATCATCAAGGGAGTGCTGACCACCGGGCTCGACCGCAAAACCGAAAAAACCCTCGGCTCGATGGTGTACGGCATCACCTGTTTCGCCATCCTCTTTTCCTTTGTGGGCACCATGCTCGGCGGTATCTGGGCCGACCAGAGCTGGGGCCGCTTCTGGGGCTGGGACCCCAAGGAAAACGGCGCCCTCCTCATCGTGATTTGGACGGCCATCATGCTCCACGCCCGCTGGGGCGGGCTCGTCAAAACGAGGGGTTTCCTGGTCCTCGCCGTCTTCGGCAACATCGTCACGGCCTGGTCGTGGTTCGGAACCAACATGCTGGGGGTCGGGCTCCACTCCTATGGGTTCATGGACGCGGCGTTCTTCTGGCTCCTCGCTTTTGTAGTCAGCCAGCTGGCCGTGATGGCCCTGGCGGGAGTCCCGCGCGAGCGATGGCGCAGCGCCCCAAATTTGGTCCGGGGTTGCGGGCCGTAAGGAAGCGGGACATCTCGCATGGATTGCGGGTCCAGCAAGCGACTTGGCGGGAAAGGCATCCTGACGGCTTTGGGCGACGCGGCAACCGTGCCGGCAATACGGACCGAACCGCCGTTCCGAATCGCACGACTAAAGTCATGCGACTACGTAGTTGGATGACTTTAGTCGTCCAATCCGAAGCGGCTTGGCGGAAGAGACATGCCCTTGTGTCGGGAGACCACTGGAAAATCGGAAATAATCCCTTCAATCACTCACCGCACTTGTAGTTCACCCAGCGAACATCCATTTCTGAAATTAGACTCGACAACCGCCGCAGGTTCGGAGAGCCTATCCATTGTTCCCA
>CAZDRT010000218.1:0-5967 GCA_964507815.1 uncultured Puniceicoccaceae bacterium
GCCGCCCAATTATGCAGTCTCATCCTGCTAAAATCAGCGCGCTGAAGACAATGCTACGCCGAGTCAAGAGCCCACTCTACCACGGGGGAGGGCCTCCCCTCACACGGGCTCGAGCCGGATATGGGTGTCGTAGAAGCTGACGCTGCCGCCGACGGGGTCGAGGAGGCAGGTGTTTTTCAGGGCCGGATCGACCCACATGGCGGCGTTGGCGTGGATGCCTTTGGCGCGGCGGGCTTCCCCTTTTACGGTGTGGCCATCGACCTGAACATCGACCGCGCCGGTGGCCCAGTGGCCGAACCCGAGGGCGAAGCTGACCACGCCGGGGCGCATGCCTTGGGTGAACTCGATTTTGCCGACCATGGGTTTGCGCACGCCGGGGGCGATTTCCCAAACACCTTCGGTGTTGGTCGCGCTGGTGACTTTGACCTCCTGGTCGTTGCGCAGGCCGAGTCGCTCGCCATCGACGGGATTGAGCAGGAGTTTGTTCTCCGGCATCAGGGGGGTGAGCCAGGGGTTGGTGATGGTCCGGCTCTTCGTCTGGCTGATGGTGCGGTGCGTGATCAAAGCCAGGTCCTGGCCGCTGCGGTAGGCATCGAGGTTGTTGCCGTGAAAGTCCTGGATCGGCAGATACCGGGCGATGCCGGAGTGGTGCCGACCGGTGCCGGAGTGGATGACGGCGGCCGTGTTTTCCTGATAGAGGTTGAGCAGCTTGGCGTAGGGCTGGGCGTGGAAGTCGCCGTCGAAGGCCTCGCCATCGGCCTGGAAGCGACCGCCCTGGTTAAGGACGGTGACAACGTGCGGCCAAAGATCCTCGCCGACAATGGCTTTCCATCGGGCTTCGTCGAAGACTTCCGGGGGCAGGTGGCGACGGGAACGGCGGAAGATTTCCATCTCTTCCCCGCTGGAGGGGCGGACTTTTTGGGAACCGTCCGGCTTTTCGCCCCAGGCGAGGTTGGCCACGGCGCGCAGGTAGAAGTCGTCGGGATGGTTCAGGTCAAGGCCCTCGCCGAGTCCGTCTTTGCCGAAGCCGGGCAGTTCGAGACGCTCGGCCAAACCGAGGAGCAGGGCTTCAAGAGATATCGGGGCCTTCTGACCAAACACCTCGGTGCTCTCCGGGATGGGGGCGATGGCGGGCTGCCGCACGGGTTGGACTTTATTGGCCATGCTGGGGTGGCTGCCCTGAAATTCCCAGCGCTCGAGGTAGGTGAGATCCGGGATAATGTAGTCGGCGAACATGGAAGTGGTGCCGATGAGGATGTCGTTGCTGATGAAGAGCGGTAGCTTTTGCGGGTCACGGAGGATCTCGATGTTGGTCTGCCCGGCCGGGAGAGCGTAGGTGGGCGCGCCCATGTAGAAGATAAGTGCCTTGACCGGGTATGGATAGGCGTCGCCGATGGAGGGAATGATCTCCTCGTAGATGTCGCTGGCCAGGGGGAACCAGTTGCGTTTGGCCGGATAGCCTTCGAAAAGTGTGGTTTTTTCGTAGTCGATGCCGTGCCGGATGGAGCTGACGCCGAAGGTTCCGGGTGCGCCGGGGTGGGCTTTGAGCGAGGGACGGTCGGCTTTGTCGCCGTAGATGTCGTAGGTCGATGCGGCGATCATCCCGCCCTTGCGGTCAAAGTTGCCGAGAAGCATGTTCACACTCATCCAGGCGAAGACGTTGTAAAACCCGTTGGTGTGCTGGGCGACGCCACGGTGAACATCGACTGCGGCGCGACGACCGTAGGAGGTCAGTTCGCGGGCGACATCGACGACATCGCTTTCGCGCAGGCCGGCGATTTCGCACCACCCTGCCACGCTGTGCTCGAGGGCCGATTCCTTGAGCAGTTGGAGGGCGCTCTTGACATGGGTGCCGTCCGGCAGGTTGGCGTCAACAAAGAGGTCGCCGGTTTGGGCGGGGGCGTCCTTCGCTTCGTCGAGGGGAACGAAGGTTCCGTCTTTGCGGACGAGGAAAAATTTCTCGCTTTTACCGTCGCGCGTCTCGGCGGTGGCGAGACCGTGGTCGGCGGCACGGGCGAAGGCCCCCGGATTTCCGTCGGCATCGATCTCAACCAGCCAGGTGCCGTTGGTGTGGCTGAGGGCGTCAGCCTGGCGGGCGGCGGCGGGATTGGCGGCGGCGAGGAAGGCGTGGTCGATGCGGTCGTTCTCGATCATCCAGCGGGTGACGGCGAGAGCGAGGGCGGCGTCGGTGCCGGGAGTGACGGGCAGCCACTTCCAGGCTTTGCCGGCGAGTTTGGAGAAACGGGGGTCGGCCACCGCAATGCGCTTCCGTCCGCTGGCGATGCCGGGCATCAGGCGGACGGATTGGTTGGGCGGGCCGTAGTTGCCGTCGAGATGGTTCGAGCCGACGAAGAAGATGAAGTCGGAATTCTCCAAATCGGCCTGCCAGTAGAACTTTTTGCCGCTGTCATACTGCCCATTTTCCCACTGCCGCGAGATCGCCTTGCAGGTGAAGTAAAGCGAGCCCTGGCAAACGGTGGTGTGGCCGTGGGCATTGACGGACCCAAAGCCTTTCGCAAAGCGTTTGTAGAGGTCGGAGCGCCCTTTTTTGGCGCGGCCCCAGGCGAGCACGAGCTGGTTGTTTTTGGGGCCGAGATCGGGGTGCTCGGGATCGATCAGGGTGTCGAGATGGGCGGCGTGGGTGCGCTTGAATTGCGCGACGAGGGCCTGCTTCTTTATGGGATCGTCTTCGGCGAGGATGACATCGACATCGGCGGCCATGGCCTTGCCCGCCTTCGCGTCGCGCAGGGCGCAGATCGATCGCAGGCCCTCGACCTCGCGGTTTTCCTCGCCGGGCACGTTCGCGAAGAGTCGCCCGCCTTCCGCAATTTCACGAATGGCGTCGGAAAACTCCATACTCTCCCAGCGGTTTTCGCCGCGCTTGCCCACCCTCTTCAGCACCTTGCGGATGCGGTAAGGGTCGTAGGCGGTCTGCAATCCGGACTGTCCCTTCGGGCAGATCGATCCGTCAACGGTGGCTCCCTGCGCCTGGGGGATATCGCTCGGCAGGTGCGGGAGGAGGGTCCAGGGATTGTAAGGATTGCCGTCGATCTTGGTGGCGAGACCATCCTGCATTTTCACCGTGATCCCGCAGCCGGTGTTGCACTGGAGGCAGACGGAGTGGATCTGGTTTCCGGGGTCGATCAGTTCGTAGGGCGCGTCCGGACGTTTGCTATTGAGGATGGCACAGTGCTCGCCCTCTGGCTCGGCGGCAAAGGCGCGGCCGGAGGACGCACCGCCGAGAAAACCGAGCAGAGCGCCTTTGCGGAGAAAGTTACGGCGGTTGAGCGAAGGGGTTGGCTGTGATGGTTTCATTGGTTCGGGCAAGTCGGTTTTCATTTGGGGTCGAGGAAGCGGTGGGCGGCGAAGTTGATGCGACGCCCGATGACAAAGATGGCCATCCCCATGGCGACGCAGAGGAGGCCCACGTAGTATTCCATGGCGGTGGCGTGATAAATGTAGCTCAAGCGCTCGTCACTAAAGGCCTCCTGAAGACCCTTCAGCTCGCCGACCGCCTGGCCCGGGATAAGCACATTGAGACGGGCACTGAGGAAACAGACGGCCGCCAGCAGCGCGGCGATCGTCCATCCCGGTCTCCAACGCCGCGCGAGCAGGACCAGCGGCACGATGCCCCCGAGAAAGAGGTGCACGATCCAGAACACCCACCAGTAGGGGCCGAAGAGCATCATCTCCAATGCCGGAGCGTGGGAACTGGGATTCCAGAAAACGATCGAGACCTCCGCGAACTCAAAGACGAAATAGAGGATGATGCCGACGATGACGACGATCCTCAGGAAACGGACAATGGCGTCCTCCTCCTCTTTTTCCCTGGAGTTGAGAGGATGGTTGGCCGAAGCCTCGATGAAAATCCTCGCCAGCATGAGGAGTGCCGCACCGGCGGTCAGGGCCGAGAGTTGAAACATCAGGGGTAACAGCGGGCTGTGCCAGTGGCCCTTGGCATCGACCACGCCAAAGAAGGCACCGCTCTGGCTGGGAAACAAAATCGTGAACAAGGCCGCCAGACAGATCAACGGCTTAAGCCAACCGCCCGCCGGAGCCCGGTAGCTGAGCAGCCAAATCCCGGCCGCAACAACCAGGTAGGCGGTGTACATCCATGAGTTGAAGGCCATCATGCTGGTGAAACTCGGATGGAGGAAAATATTCTGGAAGCGGAACTCCTGCCCCAGATCCAGCCAGACCGCGAAGAAGGCGGGCAAGACGCAGGCCACACTCAGCACAATGACCTGCCGCAGGTTCTTCTCGTCGGCGAACCCCCGCCACCCGAAGATATAACCCAGCGCGCCGAAGGTGAACACCCCCCCGGCCAGGCCAACGCCGTGGAAGTAGATCCCGATCCACAATCCCCACGGCACGTAGGAACCATAGCCGGCCGGCAGGTGCCCCTGCATAAACCGCAACGCGAGACCATAAAGGCCGACCACGGAGAAAATCAAAAAGGTCCACCAGAGGAACTGCCGCCAGGGCAACCTGACCGGCAGATAATCGGTGCGGCTGGAAACCTCCGGGGCGAAGAGGCGGGAGAAAAGCGGGGCGATCATTTTCATGGTGGCGGAGCGGTCGGTTGTCTTGGTATTGGTGCGATCAGGCGATGTAGTGGACGCGGGGTTTGGTCCCCTTGTGCGGGAGAAGGGTGTGGGTGGACTCCTTTGCCACCAACTCGGAGACGAGACTGTCCGGATCGTTCATATCTCCAAAATAGGTGGCCCGCCCGATGCAGGAGGTGGCGCACTGGGGCAGCTGGCCTTTTTCGAGGCGGTGGAGGCAGAACTGGCACTTGCGGGCGTTCCCCATCGGGCTCTGGTGCCCACTGCGGTCCCAGCTCTTGCCGTACTCATTGCTCGGAGCGTCTTCGTAGGGCATGTGCTTTTCGCCTCCGCCCTCGAAAACACGCTCGAGACCGCCTTCGGCTCCTTCGACCGCACCGGAGGTGTAGTAGCGGCCAAAGTCGCTGGTCCGGGCACCGTAGGGGCAGGCGGTCAGGCAATACCGGCAGCCGATGCACTTGTCATAATCGATCGCGATGACTCCGTCGGGGCGCGTCCAGGTGGCCTGCACCGGGCAGACCGGCACACAGGGCGGCTCCTCGCACTGCATGCAGGGGCGCGGGGTGAAGCGGCGTTTCACATTGGGGTATTCGCCGGTTTCCTCCGTTGTGACCGGACGGTAAACCACCCCGGGCGGCAACTTGTTCTCCGCGACGCAGGCAATGGTGCAGGCGTGGCAACCCACGCATTTGCGCTGGTCGATCACCATCCCCCACTTCCGATCCTCCACCGGCTTGGCCATGGCCTTCGCCAACTCCCGCTGCATGCGGATGAGCGGATCCTCGTCGTGCGACGGGGCGAGTGAGGGAAAGGGCTTGATATTGCGGATTGTCTCCGGACCCACCGGATCGCGCGGAGCCTTCGGCAGCCGGTCCTTGACCGCGACGAATGTGGTGGCCGCTCCACCCGCGCCGACCAAACCCACCGCGCGGACAAACTCCCGGCGATTCATGGGGGGCTTCTTTTTGGCTGGTGCTGCGGCGTCCGGAGAGGGTTCAGATTCTGGATTCATTTCGAATGGGGGTAGAGGTTGGGTGAGAGAAGGTTGAACTGGCACCGGGGATTCCGTGCGGGCGTCCGGGTGGAATGCCTCCCTCCCCTCCGCCGACAAAGAGGGCGTCGCAGTTTTCGCTCAGGCAATCCATTGCCTTGACCGCGGATTCGATACCTTGAGATAGCCCGAACATGAGGCGAATCTAGTCTATTCGATACAGGTGTCAATTGATATTTCGATAATAATGTCGATTTTAAAAAAACAGACCATTGGAGAGGGAGAAACTCCACCGCTGGAGAAGTGTCCGGCGAATTATCCCTCTGTGGGCTCTTCTTCTATAACTGGCCGCAGTCTCAGCCCGCTGAAAGGCAGCCAACTGGAGACATTGCTACGCTGAATGGCTGCCCG
>CAZDRT010000219.1:0-5938 GCA_964507815.1 uncultured Puniceicoccaceae bacterium
CCTTCCGATTCGGAAACCGGGCGCTAAAGCAACCCGGCTACGGTGGGAGGTCTTCCGTGATTACAGGAGGCAGTCATAGAAGCCCCGCGACTGCGGCGGCAAAGACGGCTGCCCCCAGACTCAAAGGTCGCTCGGGTTCCGGACAACCCCGAACCGTTTCACTCAAAGGGATTGAAGACGCGGATCCCTTCATATTCCTGTCCCGCCGATAGGTCTTCGCTCACAATTTCGTCACAACCCGTTTCGACTGCGGCGGCCACAATGAGCGAATCCCACCAGGACAGGCCGTAGCGCCCTTGAATCCGAAAGGCCCCGGCAAAATGTTCGTGTCAACGAATCTCTTATTGCTCATAAAGTTCCTCCCGGCGGGGATAGGTTTGGCCGGACTCCTTCATCATTCCGGGAGCCCGGGAGAAATACAGCTTCTGCGCACGACCGTAGTCGCGCTCTTTTTGCATCTTCTCTTTCAGCGTCTCGCCCAATAATCGGGAGACTGAAGTATTCCGTTCGGCGGCCCAGACCCGAGCCCATCGGGCCACGTCTTCTTCGAGGGTTATAGTCAAGTTTTTCATGTACCATGAAAATAGCGTTGAGGGGATTGTGATCAAGGGAGAACCAATGAATTTGAGGACTCTTGGAAAAATTGAGTTCCGTTGCCTCTGCCGCCGGGGATCGGACGGCAAGCCGACCGACCACGCTTTGCTTCCCCGTCATACCCCACCCAGCTTACTCCGGAAAATGAAGTAAACGGCTCCGAGGATGCAGAGCGCCGCCCACAAATAATCGAGCTTCAAGGGCTCTTTCATGTAGAAGACCGCAAAAGGCACGAAGACCGAGAGGGTGATGACCTCCTGCAAAATTTTCAGCTGGCCGAGGGACAGAACCGAGTAGCCGATTCGGTTGGCCGGAACCTGGAAGAGGTACTCGAAAAAAGCGATTCCCCAGCTGACCAGCGCCGCAATGAACCAGGGTTTGGCGCTCAGATCCCGCAAATGCGCATACCAGGCAAAGGTCATGAAGACATTGCTACAGCAGAGGAGGAGGATCGTGAGACTGATTTCGCGCATGGGAACCGAGATCTGGATTTGGGTGGCGAGCCAAGGAAGTCAATCACAGTACGCCTCTGGAAACCGGAAAACCGTCGCGCCACATTCAGGAACCCATACCCAGTCTTCGTGCCAAGCTTGCCGGGGAGTGAATGATCACACCCTCGATGCTTTGTCCGTAGAAAGGTCCGAAATGGGTTTTGTCTCCAGTCATCAAAATTTCGCAGCGGTGGCGAATTGCAGCAGCGAGAACGGGACGGTCTTTTTGAGGTAATTCCGGTGCAATTTCCGTTGGCAAAGTAGCACAGACTCGTGCGGCGGCTTCGACTGTTTCCAGTAAACATTTGAAATCCTCAAGTGCTGCGGGAAACTTGACCTCAAGATTCCGTTTCGCCTCACCGACGACATAGTCATCGGCCGCAAGTGTGTGACCGAGGTTTCTCAGTTCTGCGAGAAAGGCGCGTACCGCACCCGGACTTTTCGCGGATGAAAAGAGAATATTGGCATCCAGAAAAATACGCATCCCACCATCGTTAGGGGTGCTTGGCCAAGACCTCTGACAATTCGGACTCCGCCGCATCAAATTCCGCAACACGGTCGGTCGTATATAGCTCAATCGGCAGTGTCAGCGCAGGCCGCAGAAGAATGCCTTCCGGCGTCGTTTCCGCAATGAGATTGTCTTGAGGACGAATCCCCGCAGCCTTGCGAATGTTCGCCGGAATCGAAATTAGACCCCGGCCCGAAACAGTAACTGTTGCCTCCATTCTTGGTAAAAAATAATCTTGCAGAAATTATGCAACTTAATTTGCGGAATTTCTGATAAAAATAAGCCTTACGATGAACTGAAATTCGAGCGGATTTGCAAGGATCCGGAACAGGTGGCAACGTGCCGGGAGCGGTTGAAGGATCTGAGCTGGTTCATGCGCTGCCTGAACGAGTCGCTGGCTAAACGGGCGAACCGTGAGGACCGCTGCACAGGCCGTTTCTGGGAAGGGCGTTTTAAGTGTCAGCGACTGATGGATGAGGGAGCCTATTTGAGCTTGGTGGAATGGACGGGTCGCAACATCCGGGTGGATAAACCGGGCTATATTCCGGTGAATATCCGTAGGACCACGGACTTGGGTTGCCTAAATTTTTGGGTGTCCTTAACTTTTTCCTCTCCCCCGTGGTCCGGGGGCTTGCCCCCAGACGCGAAGGCCAAGCCAGTTCCGCACACCACCGAACCGTTCCCGTCCGCCGCGACAGTCCGGGAAAATTGATTCCAGTTGTCTCCGCCGCCGGGGGATCGGACGGCAAGCCTACCGACCACATCCTATCCGCCGATATACGACATCTCCACCTTTTCCTTAGCCTTGGTCGCGGTGTTGCCGCGCTCCTCGGAATACCTATCCGTCCGCCGCCCCCATATCCCGGCAACGCGCTCCAGGACTTCTTCCGGGGAACGCTCCTTCTCGCGGAGCCAGTGCTTGAAGTCCACGCCTTCACTGGCGAAGAGGCAGGTGAAGAGCCGCCCGTCCGACGAGATCCGGGCGCGGGTGCAGCCCCCGCAGAAGGGTTGGGTGACCGAGGTGACGAGCCCGAACTCCGCCGAGCCGTCGGTGTAGCGGTAGCGCTTGGCCACCTCGTCCTCCGAGGTCAGATCGATGGGCTCGACGGCGAATTCGGTTGCGATCCGCTCCAGAATCTCGCGCCCGCCGACGACCCGCTCCATCTGCCACTGGTTGTGGTTGCCGACATCCATGAACTCAATGAAGCGCAGATTGATTCCACGGTCCTTGAAATAGCGTGCCATCGGCAGGATCTGGCTGTCGTTCGCCCCTCGTTCGACGACCATGTTGATCTTCACCCCGAGCCCGGCCCGCCGCGCGGCATCGACTCCGGCCAGAACCGCGTCCGGAGCGACGCCCCGGCCGTTCATCCGTCCGGCGATTTCCGGGTCGAGGGCGTCGAGGCTGACCGTGACCCGGTTCAGACCGGCGTCTTTCAGCTCACCGACCCGTTCGGCCAGGCGCAGCGCGTTGGTGGTCAGTGCGATGTCTTCGATCCCGGGAAATCGGCGCAGCCCCTGGATGAATTTCGTGAGCCCCGGTCGCAGAAGGGGTTCTCCGCCGGTGAGACGGAGCTTGCGCACGCCCAGTTGAACAAACGCCGCGACCAACTGGTCGAGTTCGGAGAAGCGCAGCCACTCGTTTCTTTTCAGGAAAACATAATCCGGACCGAATACTTCCGCAGGCATGCAGTAGGTGCAACGCAGGTTGCACCGGTCGGTCACCGAGACCCGCAGGTCGGTCAGGCCTCTTCCATGCTTGTCTGTGACCATTACCCAAGTAGAAAAGAAGAAATGGTAATAGGGCAAATCAAATGCCTTGGACGGTATCTGGCAGGGGTGCAGTATCATTGGAAGATAATGTAAATATCGGAATATAATTCCGATATTTACTTGAATTCAAGGTATGGTTCAGGTTTGCTGTGGGTATGCTGAAACGAGCGATAGCGGATAGAATGAACACTTTGGCTCAGGGTTTTCCCGTGATCACGGTGACCGGCCCTCGTCAATCAGGGAAGACTACCTTGGTCCGCGGGGTTTATCCGGACTACGCCTATTTGAACCTGGAAAATATCGATACAATGATGGCCGCAAAGGAGGATCCGCGTGCTTTCCTTTCTGGCTATGAGGATCAGGGAGTAATTATCGATGAGGCGCAGAAGGTTCCGGAGCTTTTTTCGTATCTTCAGGGCATCATCGATGAGAGTGGTCGAATGGGGCGGTATATTTTGACGGGTTCTCAAAACTTTTTGCTGCTGGAGAAGATTACCCAGTCGCTGGCGGGGCGGGTGGCCATTTTGCATTTATTGCCGTTTTCAGAGGTCGAGCTGGAGGCGGGTGGACTCGGGGCACGCGATTTGGATACTGCTCTTTTCAACGGAAAGTACCCGCCCGTCTTTGATCGTCCGGTCGCGCCTGCCGATTTTTACCTTTCCTATATCGAAACGTATATTGAGCGCGATGTGCGAACGATGAAAAATATCGGAGACCTTTCGCTTTTCCGCAAATTTCTCATCCTCTGTGCCGGGCGCAACGGGCAGCTTCTCAACACCAGCGCACTTGCCAACGAGGTCGGAGTGGATCAAAAAACGATCCGCTCATGGCTTTCCATTCTGGAGGCGAGTTTTATTATCTTCCGGCTTCGACCGCACCACCGCAATTGGAACAAGCGGGTGGTCAAGCAACCGAAGCTCTATTTTTACGATACGGGCTTGCTCTGTTCCCTTCTCGGCCTGAAGGAGTCCCGGGAGGTCGCTTCGCATTATTTGCGGGGCTCGATCTTTGAGGGGTTCGTCATCACGGAGTATTTAAAAAACCAATACAATAGAGGGCTTCGTCCGTCAGCCTATTTCTGGCGCGATCACAGCGGGCACGAGATTGATCTTCTGCTCGAAGACGGCATGAACCTCCGTGCGATTGAGATCAAGTCTTCGTCCACGCTGCACCCGAGCTTCTTTGAAGGGTTGCAATGGTTTGCGCGCCAAACCGGATTAGAAGCTGCGGATTGCGGTTTGGTTTACGGGGGAGCGGCTAGGCAAAGTCGGGCGGCGGGGGAAGTCTATCCCTGGAAGGCTGTTCCTCTGTGGGAAAAATGAAAATGCTCGAACAACTTTAGTGGGGTGCAATTTCGATTGATGTCAGAATTTAGTTACAGGTCGTAGGGCTCGCGCTCTTGACGGCCATAGCTCGAAGAGCGACGGCTGTTGCGCGATGCCGCCGAACGCCGGGAACACAGAGCCGGTCCCTACGCGGCACGCCGCAAGCGGCGGCCCTACATCTCGTTCCGAGCATCAATCGAAATTGCACTCCCTTCTGTCGAACCGAATCAAAACAGCAGAGGTTATTCATCTCGTCCGTTTTCAATTCGTGGGCGGGTTGGCTTGCCGCCCGCTGGAAGCGGTTTCGGGCTCGCTTCCTCCTGGACGGGGCGCGTCGCCGATAAAGCTCGGCGCGTATTTGCCGAATCTCCCAGGCGGCAAGCCAACCTGGCTACGAAGAATTGATTTAATCCTTTTTTTCTGACAATCATCCAATCATCTCCGTCGAATCCCGTTTTCTCCATTCAATGACTCAGCCAACGACCATCCACTATTTCGCCATCTTCCGTGAGCAAGTGGGCCGCTCCTCCGAGTCGTATGAGGGCACCGCCGCCACCCTCGGCGAACTCTACCGCGAGTTGGCCGAGCGACACGAGTTCACTCTTCCTCCGGATCAGGTTCGTGCGGCGATTGGCACCGAGTATGTCCCGATGGACACTCCCCTGACGGAGGGTCTCGACATCACTTTCATCCCCCCGGTGGCGGGTGGCTGAGATGTTTACGCTGTCACAGGAGCCGTTGAACCCGGAGCGGCTGACGGCGGAACTCGCCAATCCCCGCGCCGGCGCCCTCGTGGTCTTCGACGGCTGGGTGCGGAATCATCACGAGGGGCGCGGGGTCCTCGAACTCGAATACGAAGCCTTTGGCGAAATGGCGATCCGGACGGGCGAAGCGATCCTCGGGGAAGCCCGCCGCCGGTTTGCGATTCTCGATGCCCGCGTTGAGCACCGGGTGGGGCGTCTTGTCGTAGGCGACCGGGCGATCTGGGTGGGGGTGATTGCCGGGCACCGGGAAGAGGCATTCCGGGCCTGCCGCTGGATCATGAACCGGATCAAGGAGGAGGTGCCGGTCTGGAAGAAGGAATTCTTCACCGAGGGCGAACCCCAATGGGTCCACGCCGGGCAGGGGAGTCAAAGCACCCCGGTGGATCCGGCCGTCGATCCGCGCTACGCTCGGCAGGTGATTCTCCCGGAGGTGGGACCGGAGGGACAGCGAAAACTCGCGGCGGCGCGGGTTCTCGTTATCGG
>CAZDRT010000220.1:0-5913 GCA_964507815.1 uncultured Puniceicoccaceae bacterium
GGGCGGCAAAAGTGGGTGGGTTGCTTCAGCGCCCACCTGCGAGAGCCCGGAATTTAACGTTCACGCTGAACCTCCGCGTCGATCCGGAACATTTCCTTCCGATGCGAAAACCGGGCGCTGAAGCAACCCGGCCACGGTGGGAGGCCTTCCGTGATTCCACGAGGCAGTCACAGAAGAGCCGCCGCGTTGCGGGAACGAGAATGGAAAGCCACCGAATAATTTCAGCGGCGCGGGAATCTTTCGGAAGTGCATCGGATCCCGCTTCGGACGTATCACGGCGGCTGAGGACAGCCGCCCTCCCGCCGTGGTTCGGCGGCTCCCGCACGATTACGGGACAAATTTCGATATGCACTCCACGCACTGGTGGTTGCACCCCCCGGGCACCCCGGAATCCGTTTCCTGTTGAACCAGGGGAAAATCCCTTCATCTTCGGACTTCGTTTATGAAGGTTCGTTTTTTTATCTGCACTCTACCGGTTTGCCTTGTTTTTCTACTGTTTTTTTCCGGCTGTTCGAAGACGACCGGCGAGCGGGAGGTCGCCGCGCCGAGCGGCGCTTCGGACGAGCTGCTTTCGCCGGAGGATCTGGCGGGCGGCCCTTTGCGGGCCGTCTGGATCCGCGAGGTGGGCGATGGCACCGATTGGCATGCGGCCACCGAAAACGTGATTCTGATGGGATACGATACCGAAGACGGCGAGGGCGTGCGGGTGTTGCACGAGGGTTATCGGAACTACAATAAGCCGTTGCTCTCGCCCGACGGCGGGACGGTCGTTTTCACGGATCTCTCCGACCGTTCCGGGACCATCATGCGGCTGGATTGGCGGGGGGGCGAGCCGGTCCGCCTCGGTCCGGGCCTGGCCCTCGACGTATGGGAGGATCCTGCGGGCGAGGTTTGGGTTTACGCGGGCGACGGGCCGATGGATCGCCGGGGGAACGTTTCCAGGGTCAGCCGGTTTCCGCTGGACAACCCCGAAGCCCGGGAGCTGGTTTGGGACCACCCGGTCGCCCGGGACAATTTTCAACCGGGAAAGAACGGGAAATATGCCGGCGGGCTGTTTCCGTCGGGGGCGCACGGGGGGGTGCTCGATCTCGAGTCCCTCGAGTTCGATGTCTATGCGGCGGGTTGCTGGGCCTCGCTTTCACCGGATACCCGCCGCCTGCTCTGGGTGTTCGACGGACGGCACCGCAATCTGAACTTCTTCGCCGCCGACCGGAGTATCCTTCCCGAGGGTGCGTCGGACCGGTGGGTCGTCAACATCAGCGGGGCGCCGGGCATCGACGGAGTCCGCACCTACTATCCCCGCTGGTCGAACCACTCCCGTTTTTTCGGCGTGTCGGGGCCGATGCCCCACGGAAATTACGAGCAGGCCGAGATCTACGTCGGTCGCTTCGCCGGGGATTACCGGACGGTGGAGGCCTGGTCAAAGCTGACGGACGACGACCGCCCGGATCTTTTCCCCGACATCCTTGTATTTCCGAAGGGGGATGCGGATACCGGCGGGTCGGAGAACCTGGCTCCGGGTAGTGGCGCCGACGGGTCGGCGCCGCCCGATTCCTTCGAGGCGACCGGCGTGCTGCTCGAAAAGACCCGCACGCCGCGACCGGACGACATCCTCCCCTACGAATCCGCTCTCGCTGTGTATCGCTACCGGATCGACGAAATGCCGGAGACCGGCGGGCCGGGGGAGATCCTCGTCGCCCATTGGGTGATCCGCGACGAGCGGGTGCTCCGGGATTTCCGTCGGGAGACCGGGGGCGAGTATCCGCTCGTCCTCGAGCCCTACGAGGGGAATCCGAAGTTCGAGGGGAAACGGGTCCTTTCCGATCTCGCCGAGGGCGGTGAGACGCTCTACGTCGATGAATCGTCCCTGCCGTGACCCTCTTTGATTTCCACCTCCACTGGTATCCGGGATTCGACGCGGCCCGTTTCCGCGCCCGTCTCGCGGAGGTCCGCGCCGGATCGGGGGATTCGTTGGCGGGGGTCGTTTTCGATACCGAGCGCACGGGCTGCTGGGAACGCTTGCGGTCCGATCTGACCGCGGCGCGGCAGCCCTGCGAGGGAGACGCGCGGGGGCTCCGCCTCCGATTGGAAGACGGTTCGACGGCGCTGTTCGTGCGGGGTGTCCAATTGGTGACGGAGGAAAATCTGGAGATTCTGGTCATCGGGGCCGAGCCGGAATACGGCTCGCTGGAAGCGATGGCCGGGGAGGTTTCCGGGAGCGGCGGAGTGGTGATCGTACCGTGGGGTTTCGGCAAGTGGACGGGTGCCCGCGGCAAAGTTCTCGCGCGGACGCTGGCCGACGCTCCCCCGGGTCTCTTTCTGGGAGATTCGGCGAACCGTCCGGTCTCCGGCGGGCCCGGTCCGTTTTCCGGAGAGGTTTTCCAGCGCTTCGGCGCGGTTCCCCGGCTCGACGGATCGGATCCGCTGCCTCTGGCCGGGGACGAGAGGTTCGCGTTCCGGTGCGGCGTCCGCGGCCCCGATTTCGACGGCCCCGCCGAGGGGGCGGCGCTGGCCGAGTTTCTGCGGACGCGGCGGGGCGGGCTGGAGCCCGTGCCCGCCGACACCTCGCTACGGGAAGCGTTCGGGCGGCAGTGGCGGTTGCGCCGCCGCGCGCTGGACATCGATCCACCCCGGCGGGTGCCCGGCCCGGGGGAATCCGATCAGAGCGACCGGGAGTCCGCGACGAACCGCTACGCGCGGCGCTTCTCCGGCGAGGTGGGGAAGTGTTTTCTCGAACGCCAGGGGTCGTTGGCCGTGGAACTGGCGCGGGAGGTTGTGCCCGGACGCGGATCTCTTCTCGACGTCGGCGGCGGGCACGCGCAGATCGCGCCGGTTTTCCAGGAACTCGGATGGGAGGTGACCGTCTTCGCCAGCGACGAGAGCTGCCGGGTCCGGCCGGACCGGATTCTCGGCCCCGATGCCTATCGCTTCGAAACGGGGAATCTTCTCCGGCTTCCTTTCCCGGATGATTCGTTCGACGTGGTCACCGCCTTCCGGCTGGTGACCCACGAAACCCACTGGGAGCAATTGATCGGCGAGCTTTGCCGGGTGGCCCGCGGGGCGGTCATCGTCGATTATCCCGATGTCCGCGGGTTCAACGCCTTGTCGCGTCTCCTCTTCCACTTCAAGAAGGCCTTCGAAAAGGACACCCGCGAATACGCCGTGTTCAACCGGCGGCGGATTCGCGCAGCCTTCCACCGGGCGGGGGCCGGCGGCGTGGTCTTTCGCCCGCAGTTTTTCCTGCCCATGGTTTTCCACCGCATCACCGGTTCGGCGGCTCTTCTGCGGGCTACCGAAGGATTTTCCAGAGTGGTCGGCCTGACCCATCTGTTCGGATCCCCCGTGGTGACCCGGGCGGTCCCCGGGGGTCTGGCAGACGGGAACGGGCGGGACGTCCGCCCCGCTGGATTCGCGGACCGCGTAAACGCGGGACCGGACATCGGCGGGGAAGTCGTTGCGCGTGGATTGGCGGCGGAGGAGGGTGTTGGAGTTCCGCGTTTACGCGGTTCCCAGCGTAGGTTTGGCTTGGACGGGGAGGGGGACCTCGCAAAGGCGGGACTCCAACCGCAACAGCCGAACGGAATACCGCAGGAGACCACTTCCCCACCCCGGACGCCACGATGAAACCGATCCTCACCCTCTGCGCCCAGCCGCTGTTCGATGCCCGGGGTTCGCCAATCCGGGTTCTGGCCTTTTTGCGTACGCTCGGGCGGGAGGGTATTCCGGTCCAGGTGGTTACGCTGCCGTTCGGCGCGGAGACCGCCGTGCCGGCTGCGATCCAAATTTACCGGGTGCCCGGGATCCCGGGAGTGCGGTCGGTCGCCATCGGGCCTTCCGTCGCGAAGCTGGTTTTCGGATGTTTCATCGCGGTCCGGGCGTTGTTCGCGGCGTTGCCCCGCCGGTGCTCCACCGTCCACGGCATCGAGGAGATGGGGCTGCCCGCCTGGGCCATTGCCCGGCTGACGGGAGTGCGGTTCGTCTTCGAGAAGCACTCGGATCCGGCCTCCTACCGGACGGGTTCACGCTGGCGAAACTTCGTGATGGGTGGCTATCGGGCGGTCGAGCGGTTCGTCTGCCGGCGGGCCGATGTGGTCATCGCGACCGGACCGGGGCTCGGGGAGCAGGCCCGGAGCTACGGCGGGCGCGGGCGGGTCCGCGTGATCGACGACGTGCCCTCGAGCGACCGCGAACCCGATCCCGCCCGCACCGCGGAATGGCGGAGCCGGTTGCCGGCCGGAGCGGACGGGGTGGTCTTCGCCTACATCGGATCGTTCGCCTCCTACCAGGGGGTGCCGCTCTTTTTGGAGGCGATCCAGCGGGCGCTTCCGGGTGACGACCGCCTCCGGGTCGTCCTGGTCGGCGGCGCGGAGCAGGCGGAAACGATCCGGCGGATGGCCACCGGGGGCGGCTTCGCGGACCGGCTTCTCCACATCCCGTCGATCCCCCCGGACGAGGTTCCCGACTTTCTGGCGGCCTGCGATGTCTTGGTCTCGCCCCGGCTGGAGGGCAACAATACCCCCCTCAAGGTGCTCGACTACCTTCGCGCCGGGCGTTGTATCCTCGCCACCGATACGGAGGCGAACCGGTTGGTCCTCGACGCCGAAACCGCCCGCCTCGCCGAACCGACCGCCGAAGCACTCGCCGCGGCAATGGGGGCGCTCGCGGGGGACGGGGATCTGCGGCGCCGACTCGGGTCCCGGGCCCGGGAACGGTTCGAGGAGCGTTTTGGATTCGCGCGTTTCCGCGACGGCCTGCTGGAGGTTTTCCAGGAGCCCGGGACTCCGGATCGGGGAGGACAGGCACGATGAGCGGGAGGATTCCCTGGACGGAGCGTTCGCGGAAAGGCCGGGCGCTCGCCGATATCCTGCTCGGGTGCTATCCTCGCTTTGTCTTCGGGGGCGGACTCTCGTCTTCGATTCTGCCGGTTTTCCACTTCCACTCGGTCACGCGGTCCTATCTCGAGCCGTTGCTGGAACACCTCGCCCGCCACGATTACCAGACCCCGGGCCTCGACGAGTTTCTGGATATTGTCGCCGGACACGACTCCGTGCCCAACCGCTCGGTGTTACTGACCTTCGACGACGCCTGGTCCTCGGTCTGGACGGTGGCCGCCCCGCTCCTGCGGGCCTACGACTTCCGCGCCGTGACCTTCGCGATCCCGGGCAGGGTTTCCCCGACGCGCGGCCTTCGTCCGGAGGCCGACTCCGATGCCCCGGCGGAGGGCATGGATCGCGGACCCGAGCCCTTCGCACGCTGGGACGAACTCCGGGCGCTGGACCAGGAAGGCATCGTCGAGGTCGAGGCGCACACTTTCGCCCACGCCCGGGTGCCGGTCGGCCCGAAACCCGTCGGCACCTGGACGGCGGAGGCCATCGCGGAGACCCCGCTCCTCTCGCGCCCGGCGGTCGAGGAGGAAGGACGGGTGCGGCCCATCGGCCAAGGGGAATCCGGAGCCCCCCGGCGGGTTATGCGCCCGCGCATGGCCGACGTGCGCGCCTGGCTCGAAGAAGAGGGCAGGCCGGAGACGTCCGAAGAGGCGGTCAAGGCGATCCGCTCCGATCTGGACAAATGCCGCCGCTTGCTGGAGGCGGAACTGGGCAGGCCCTCCCGGGTACTTTGTTTTCCGTGGACGGTGGCGGGCAAGGCCGCCCTGCTGGAGGCCCGCCGGGCGGGTTTCGAAGCGGCGTTCGCAGACTGGTTTCCCGGTCGGCGCTACGTCCGCCCGGGAGACGACCCGTTCCGCCTGATGCGGCTGAAACACGAGTGGATTTCCCGCCTGCCGGGATAAGGGGGTGGGGGAAGAGCGACGGCTGTTTAGGCGGTCACACCGCAGCTCCTATTTTCTTCGGACTTTGGGGGCGCAGCGCTTCAGCCTGCGAACGTAAGCACAAGAACGCACCGAAAACGCGGGCT
>CAZDRT010000221.1:0-5886 GCA_964507815.1 uncultured Puniceicoccaceae bacterium
ACCAAAACGGTCTTCCGCCGGGTCGCCCCGCCCCCGGCTCCGCCCGTTCGCGAGGAGGCCGACCCGGTCCGGCGCGAACCAACGGAGGCCGAACTCGCCGAATTCCTCCGTCGGCAAGCCGATGCCAAGCCGCCGAAGAACATCTCCCTCTCGGCCACGGTTTACGACGGAGAGGTCAGCGAGATCCGCCTATGGTTCGAAGGCGGGCGCTACGAGGCGCTCAGCAACGTTCCCTTCACCTACCTCCAGGTGATCGGGAGCTTCGAGGACGAGACCGCCGAATGGAGCTTCTTCGGAATGGTCGAGACCGTGGACCGGGAGGAGGAGGCCCGCTTTGCCGCGGACGCCCGCGCTCTCGGAGCGGAATACACCCCGCGTGTTCGACCGGACAACAGCCGCTTCGCCTCGATGGAGGTTCCGGAGTATCACGTCCTCGCCCGGTCGGAGCAGGAAATCCCGGAGGGGGTCCTCGACCGGCTCGACGCCATCCACGCCTACTATCTCGCCAACGAGCGAACGCTCGCGATCCGGCACCAGCGGCGCGAAGCCCTCGCCGCAGCCCACCGCAAGTGGCGGGAGGAGAATCCCGAAGTGCCCCAAGACACCATCATCAACTTCTGGAAAGTCGAATAACCCCCTTACTTTGTCCCGCTATGAAAGTCCTGTCCTCCCTGGCTCTGGCCGTCCTGTGCGTCGGCTCCCTCCGGTCCTCCCCTCCGACACAGCCGCCGAACGAAGACCAGGAGCGAAACTCCGGACTGGTGGTTTACCTCGATGGCAGTCCCGTCCAGATCATGGTCTCGTGGTGGGGTTACGACGAAAAGTTCTATTTTATCGAAACTTCGGACGACCTCGAGGAATGGTCTATGCTGCCGACGGTCGAGCTGGGCGAAGAAGAGGCGATCACGCTCGGTTTCGACCTCACGGAGGCCCATTTCTTCTGGAAGCTCCAATACAGCGACGACCCGGAGTCCGATCTGCTCTCCACCGACTACAACGGCATCGGCCTCTCCGCGTGGGACCAGCTCCAGCTCGGCTACAACCCTTTCGAGTCGGTGGATACCGACGAAAACGATCTCCACGACGCCTGGGAGATGCACTATTTCGGTGCCACCGGAGTGGATCCTGCTGGCGATCCAGATGGAGATAGTCTGAAAAACTCGGAGGAGTTTTTGGCCGGGACCGACCCATTGGACCCGGATACGGACAAAGACGGCCTGTTGGACGGAAACGATGTTTTGCAAGATCGAAATCCTTTGGTTAAAGATCACCCTTTAGCGGCCTTCGACCTATACTTGGCGCTCGAAGATTGAATCGGTGAATTCTGGAAGAAACATGATGAAAACCGCGTTCCTATCGCTGTCGCTTTTTACCGTGAATCTGGTGATCTGCCTGTCCTCGCACGCGCATGAAGCGGTTGCGGCCTTGCTGGCCGAAAATATGCGAGAGTATCAGGTTCGCTACCGCGTCTTGAATGACGGCGCGAACTACGTTTGGCCGTCCGTATTCAATTGCCTTGAGTCAGGAACCCCCGCACCCCCGAATCCTTCCGGACAATACTACGGACGCGAAGTTGAGGATCCGGAGCGTCTGGCGGAATTGGCCGACGCTCTGCTTGGGATGATGACGCCTGGTTTTCTAGGTCAATTCGTCAGCAATTACGACGAACTCAAGGCCGGGGAGGCCGACGAAGTCGAGTTTTTTGATCTCTACGAACTCGGTCTCCTCGGAAGCGGTGATGCCGTTGCTCCTGAAGGTGCATTTGCGACCTTGATCGCAATCCGTCGCGCCCTGCACCGACTGAATTTCATCCACAGGCAAACGTATCAGCAAAACGTGCGGATGCGGCACGGAGTCGGTTTCCAGAAATTCGGCTGGAATCTACAGGAGATGCGCAATCGTGCCTTGAACATAGGGGATTCCGTTGACCAGATATGGAACGAAACCTACGGGTGGGACTTTCAGTCCTTTCAACCGAACGATTTTTACCAGTCTGGCGACATTAAGCATGACAGCATCGCTTTCGCTCCCTCTATTATACGAATATCTTGGCTTTTATGAGCATCAGAGCGACTCTGGTAGCCTGTTTCTTTATTTAAGTCCCTCGACGAGTTGGGAAATCACGCCAGTTTCCCGGGCAGAGCTTCGAATCATCAAGGGGGATATCCTTGCCCCCAAACTCTCTTTTCTCCCTTCTGGCACCGAAGTGGAGCTGTTTCTCAAGTTGGATGATCTGGGAGTCACCGACTATCCTACGTGGACGGGCAGTCCGGGTGAGCGTAACCCGCCCGTTTCGGAGTTTTCCAACGAAAAATTCTCCTTCTACGAGACACTGGGGTTGGACGAGGAATGGCGCTGGAAGATTAACGACGAATACGATGCATCCTTCAAACCCGAGTTTATCTTTTTAGACGAACATCTGCCATCCGGCGTCAATAGTTACTGGAACGGTTGGCTGATAAAGGAGAGTGTCGCCATCATAAAGCCGGATTTGAAAGCAGTAGTGGACGAGGGGGTTTACTGCGAATGCGGCCCCTGTTCCGGCGGGGACTGTCCTCCCGGTACGCCCAATTACTCGAACGCGAGCGTCTCTATCACCTTGCCTCTTGGGCAAGGGGCCGATGGGCGTTCCGCAGGTTATTTGATGATTCACGAGTCCAGACCGAGTGCCAGCTTGGACGATTCATCGGCACTCACAGCGTTTCTGGCCAACGGTGCTCACGAAAACGCAGAGAATGAACCTGGAGTTTCACGGACGTTCACAGCCCCGCTCGTGCGTGCGCATGTGATCGACGATCCCGACGATAATGCCGCAACCCGAGATTGGAAGCTGGAGTTTTATTCAAACTATCCGACGCCTTACTCGGCGGGCGACACGCCCTACCACGAGGTGTTTTTCGAGGCAGTTTACGAAGGGCCGGATTTCGACCATTTTGTGATCGTTGAATCCGGTGACCTCGGGACCCGGAAGCGCGTCTACGACTGGAAAACGGAAACCGTCGTGGGGAGGACCGCCGAGGTGTCCGCAATCGTTGAGAACGATTCGATTGTCGGCTTTCGGATCGACGACATGGGAGACCGCTACTTCGTAGCACCGACCCTATCGGTGACCGATTCACAGGGTTCCGGGGTAATCGCGCAAGCGGACGTCGCCAAAGGTGTTGTGTCAGCAATCGATTTACTCGACGGAGGTGCGGGCTACAGCGAGGCACCAACCGTTCAAGTTGTCGAACCGACCGGCACGGGTGCGAGCTTCGAAGCAGTCGTCGTGGACGGAGCGATCGTGTCGGTCGATGTGACTGCCCAGGGCTCGGGTTACAATACGGCAGATACGATCATGCTAACGAATACCGGCGGCGGGAGCGGGGCCGTCCTCCAACCGGTTTGGGGAGCAACGTTTTTTCCCACAACGATCTATCTGAAGGAAGTCCGTGTCCTTGATAGTGGGTCGGGCTACGGTGCGGAAACCACTCTTTCGCTGAATACTGCAACGGGATCGGGGGCTGCGATGGTCCCGCAGATAGAGAACGGCGTTCTGGTGGACGTCAGCTTAATTGCTGGCGGAAGCGGCTACTCCAGCAAGATCTCGTTGGACGTAGCGGGAGCCGGTGATGGAGCGGTATTGCGCCCCGTCCTGGAAAACGGCATGGTTACCGATGTGATTGTTGACAGCCAAGGTAGTGGCTACGAACCGGACGCGGAAATCACTCTTGTTCCGGGCGACAACGGCGTATCGCCAGCGAGTATTGAGGCCGTCGTCGAGAACGGATCGATCACAGGTTTCGAAATTTTGGCCGGCGGGAGCGGTTATTCGGCCCGTGCGCAACTCCTCATCTCCGGCGGCGGAGGGAGCGGTGCCAGTGCCGCGGTCATCGTCGCCGATCATGTTCTGGCCGACGTCCATATCATCGACGGCGGAACCGACTACAGCTCCGATCCGGTGGTCGCCGTCGCGCCACCGCCGCCGGACGTCCGCGGAGGTTGGGAATTGATCTACTTCGACAACGACGGAACCACCCCGTTGAAATACGAATACAAGCGCCAGGGCATCGGTGATGACGGCAACCCAGCCGAGTTTCTTACCATTCGGGACGGCGACGGTACACGCTTGAGAGAAACTTCCACGACCTTCGTCGAAAAGGCCTACGGCAGAAAACCCTCTACCGCCAAAGAACTCATACTCGACGCCGATGGCGTTGAAATTGGCGAAATTCGGACCCACTTCCAATACTATGAAAATCCATTAGACGCCAGCTACGGCCTGCTGGCAGGGCACTGGCAGTCCGGCAACGGTCCATGGGAGAAGCACTATTACGATTCCCAGGGCCTCATTGAAAAGACTGTCCGGCAACACGGGAGCAGCCCGTTCGATGGCTCGGAAAGCGAATCCGCCGTCAGCACTTATGAATACCGTCAGGAACACCTGGACGCCGACGATGAACTTGAGGTCATAACTGTGCGAACCGAGAGACTCCTCGGCGAGGTGGTCGAACGGAACTTTAGTATCTGGTGGGGCGAAACTTCCACGGAGGACCTGATCGGCGGAAATGGCCAGTACACCTACCGCGAGAAATGGGAGGTCCGCGCTTTGGCACCCGAAGTCGATACCCCTGCCGAAGCGATTACCTCTGCTGATGTTCAGACTACAAAATACCGATTCGATGCCGGCTCCACCCACGAAGGCACAGTCCGTTCCGTCGAGCGGGCTGACGGAACCATTCGTATTCTCGAATATGCCGCAGACGGTCTGGCCACTACCACCTACACCGGAGCGAAGACGGAGAACGCGCACGATGTGGCAAGTGGCACCAAGCATTACCGCCTCGTCAACGATTTCGGTGCTGCGTTGCTCGAAATCACCTCGACCTATCCGCAGGACCTTCTCCTGACGGAGAAACGGGCCGTTGACCAGGATGATTTCGGCCGTATTCTGGAAACCAGCCTCCTCCGCTCTTCCGGCGGGTCCGGTGCGCCCGCCGACACGGTTTACGGATCGATACGGCGCTCCTACGGGTGCTGCGGCCTGGAAAGTATAACCGATGAAGAGGGGCTGACGATCACTTATGACTACGACGGCCTCAAGCGTCGTTATCAGACAACCCGCAACGGCTTGACCACCACCCATTCACTCGATGCTCTCAACCGCGTTCGCAGTGAAATCGTCAACGGCCTCGTGCATCGAACTGCCGACTATGACTCAAGAGGAATGGTGATTTCCGAGTACACCCTATTCAAGGATAACTTGGTCGAGACGGCCCGAAGTATGGACCGGAGCAGGTCCGACTACAATATTGAGACCGTCGATTACCCCGACGGATCACAGGAGGTGTCTTATTATTATAAAGACGGGAGCCTTTACCAGCGGACAGGGTCCGCTGTTCTGCCCGTGCGCTACGCTGTGGAAAGCGCGGAGGGCGAACTTCACACCATAATGAGAAGACTCGAGCTGACGGAAGGCTCGTACCTTCCTTCCCCGGAATTCGTCCGCACCGTAACGGATATGGGCGGCCGGGTCGCCCGCACCGAAACGGCCCACCCCTCGGGGACTGGTCTCTCCACTATCCGCAATCACTTCAACGAGCGGGGCCAACTGGAATGGACCGAAGATGCCGACGGCATACGGACCTATCAAACCTATGACGAATTCTTCGAACGATCCGGTTCCTATGTGAACGACCCATCGACCGGCATCCTCGAATCGGTCGGTCGGGAGTACGTATTTTCCGCAGAGCATTCCCGCGTTCTCCTCAAAACGACAATGCTCGAGGGCGACAATCCCGATGATCGGCTTACTGTGCTGACCTCCCCCGATGGTCTCCGTCGTTGGAGCACTCGATATGGCTTGGAAACCTCCACCTTGGTCGAGCGGGACGGGGCCGACTTTAG
>CAZDRT010000222.1:0-5871 GCA_964507815.1 uncultured Puniceicoccaceae bacterium
AAGCACAAGAACGCACCGAAAACGCGGGCTAAAGCACCGCGCTCCCCTGAATCTTGCCGTGGTTTTCTCACAAAATGGCTGCAATTGTCTGGTGAAGTCCACGCCCTTGTGGTCACACACCGCCCTGCTAATTGTCCGAACCGAAACTTGCCTCCACCGGGTGCTTTCGGGCATGCTGGCGAGTTTCCGTTCAGAAACATGCCGACAATCAGTATTTACGACACAACCCTCCGCGACGGCAGTCAGGGGGAGGGGATCTCTTTCTCCGTCAACAGCAAGATCCGCATCGCCGAGAAACTGGATCAGTTCGGGGTCGATTACATCGAGGCGGGCTGGCCCGGGTCGAACCCGCGCGATCTAGCCTTTTTCGAGGCCGCCAGGGGGTTGCGGCTCGCTCATGCGAAGCTGGCCGCCTTCGGCTCGACCCGGCGGGCCGATACCGCCGCGGCCGATGATCCGCAGATCCGGCTCCTCCTCGATTCGCATACCCCGGTGGTCACCATTTTCGGAAAGACCTGGTTGCTCCATGTGGAGAAGGTTCTCCGCACGACGGGGGCCGAGAATCTCGCCATGATCGAGGACTCCGTGCGTTTTCTCGGGTCGGAGAACCGCGAGGTGGTGTACGATGCCGAGCACTTTTTCGACGGGTACAAGGATCGCCCCGATTTCGCCCTGGATACTCTCCGCGCGGCCGCCCGGGGCGGGGCTTCTTTTCTGGTGCTCTGCGATACCAACGGCGGAACCCAGGTGCATGAACTGGAGGAGATCGTCGCCCGCGTCGTCGCGGAGCTGCCGGAATGCCGGATCGGGGTCCACTGCCACAACGACTGCGGCCTCGGGGTGGCCGTGTCTCTGGCCGGGGTCCGGTCCGGGGCGACCCAGGTGCAGGGCACGATCAACGGATACGGTGAGCGCAACGGAAACGCGAACCTGACTTCGGTGATCCCCAATCTGGCGCTGAAGATGGGACACGACATGAATTGCGCGGGCAATCTGGCAAAGCTCCGGGACATTTCCCTGTTCATCGACGATATGGCCAACCAGCGGCCCGACATCCGGGCGCCTTATGTCGGGGCGAGCGCCTTCGCCCACAAAGGGGGGGTTCACGCCGACGCCGCCTCCAAGGTGGCCCGCAGCTACGAGCACATCGATCCGGCATTGGTCGGGAATCGGTCGCGGGTGCTGGTTTCCGACATGTCGGGGCGGAGCAGTATCATGATGAAAGCCCGGGAGATGGGGGTCGATCTCGAGGCCCGCTCGCCGGAACTGAAGGATTTTCTCGGGGAGTTGAAGGGACTGGAGTTCCGGGGGTACGAGTACGAGTCGGCGGACGCCTCGTTCAAACTGCTGCTGGACCGCTTCCTGCACGGGAGACCGGAGCGGATCGAGTTGAAGAGCTATCGAACGACGGTGGCCGAGGAAACCTTTTCCTCCCGGGAGTTGTACTCGGAGGCAACCGTCAAGATCGAGGTCGATGGCGTCGAAAGCCACACCGTCGCCGAGGCCCGCGGGCCGGTCGGGGCGCTCGACCAGGCGCTCCGCAAGGCCCTCGAGTCGAAATACCCGTTCGTCGCCGGGATGAGGCTCGTCGATTTCAAGGTCCGGATTCTCGACTCCAACGACGGGGCGGACGCCAAGATCCGCGTGCAGGTGGAGTCCAGCGACGGGGCGCGCTCCTGGGGAACCGTGGGTGCCTCGGACAACATCATCGAAGCGAGCTGGGAGGCGCTGAAGGATGCCTACGAATACAAGATTCTCCTCGAGGAAACGGGGGGAGAGGATGTCGAAAAAGCGTCCCGGCGGGTCGCCGCCGGCGCGGATTCCCCGATGGGATAATGGACTTTCTCCTGCACAATACCGCGACCGGCGAGCGCGAACGGATCTCTTCTGTGACTGCCTCGTGGAATCACGGAAGGCGTCCCACCGTGGCCGGGTTGCTTCAGCGCCCGGTTTTCGCATCGGAAGGAAAGGTTCCGGATCGCCTCAGAGGTTCAGCGTGAACGGGAAATTCCGGGCTTTCGCAGGTGGGCGCTGAAGCAACCCACCCACTTTGGCCGCCCAATCATGCAGTCTCGGCCCGCTGAAAGCAGCGCACTGAAGGCAATGCTTCGCCGATCATCCAAACTCACCGCTTCTTCCGCTTTTTCGGCTTCGCCCGGGGGGTGCGTGTGGCTTTGGAGTGCTTGCCCGTGCGGACTCCAGGGGCGGCCACGGTCGCGTAACTCTTCCCGGGGGGGAACTCCGGTGCCGTCTCCCGGTTGATCTGCTCCATCTGCTCGAGGCTCGGCAGGTTCTGTCCGCTTGGACTGATGTCCCGTCCATAGGTCGGCGGGATCTCCTCCTCCGCTGTCGTTGCGGACGGTTCGGCGGGGGAGGCTGTCCGCGGCTTTGAAAGTTCCGAACCCGGGACGGTTCCTTCGGGGAGCGGAAACGCCGTTCGGTAGGGTGCGTGGGCGACCTCGACGCGGACATGCTTCTTCAGCGTTACCGCAATCGCTCTCTTCACCCCCCGCAAGGTCCAGCGGGGTTCCTTTAGACCGATGGTTTCGGGAGGATTGTTTTTCAGCCATTCGGCGAATTCCGACACTTCCCGCGGAGTCAGCGTGTCGGTCTCCTTTGGTTTGCCCCTCTTCCGGAGTTCGAAGATGGCCTCGCCTCTTCTCTGGTAATTCTTCCAGACGATGGAGACCGCCTGCCGGGATACGCCGAGTTCGGCGGCCAACTCGGATTGGGTAACCCCGGATCGAATCTGGTGGATGATCCAGCGCTTTACTTCCGCTCGTTCCTGATCGTTTTTCGGTTTTCCCTTCGGGGGATTCGGTTGGTTTTCTTTGTTCTTATTCATGCGGTTTCCTTCCTTTCGGTTTATCCTTCGGGGCGGCACCAACGTTCCAGAAAATCGAAGACCAGGCGCACGCCGAACCCGGTGGCTCCGGGGGCCCGGAACGGTTTGGCATCGGCCGCCATGGCGGGACCGGCGATGTCGAGGTGGACGTGGGGAATGCCCCCGGTCCAATGGGCCAAAAAGGTCGCCGCCGTCGAGGCACCGCCCCACCGGGTGGTTCCGAGGTTGCGGACGTCGGCGATCTTGCTCCGGATCGGTTCCTCGAATTCTTCGCCCATCGGCAAGCGCCAGACGCGCTCCCCGGTTTCGTCGCCGGACTCCTCCGCGAGCCCGGCCAGCCGGGTATCGCGGGTGAAAAGTCCCGCGCGGTCCTCGCCGAGGGCCACGACGCAGGCCCCCGTGAGGGTGGCAAGATCGATGACCAGGTCCGGTTTGATTTTCGTCCGGACGAATCCGAGAGCGTCGGCGAGGACGATCCGCCCCTCGGCGTCGGTGTTGATCACTTCGACGGTCCGGCCGTCGTAGGTGCGGACGATGTCCCCCGGCCGATAGGCCTCCGGACCGGTCATGTTCTCGGCCGCGGCGAGAATGCCGACGAGGTTGCAGGGGAGGCCGAGCGCGGCTACGGCCTTGAGAACACCGAGCACCACGCAGCCGCCCATTTTGTCGAATTTCATTTCATCGAGGTGTTCGGCCGGTTTGATGCAGATCCCCCCGGAATCGAAGGTGATTGCCTTGCCGACCACCGCGATGGTGGGCGCGTTTTTGGACTGGGTGGTGTAGTCGAGCCGGATGAGGCGGGGCTCCCGGGCGGAGCCCCCGCCCACGGCGAGCAGCCCGCCGAAGCCCTCCCGCTCGAGGGCGGCGCGGTTCCAGACCCGGCACCGCATCCCGGTTTCGTTGGCCAGAGTCCGGGCCGAGGCCGCGAGGGAGTCGGGGGTCACGTGGCTCCCGGGCCGGTTCCCGAGATCGCGCGTGTGGTTGACCGCCTCGGCGAGCGCGGTGCTGCGGCGAATGGTATCCCGGATCTCCTTCAGCGATTTCTTCGGGCCGACGAGGGTGATTTTCGGCGGCTTCTTTCCGGAATCGGCGGATTTGAATTCGGTGAACTCGTAGGCCCCGAGGACCAGCCCTTCGACCAGGGCGCCGACCTCTCCGAGGGACTGGCTGACATCGATGACGATCCCGGTGGAGCCGATCAAGGTCCCTTTCCGTATGGCGATGGCACCGGCCTTCCGGAAGGAGTTCCGGGTCGGGGAATCGGGTCCGCCCAGGCCGACGTAGATCTCCCGCCGTTCCTCTCCGTGAAACACCGCGGTCGCTTCCTCTTCCCCGGAAAATTCGGAGGGACCGAAGGGCCGGGGAACGAATTCGCCGGCTTTCTTGAAGAGGACGAGATCGGCGTTTGCCGGAGCGGCTTCGCTCGCTTTGATGGAGACAGAGGTGGACATCGAAACAGACTTTGGCAAATGATCCGGGAGAAGACAACGTGAGAACCGATTGGGAGGAAAGATATCGAAAGGGGCGGACCGGCTGGGACCAGGGACGGGCGGCTCCGGTCGTCGGGGAAGCGGTTTCCTTCTTTGGAGCGGCGGAGCGGATACTGGTGCCGGGGTGCGGGCTGGGGCACGACGCCGCCGCGCTGGCCGGGGCGTTGCCGGCCGTTGAAGGCTGGGACGTGGCCCCGTCCGCCGTGAGGGGGGCGGAGGAGCGGTATGGGGTGCCCGGTCTCCGCTTCCGCCGGATCGATCTCGTCAACGGCCCCGTCCCGCCCGGTCGATTCGACGGGATTTTCGAGCACACCTTCCTCTGCGCCGTCGGACCTTCGTTTTGGGAGAGGGTCGTCCGGCGATACGCGGATCTGCTCCGGGACGAGGGGCGTTTGTTCGCGATTCTCTTCACCAACCTGGTGGAGGACGATCCGCCCCCGTGGGGGATTTCCGAGGCCGGGGCGGAGGAGTTGTTCGCGCCTTGGTTTGAAATCATGGAAAAAGCCCCTCCGACGGAATCGTTTCCGCATCGCGAGGGAGAGGAGACGGTCTGGAAACTGAGGAAACGCTGAGTTCAGGGACTCTCCTCGAAGCTTTCGAACTTCCAGGGATCGCCGCTTGTGGGGACGAAGAAAATAAAGAAAGGCGGCCCATCCACCTTATTTGAAAACGGCGGCCTCCCGCGCTCCGTCGTAGTCATCATCCATGGGAACGCCCAGTTCGCGGAGGGTTTCGATCCGGGCTTCGAGCCGTCGAATCGCAGCCTGAAGGAGGACGAGCTGCTTGCGGGCGCGGTCGCGGGCGGCGAGGGACTTGCGGAAGCCGGAGGCGATCGGGTCCCGCATTTCAGGGGAGGCGGCGGCGAGTTGTTGCTGCAACCGCCAGGCCTGATCGCGCATCCGCTCCCATTCCCGTTCGAGTTTTCGTTCGTCTTTTTTCAACTCGAATCGTTCGAGACGCAGGCGTTCGCGCGGTCCGGCGGCCAGATACTCCTCCAGAAAATCAATTTGTTCACCCGTGACGCCGTCCGCGAGGAAGAGGCCGCTTCCGGTGGAGTGAATGGCGGACAACCGGGTCAGGGACGACTCCGAGAGAGCGGCGAAGGGGTAGAGGAAAAGCCGATCCTCTCCGGGCTTCCGGAAACAGAGCCAGGACCCGCCTTTCCTCTCGGCCCGGAGCACGGAAACGACCTCGGCTTCAATGGTCAAGCCCTCCCGGTTTTCGAGGGAGATCACAGGGCGGACCGGATCTTCCGCGCGAATCTCCGCCACCCCGGCCGATAGGCCCGCGAGGAGAATCAACCACAGGAAGGGGCGGATGAAACCCGGGGCGGACGGGGGCGGATCACCGGTTGGTTCCGGCTTCCGGAAAAAGACGGGGAAGTTCATCGGAGAACGGAAGGACGGGAAGGATAGGGCGAAATTTGACGAAAGGCCAGCCCTGATCCGGAAGTGTTTCCGCACTGGGTGTAACCACAAGTACGTGGCGGCGGGAGGGCGGCTGCCGTGCCAAGGCGAAGCAGTGTCCTCAGTCGGC
>CAZDRT010000223.1:0-5850 GCA_964507815.1 uncultured Puniceicoccaceae bacterium
TGTTCAATTAGGTGGGCATTTTAATGCGGCGGGACAGGAGTGTCCCGCTCCCTTAGCGCTGGCGGGTGTGGATAAACTCTCACCTCCCATAAGCGTCCGATAAGCGGTGATAAGCGGTTTCCTCCGGTTCAGTTTTCAGTTTATCGGTTCCCGGTTTGCCGGTTGTTGGGTCGTTTCTCTTCGGGATTATGGCGGTTTGCGGCTTGGTTCTCATCGGTGAAGCACCGATGCTACGGATTCTTTTGTTCAATTAGGTGGCAGTTCAATGCGGCGGGACAGGAGTGTCCCGGTCCCTTACGGCTTACTTCCTTGTCTTGCTTCTCGCTAATTGACTTGCCTCCGTCTGGGAATGAAATATGTTTTAACGTATGAAAACGATTACCGTCCATGTGGATGAGTCGGAATATGAGGAATTCAAGCGTCATGCGCGGCGTTCGGGACGATCCGCATCCGCCCAATTGCGGGAGACGATTCGGCGCTTCAATACGACGCGGCGGAGCGAGGACCGCCCCTCCCTGGGCAACCCGCTTCCTCCGGTCTCGGTGGGCGGCATCCGCGAGAAATGGACCGGGCGGGGGGATTTACTCGAAGATTTCCTTGAGCAGTCATGATCGGAATCGACACCCACCGATTGGGAAGAAAGCGGATTTTGGATACCTCCCTTGCAGCGATCTATCACAGCAACGGGGTTTCGCGCTTGGCTACCGGGAACAGCGGAGATTTTTCCGTTTTCGGAGTTTTCAGTTTCGAATCATGGGCGGAATCTGTGTGAAGGGTAGGGATGGCTGGGTTTCATCGGTGAAGCACCGATGCTACCGCTTGGTCTTTTTCGGTTTTCAAAGGCTGACCCGTCAAATTTGTTGGTCAACCGTACCAAGATAATGAATAGCATTTCCATTCACGAAGCGAAGTCCAAGTTGTCGGGACTGGTATCGACTGTGGAGCGCGACGGCGAGGAAGTTTTGATTTGCCGCTACGGGAAACCGGTCGCCAGGCTCGTGCCCTATCGGCCTCGGAAACGTTCGCGGGTGGACCGGCGATTGTCGAAGGTGCGGTATTCGGACGATCTGACGTTGCCGACGGTGGAAGAGTGGTCGGATGCCTGATTTTATCACTGTTCCAGACCTCAGTAAAAAGCCTCCTTTCGCCCAATTCGTCTCGCAAGTGTGCTTCCCTTTCTATTACAACCGCTTCGCTGGAGAGCCCTGCGGGCGAGGTTGGGGAGTAGCTTTTGCTCCAGCATTCTTTTCCCTCCCAAAACTCCCCCCTCTAGCGAAGCGGTTGTAAAATTTCATTCCTTTTTGGGAGAAATTCGGGCATCACACTTGCGAACGAATCTCCCACTGAAAGCCTGATTTAGTGAGTTCTGCTGTTCGGTCGATGTGCTTTTTTGAGCGGAGGCACGGAAAATAGTATAAGCGGATACAGTGCCGACGGTCGCCTCCGGTTCAGTTTTCTGTTTTCGGTTTATCGGTTCCCGGTTGGCCGGTTGTTGGGTGGGTTCTTTTGGGGTTGATGGCGGTTTACGGCTTGGTTCCCATCGGTGAAGCACCGATGCTACGGATTCTTTTGTTCAATTAGGTGGGCATTTTAATGCGGCGGGACAGGAGTGTCCCGCTCCCTTACGGCTAATTTCCTTGTCTTTCTTCTCGCTAATAGACTTGCGCCTGGTAATACTATCGGTTAATCCTGTTTGCATATGGTAAATCGTTGAAGTGGGAAGCCTCAAAAAGCGTTTGTTGCATGGCGGTCTTCCGGAGAATCTGTTGTCCGACGAGTTTCCTCGAGGGTGCAACCACAAGTGCGTGGAGCTATGGAAGGGATTCCCCCCTTTTTTCCCGCACTTGTGGTTACCCCCCCCTGGGTCTCCTGCCGGGTGCGTTATTGACTGGCTGCGCCCAATCGGATCGTCCTTCCGAGGGAAAACACCGCTTGCCGCATCGCTGGCATGCAAGCTAGGATTCGCTGGTTTATGAGACTGAATAAACGAACTTTCGCCCTCTCCATCGGGCTGATCGGGCTGATCGCACCGCTGCTGCTTCCGCTCGAGGGCTTGAACACGGCCGGGCAAATCACTCTCGGAATCTTCATCATGGCAGCGGTCTTTTGGCTCCTCGAGCCGATCCCGATTTTCGCAACCTCCGTACTCATCATCCTGCTACAGGTGTTTTTTCTCAGCGGGCAGGGCCTGTTGGGCGATTATCTCGGGCAGGTCGATGGCTACAGCCCGCAGTCGTTTCGTGACTTCTACGGCACCCTGGCCAGCCCGATCATCATCCTCTTCCTCGGCGGCTTTTCACTCGCCGCCGCCTCGGTCAAATACGGGCTCGACCGCAACTTGACGCGCTGGTTGCTCAAGCCCTTCGGCTCGCGCTCGCAATATGTCTGCCTGGGCCTGATGGTGGCTACCGCCACGCTTTCGGCCTTCATGAGCAATACGGCGACGACCGCCATGATGATCACGGTGGTGATCCCGATCATCGGCCAGCTCGAGGCCGGAGACCCCTTTCGCAAGGTGGTGGCCCTGTGCATCCCCTTCGCCGCGAATATCGGCGGGATCGCCACCCCCATCGGTACGCCGCCGAATGCCATCGCCCTGGCCGCACTGCGCGAGCAGGGGATCGAGATCACCTTTTCCACCTGGATGTTGGTGGCGGTGCCGCTGGTCGCGATCATGCTGCTGGTGGCGTGGCGCCTGTTACTCTGGTTCTTCCCGCCGGCGACCGAACGATTCGAGGTGAAGTTCGATGGCACGCTGGACAAATCCCCCGCCGCGATCGGCACCTACTGCGTGTTCGGCCTGACCGTCCTCCTCTGGGTCACGGAAAAACTGCATGGCATCTCCTCCACGGTGGTGGCCTTCATCCCGATCGCCCTGCTGCCGGCGCTCAGCGTGCTGGACAAGCGCGACATCCGCGGATTCTCCTGGGAGGTGCTTTGGCTCGTCGCGGGCGGCATCTCGCTCGGCCTCTCCCTGGAGCAAACCGGCCTCGCGGCCTGGTTGGTGGATCTCGTTAATTGGGGAGCGCTAAACGGCTTCGCCCTTTTCTTCGTCTTTGGGGGTGTCAGCTTCATCGCGGCCCTATTGATCTCGCATACCGTCTCCGCGACGATCCTGATTCCCCTTGCCGTAGGGCTGGGGGTTTCCGCCGCAACCGCGCTCGACTTCAATCTCACGATTCTCATCCTCATCATTGCCGTCACAGTCAGCTTTGGCATGGTGCTGCCCATATCCACTCCGCCCAACGCGATTGCCATGAGCACCGGTCTGATCGAGACTCGGGATATGGCTAAGTCCGGCATTGTCATCGGCCTGTGCGGATTCGCCGCGACTCTTGCTTTCGGCATTTTCTACTTCCCGCTGTTCTTCTGAGCCCGATATCCGAAAAAAACCGTTATGAAAGAAATCTACATCCTCTGTATCGAAGACGAACGCGAAGTGCTGGAAGCGATTGAGCAGGATCTGGCTGTGCTGGAAGACCACTTCCCGCTCGAAACCGCCGAAAGCGCCGCCGAGGCCCGGCAGGTTGCGGCTGAAATCCTCGACCGGGGCAACCTTATCGGACTCATCCTTTGCGACCATGTCATGCCGGGAGAGAACGGCGTTGATCTATTGATCGATCTGTCCCAGCAAGAATCGACCCGCGCCTCGCGCAAAGTGCTCGTCACCGGCCAGGCCGGGCTGGATGCCACCATCGAGGCCGTCAACCACGCGGAATTGAGCTACTACATCGCCAAGCCCTGGGATCCGGAAAAACTCATTGCGACGGCCAAGCGACTCCTCACCGATTATATCCTCGAGACAGGAATCGACCCGAAGCCCTACCTCGGCGTGCTCGACGGGGAGCGCTTATTCAAGGCGATCCACGAGCAAGGACTGATCAGCGACAATTGAACCGGGCGGATGGATACTGATGCAACAGCGCCGGAGATCGGCGATTTCGAGAGCCAGGCGGGGTGCGGCAACCCGAAACGGCTCGAGGCGCTCATCGCCAAATTGCGGGACTTGGATAAAAGCACCGTCAGCTTCGAGGCCGGCCAAATAGTGCTGGAGGAGGGTGAGCAAAATCCCGCGGTTCTCGTTATTCTGGAGGGCCAAGTGGCCATGCTCAAGCGGGGTGACCAGGGCTCCGTGATGGAGGTCGATCATTTCGGACAGGGCGATTTGCTCGGTCTGACCTCCTTTTGGACGAAAGAACCCAGCTTTCTCGCATCCAAGGCACTTTCCAAAGTCGTCTGCCTCCGTTTGGAAGCGCGCGATCTGGAAGAATTGGTCCACCGTGACCCCGGTTTCGGGCGCACCATCCATCAGTTATTCATCTCCAACCTCTCCAACCGCTACCGCCGGATGGTTGGGCTGAATGTGCGCGTTGCGGAACTCAGCGATGCACTCAGAGAAGAGCACAGGCAGCTCAAAAGTGCCATTGCGGAGCTGGAAGAAACACGAAACCAGCTGATCCATAAAGAGAAACTCGCCACCCTGGGGCAGCTGCTGGCAGGAATCGCCCACGAGATCAATAACCCCTGCGCCGCCCTCAGCCACGGTGTGACCCGTCTTCGCGAAGGCCTGGTCCACGCCCTGACCCAAAGCAAACACGCGGCCCCGCTGAAAGAGGAGGGGCAAATGCTCCTGGCCGGACTCGACGCCCCTTACCGGAGCGCCGGAGAAAAGCGCGCCCGCATCGAGCAACTGATCGAACGGCACCCCCGGATGAAACGGAGCCTGGCCCGGCGGCTCGCCCATCTCGATGATGCCGTCTTCGCCCGACTCGATGTCCCCCAAGACTGGTCAGCCAGCCCAACCGCGGTCGCGCACATGGAAGCGCAGATCGAATTTTACGAAATCGGTGCCTACCTCCGCTCGGTCGATATCTCCAGCGGGCGCATCCAAGAGCTGGTACAAGGCCTCAAAAACTACAACAACCCGAACCAGGAAGACTGGCAGCAAATCGACCTGCGGGAGGGCATCCGTGATACACTGGTGGTCCTTAATAACCAGCTGAAACACTACGCGGTCATCGTCGATCTGGAAGAAATCCCGCTTGTGCGCTGCATCGGCAGCGAAATCAATCAAGTCTGGACCAACCTTCTCGTCAACGCCTGTCAAGCCACGGAACCGGGCGGCGAAATCCGCATCCGAACCCGGACGGCGGGTGACTCTGTGGAAGTAAGCGTAGCCGACACGGGAACCGGAATCGACCCTGCCTACGCCAAAAAGATTTTCGAGCTGAATTTCACCACCAAGAAAACCAAATCGGACTTCGGCCTGGGCCTCGGCCTCTCCATCGCCCGGGAAGTTATCCAGAAGCACGGTGGCCGGATCGAGGCAGGCAATCAGCCCTCCGGTGGAGCCATCTTTACCGTGCGGCTACCGGCAGTTGCCCCGGATAAGCACTAACTCCCTGCCGGAGGGTGGACACTCTTGTCCACCGACCGGGGTGCCACGAAATCACGAAGCGCGGCGGCAAACGCGAATGGATGCAACCACAAGTGCGTGGAGCTATGGAAGGGATTTCCTCCCTTTTCCAGTGGTCTGCCGCAACAAGGGAATGTCTTTTCCGCCAAGCCGCTTCGGGTTGGACGACTAAAGTCATCCAACTACGAAGTCGCATGACTTCAGTCGTGCGATTCGGTCTCTTCCGTGGTCGCGGGGCTTGCCCCTCGATCCGAAGGTGGTAGTGGTTGCGGACACCGCCGAACCTCTCCGGACCGACACCGGGCCTCCGTGGAAATCAGGGTCGTTGCCCGTGCCGCCGAAGATCGGAGGGCAAGCCCACCGACCACGAATATCCCGGATGCAACCACAGGTGTGGGGAGGGTGGACACCTTTGACCCCTCGACCGGGGTGCC
>CAZDRT010000224.1:0-5823 GCA_964507815.1 uncultured Puniceicoccaceae bacterium
GCCGCCTAATTATGCAGTTTCATCCTGCTTGAATCAGCGCGCTGAAGACACTGCTACGCCGTGGCGCGGCAGCCGCCCTCCCTCGACCGATGGAATAACGTCCCATTCCAAAATCGACGAAATCGTGCGATTTTCGAATCTCGCATGGATTGTGCAACCATCATCAAGCGGCTTGGCGGGAAAGGCATTCCAACGGCCTCGGGCGGCGCGGCGGGCGTGCTGGCAATCCGGACCGAAGCGCCGCAGCGACTCGCACGACGAAAGTCATGCGAGTACGTAGTTGGATGACTTCAGTCGTCCAGGCAGCGAAAGTAAGGAAGTGGGACACTCCTGTCCCACTAATCACATTTGGAGTAAAATAAATAATAGAGGCAGGTGGACAGGAGTGTCCACCCTCCGTAATAGAGGCAGGTGGACAGGAGTGTCCACCCTCCGTAAATCGGGGAATTTCATGCCGCCCTCTTGGAACTCGCCGGGAAACAGGTGAAGAAAAATCTTTTTCCGTTCCCCGCCTCACACCGGCTGCGCTCATAAAGACGGACTGGCGTCAGAAGCCTCCGCCGCCCGCGCCGGGCGACATTCCGGGCAGTCCTCCTTCCCAGGAAGCGGGGCGCGACCACGGGATCGTGGATTCGTCCTCCGACTTGGCGGCGCAGCCGCCGAGGAGGAGACACCCGACCGAGGCGGTCAGGAGGGCGAGGATCAATCGAAAACGGAAGCCCCTGCGGATCATTGCTTTGTGATCGTGTAAACGGACCCCGTCTTCAGCGCGGCGGCGAAAACGGAGGAGGGAAGGATTTCGGCGACCACGTAATCCGGGTAAACTCCGCGGATCCTCAGGTCGGCGATGGGGGTGCCGTCCCGGTCAAGCTCCAGGTTCGACACCCCGACAAACTCGTCATTGGTGCTCGGACTCAACACGACCATGCCGCGCTCAAGGCTCAGCGATTTCACCCGCACCTGATTCGGTGCGAGGGAAGAGTCTCCCGAGCCGGGAACCGCCAGGGCGGCACCGAGTTGGTTTTCGGAGAGCCGGGCAATCTCGTCGCGGGCGGAGGCCAGTTGCTCCCGCAGGCGGGCGACTTCCGCGGCGGCGTCTTCCGTCTGCTCCTCTTCGGTTGATCCGTCCGCAACCTGCGTTTCGGATCCGTTCATGCCCTCGAGCTGCTGGACCCGGCGGGCGAGGGCGCGTTTCTCGTCTTCGACCGACTCGATGCGCTGGCTCAGCTCGAACTTCTCCTTGTTGACGCGAATGAGGTCGTTGCGGACGGTCTTCAGCTGCGCGGTCAATTGCTCGGCGACTTTCCCGGCTTCTTCTTTTTCCTCCTGGGCCGTTTGCATGTCGCGCTGGGTGTTGCGCAGCTTCTGGTTCGTGGCCCGCAGCTGGTCCTCGGTCGAAGTCAGTTCGTCGCGGGTCGAGGCGAGCTGCTGGTCGAGCCCGGCGGACCGCGCCTGCGACTGCTTTAACTCGCTCTGTGTATCCGCAAGCTCGTTCATCCCTTTCTTTAGGACGTCGGACAGGGGAGCGTCCGGAACGTTCAGCTCCTGTGCGGCGCTTTTGTACGATTCCTGGATCGCGGACAATTCGTCCTTGTTCAGGAACCAGAGAGTTCCGAGCGCCACGACGACGGCGAGGGTTACGATGCGGAAGAGAAGGGACAGGATTTTCATAAGGGGATATTGATTTTTGGTTTCGAAGTGTGATGCAATCGCAAAACGGGAGCCGTGTCAACGCATCAGACGTGCCGGAAGCTACTATCGGCGGGCGAAAGCGCGGCCGGGTCCTGCTCGATTTCCCGCCGGTTGACTGCGAGCTGTTCGAGCAGCTTGAAAATCCACTCCTCCTTTCCGGCGAGATCCAGCTCGTCGGCGAGATCGGCCACGGTTTTCCAGGTGCCGGGCTGCCCGGAAAGCCGCTCGATCAGCCTCCCCTGCAGATCCAGCACGGAGGCGGCCGCTTTCTTCCCGGCCTCGACCCCGGGCTGGTGGTAGGCGTTGATGCCGACGAGGCTCGCATAGAAACCGACGGCCCGCTCGAAAAGCGCGATCAGCATACCGACGCTGGCCGGGGAGACCTCGCCGACCGTGATCGAGATCGAGGCCCGGCCGTTTTCGGAGAGCGCCTCACGGGTGCCCAGATAGAAACCGTGGAGAAAATCGCCCGAGGTCGCGCCGTCGTCCACCTCGATCGATTCCCCGCCCACCCGGGACAGGAGGACCTGGATGAAGACGGCGAAAAAGTTCGGCACGCCCTCCCGGAGCTGCTGGACGTAGGCGTGCTGGTCGGTCGAGCCCTTGTTGCCGTAAACGGCGATCCCCTGGTGGACGACGTTGCCCTCGAGATCCTTCTCCTTGCCCAGGGACTCCATGACGAGCTGCTGGAGGTATTTGGAAAAAAGGCTGAGCCGGTCCTTATAGGGGAGCACGACCATGTCTTTGGCACCGGTGCCCCCGGTTTCGTGCAGCCACATGAGGGCGAGCATCGCCGCCGGGTTGCGGAGCGTCTCGCGGACGCGGGTCGCCTCGTCCATCCGCGCGGCACCGGCGAGGATCCCGTCGATGTCGAGCCCCTGGAGGGCGGCCGGGAGAAGACCGACCGGGCCGGTCTCGCTCGTCCGCCCGCCGACCCAGTCCCACATCGGGAACCGCGCCAGCCAGCCCCCGGACTCGGCGTGCCGGTCCAATTTACTGCTTTCGCCGGTTACGGCGACCGCGTGCGCGGCGAAGGAGAGACCGGCGTTTTCCCAGGCGTGGGCGGCCTCGAGCATCCCGTTGCGGGTCTCGGGGGTTCCGCCGGATTTGGAGATCACGACCGCGAGGGTACGGTCGAGCCGTCCCTCCAGCAGAGCCAGGGTGCGGTCGATCCCGTCGGGGTCGGTGTTGTCGAAGAACCAGGGGGTGAGCCGGTCCTCCCGGTCGCTCCCGAGGGCGGCGGCCACGAACTGCGGGCCGAGGGCCGAGCCGCCGATGCCGATCACCAGAAGATTCTCGAACGGGCCGCCCGCGCCGGCGATCCGCCCACCGTGGACATCGTCCGCGAACGCGCGGATGCGGGCGAGGGTCCCGCGGATCGCTTCGGTGGTCTCCGGGTCCGGGGCGAGGTCGGCGTCGCGGAGCCAATAGTGGCCGACCTGCCGGTTTTCGTCGGGGTTGGCGATCGCCCCGCCCTCGAGGGCCTCCATGTCGTCGAAGGCCTTTTGGATCAGCGGTTCGTGTTCGGCGGGAAAATCGTCCGGGAAGGGGACCCGGCTGACGTCGAGCGAGAAATCAAGCTCCGGCAGGCGGAGATAGTATTGGTTGAGTCGGTTCCAGTCCATAAAATTTCCGGTTTGGCGTTCAGCCGGCGGACCGCCCGCCGGCTTCCGGGAAAAGCCCCATGTCGGTCACGGCGCCGAGCGAGGCCGAAGAGACCAGCTTGCCGTACTTGGCGAGGGTGCCCCGGGTTTCGGGGGGCGACGGTTGGGTCCACCCGGCGCGCCGACGGGCGATCTCCTCTTCGGGAATTTCGAGGCGGATTTCGTCGGCCTCCGCGTCGATGGTGATCGGGTCCCCGTTCTCGACGAGGGCGATCAGGCCGCCGGTCGCCGCCTCGGGGGTGATGTGGCCGACCACGAACCCGTGGCTGCCACCCGAGAAGCGCCCGTCGGTAATCAGGGCCACCTCCTTTCCGAGGCCCTTGCCCATGACGGCCGAGGTCGGGGCGAGCATCTCCCGCATGCCCGGGCCGCCTTTCGGGCCCTCGTAGCGCACGACGATGACGTGTCCGGCCCGGACCGCTCCGGAAAGGATCCCCTCGAGGGCGTCCTCCTCCGATTCGTACACAATGGCCTCGCCGGAAAAGACGAGCCCCTCCTTCCCGGAAATCTTGGCCACCGCGCCCTCCTCGGCCAGATTGCCGCGGAGAATCCGCAGGTGGCTGTCCTTCTTGACCGGTCGGTCGAGGGGGTGGACGATGTCCTGATCCTCCGGATACGGCCCGACGTCCGCCAGATTTTCGGCGAGGGTCTTCCCGGTCACCGTCAGGCAGTCGCCGTGCAGATAGCCGCCGTCGAGGAGCATTTTCAGCAGAGGGGTCAGGCCGCCGATCCGGGAGAAGTGGGACATGTTGTACTTGCCGCTCGGCTTCAGGTCGCAGAGGACGGGCACCCGCCTGCCGATCTCGGTGAAATCGTCGATCGACAACGGCACCCCGGCGGTGTTCGCGATGGCGAGCAGGTGGAGGACGGCGTTGGTCGAACCGCCGAGGGCGATGGTCACGGTGATCGCGTTCTCGAAGGCCTTCCGCGTCATGATGTCGGAGGGGCGGATACCGGCCGCGAGCATGGCGACCACGGCCTCGCCCGCGCGGCGGCAGTCCTCGCGCTTCTCGTTTCCGACCGCGAGCTGGGCGGAGCTGTTCGGCAGGCTCATGCCCATGGCCTCGATCGCCGAGGCCATCGTGTTGGCCGTGTACATGCCCCCGCAGGAGCCCGGCCCCGGGATCGCGCAGGATTCGATCTCCTTCAGCTCTTCGTCGGAGATCGACCGGTTGGCGTGTTGGCCGACGGCCTCGAAGACGGAGACGATGTCCACCGGCTTCTCGCGGTGGATGCCCGGCAGGATGGTCCCGCCGTAAACGAAAACGGCCGGTCGGTTGAGCCGGGCGATGGCCATCATGCAGCCGGGCATGTTTTTATCGCACCCGCCGATCGCGACCAGCCCGTCGAAGCCCTCCGCCCCGGCCACCGTCTCGATGGAGTCGGCGATGACCTCGCGGGAGACGAGCGAATAGCGCATCCCCTTCGTGCCCATGGAAATGCCGTCGGAGACGGTGATGGTCCCGAAGATGATCGACTTGCCGTCGGCCGCATCGACCCCCGCCCCGCTCTCGCGGGCCAGCTCGTCGATGTGCATGTTGCACGGGGTGACCATGCTCCAGGTCGAGGCGATGCCGACGACCGGTTTCTTGAAATCCTCATCCTCGAAGCCGACGGCCCGGAGCATCGAGCGGTTCGGCGCGCGGTCGCTGCCGTCAACGACCTGGGAGGAAAAGGCGCGGGAATTTTTTTCGGTGGACATGATTCACAAACAGGTATGGAGGCGATCCGGCGGCCCGGCAAGGATTTTACCTGCAATCGGGGGAGGGAGCATCGCTGATGCAAGATCGGCGAAGAAAGAAAAATTTATTAATCGCTGTAAAGTTTTAGTTTGACCCACATGGGCTCTTCCGGGATTTTCAGGGCATGAAAGTACGAAATCGAAACCGACATAAATTGAGAATCAAACTTGGAGAAGGGGTTCGGGCCTACTATCATCTGATGAGCCGGACGGTGAACGGGGAGAAGTGGTTCGGACCGCAGGAGAAGGAGTACCTGCGGAAGCTGATTCGGCAGGTGGCCGGGTTTTCCGGGGTGCGGGTGATCACCTACGCCGTGATGGAGAACCATTTCCATGTCCTGGCCGAGGTGCCGCCCGAGCGGGTGGTCTCCGATGAGGAGATTGTCCGGCGCTTCGCGGTGCTCTATCCGGAACCCACTCCCTGGCAGCCTCTCACCGCCGAGGCCCTGGCCGAATTACTCTCCAAAAACGAGGTCCGGGGACAGGAGTTAAGGGAGGAGCTTCTGGCACGGATGCACGATGTGTCGTGGCTGATGAGGACGATCAAGCAGCGGTTCGCGACATGGTTCAACAAGCCGCGGGAGCGGTTCGGCCCGGTTTGGGCGGAGCGGTTCAAGAGCGTGCTGGTGGAGGGCGATGTTAAGGCGCTGCGGACGGTGGCGGCCTACATTGATCTGAACGGGGTGCGGGCCGGGCTTGCCGACGATCCGAAGGACTACCGTTTCT
>CAZDRT010000225.1:0-5817 GCA_964507815.1 uncultured Puniceicoccaceae bacterium
TTTTCTCACAAAAATGGCTGCAATTGCCAGGTGAAGTCCACGCACTTGTGGTTACCCCCCCCCCGCCGACTTCGCGGCGTTGACGGAATGGCGAAACGGTGAAAACTGAAAGGATGAAGGAAAGAATCCTGATTCTTGAAGACGATCAGGCCTTCGCGGAAATGCTGGTTGACAGCCTGGATGCGAACGGGATCGGCGCGGAGGTTTGCCTCGATCCGGACGATGCCCTGGAAAGGGTGCGCTCGGGTGAGTATGATCTGCTGGTCACCGATTATCTCATGCCGAAACTGGAGGGGATCTCCTTGATCCGGCAGGTCCGGGGATTCAACGAGAGGATTCCGGTGATCATGATTTCCGCCTACATGGGCGGGCCGGAGATGCGTCAGGCCGCCGAGGTGGGTGTGGCCCGCGTCCTTCGGAAGCCGTTCAAGGTGCACGAGCTTGTTGCGGAGATTCGGCAGATTTTCGACGCGGGACCCTCTCCTTCGGTTGCGGTGCGCCCGAAAGACCGCTCAGGCGGCGAGTTTACTTTTCCCGAACCGCTCCGTTTTCTCCGGGCCGGCTCCCGCGTGTCCAAAAGATGGATTCAGGATTTATGGGAAGCGAGCCGTTCCGAAACCCCCGTCTTTCTGGTCGGCGGGAAGGGGTTCGAGATCGATCCGGTCGTTTCGGAACTGGCGGTTTGGTCGGATCCCGAAGGGGGGGCCGTATCCTTTGACTTTCAAGCCTCCGAGCTGCTTACCTCGCGCGCGCGGTCTCTCATCGGACGGTTCGCCGGCAAGGATTCCTATTCCCGGGTGGTTGTCGGGCGCGGCCTCGACGAGATGGAGCGCTCCCAGCAGAAGGTGCTCAAGCAAATGCTCGACCGTAGCGACGGTTACCTGCGGCAGGGGGGCGGGCTTACCTTTGTTTTCCCCCTCCCGGCCGACCGCCTGGCCGTCGCGGAGATATCGATGGACGAGGAACTGCTCGAAATGGTCTTCGGAAATCTGGTCAGGGTTCCACCCCTGCGGGAGCGCCACCGGGACATCGCGGCCTACCTCGCCGCAGACGCGGACGGGGAGGTCGCCCCGGCCTTCTCTCCCGAGGCGGCGGCGTTTCTCCTGCGTTACGACTGGCCGGGAAATTTCGACCAGCTGAGAAAGCTGCGGCGTCGGCTTGCCGCCGACCGGCCCGGAGCACCGTGGTCCGAGTCCGAAGTGAGGGCCGCCCTCGAAAAACGGCTCACCGAACCGCTCGACGCCGGGATCGACTTCACCCTCGCGGCCGTCCTGCGGTCCCGGCAGAGGGGATTTCTCGAGTCTCTCGCCAAAAGCGTGAAAGGCTCGCCGAAGGAGGTCCTTCGCCGGGCCGGTTGCCCGGACGCGGCCCCCGCCGCCGACTTCCCGTCCGGGCAGGATCTACTCTATCCCGGGCTGCTCGACTCGGCTGCTACGGATTGACCCCGCCGCGGAACCGTGAAAAGCTGATTCTTGGAAAATGGTTCTCGCGCGCACACAACTCCAGATCGTCCATCAGCTCAGGGACCTGGGCCACCTCGACGCCGACCAGGTCGCCCGGATCGAATCGACGGATCAAAACCTGTCCGGCGAGGAGGTCGAGCGTCAGCTCATGGAGGACTTCGCGGTTTCCCAGTTCAATCTCCTGCTCGCGAAGAGCCGCTGCTTCAATTTCAATCCCTTCAACGCCAAGCGCTTCATCCGCGACGAGTTCACCTTCGAGAAACTGGATAAAGACTACTGCCAGGAGAAAAAGATTCTCCCTCTCGGCATGGTCGGCGAATACTTCGCCGTGGTCGTCGATAATCCGTTTGATGTCCAGCTGATCCAGGAGATCGAGCGCAAGACCCGGTGCAAGGTCCATGTGCTCCTCGGCCTCGCCCCGGACATCGAGGCGGCGGTCGCCGACAGCGATTCGCCGCGGGTCGCCGTCGGATTCGGCGATGTCGTCGATCAGCTCGGGATGGAGTACGGGGCCGATGAGGATATTTCGGAGGACAGTCTCAGCGACGAGGAATCGGGTCCCATCATCCAGCTGGCGAGCCGCCTCATCGAGGATGCCTACTACTCGGGCGGGAGCGACATCCACATCGAACCGTTCGAGAACGAGACGCGGGTCCGCGTGCGGGTCGATGGAATTTGCCAGACGAAGCTGAATCTTCCGCGGAAAGTCTCCGCCGCCCTCCTCGCCCGGATCAAGGTCATGGCGAATCTCGACATCGCCGAAAAGCGGATACCGCAGGATGGCAGGGTCGTTTACAAGCAGTTCAACAAAAAGGGGATCGACATCGACCTGCGTATCGCCACCTGCCCTCTCAACCACGGGGAAGGCTGCGTGATGCGGATCCTCGACAAGCAGAAGAGCACCCTGCCGCTCACCGCGCTCGGTTTTTCGGAGGAAAACCTCGGCGAGTACCGCAAACTCATCCGGAGGCCCTACGGCATGATTCTCCACTGCGGTCCCACCGGATCGGGGAAATCGATGACCCTCTACTCCGCCCTGAACGAGATCAACGACCCGGCCGTCAACATCCGCACGGCCGAAGACCCCATCGAGTACACCCTCCCCGGCCTCTGCCAGGTGCAGATGAACCGGAAGATCGGGCTCACCTTCGCCGCCGCGCTGCGCGCCTTTCTCCGGCAGGATCCCGACATCATCCTTGTCGGGGAGATCCGCGACACCGAGACGGCCAAAATCGCCGTTGAAGCCGCCCTTACCGGCCACATGCTTTTCAGTACCCTCCACACCAACGACGCTCCCAGCACCATCGCCCGCTTCACCGAAATGGGAATCGAGCCCTTCATGATTTCGGCCTCCATCGTTTGCGTCTGCGCCCAGCGCCTTATGCGCCGCATCTGCAAAAGCTGCCGCCAGCCCTACGAACCGAACGGCAACGAACTGGCCATCATCGAAGAAGCGATCAACTGGAGCGGCACGATTTACCGGGCCAATCCGAACGGTTGTCCGGCCTGCGGGGGGTCCGGGTACAAGGGCCGGATCGGCATCCACGAGCTGATGGCGGTCAGCGACGAGCTGGTCAAGGGCATCAACGAGGAGATGGAGACCGCCCGCCTGAAGGATATCGCCGTCCGCAATGGCATGCGGACCCTCCACCAGGACAGCATGCTCAAGGTCCGCGACGGGATCTCCTCGATGGAGGAAGCCATCGCCACCGTTCCCCCCGATCTGAAAACCCTGGCCGCCGCCGAAGCCAATCGCCTCGCGTCCGCGTAGCGACCGGCCTACCAGGTGTATTCCACCGTGTAGGTGACCGCCCGGGTCCCTTCCGCCGGGACTTCGACGGGAAAGCGGATCGTCCGTGCGTCCTCTTTCCCGTAAGGCAGGCTCGATTTCAGAATTTGCCAGTTCGCGGCCCGGTACAGCGGTTCGACCACCTCGACGGTCACGTCTTCGTCGCTCCGGTTGCGGATTTCGATGGAGAAGCTTTCCCGGATCAGATTCTGAGTGCGGTGGGTGAAAAAGTCGGTCTGGGTCCGCTCGCCGACCAAGTCGAAGGCGTTGCCCAAATAGAGGCGGACGGTCTCGTTCTTCGGGGTGTGGTCGATCGTGTTCTCGCCGACGAACTCGAGCTGTCCGTCGATGTCCGCGCGGTAGAAGCGCACGGTCCCGGCGGGCAGCGGAATCCCGAGGTTGTTGTCCTCCTTGTTCTCGAACTCGCGGTAAACGGCGATATCGGGCTGGCTGTTCTTTCCGAAGGCGGGTGCGTTGTTTACGCCCATGAACCGCCACTGGTGGTGGATGGCCGCCCCCTCGTAAACGTAGAGCCGGCTCGTGCGGATCGGATCCGCCCTCGCGAATTCGAGTTGCTTCGTCTCGCGGTCCCGGAGGTCGATCGCTCCCGGAAGGGTGTAGAGGTGGAATTCGTCGAATTTACGCTCCTCGACCGGCGGCGGAGCCGCCGCCGTCCGGGCCATGACCATCTCGCCTCCGGGACGCCCCCCCCCCGCCTGATCTTCGACCTTGTTGACATCGCCGGCGATCAGCTTGATTCGCGCGCCCCGGAAGGTTCTGCCGCTCTGGTTCGCGACGGAGACCCAGGCGTTCATGGCCACGTTGTCTCCTTTCTCCGGGAGGATGAAGTTGTAGTCCGCCTCCCAGGCCAGGCCCCGGGTCAGGTAGCTCAGCTCGGCGGTCAGCGCGACTTTTTCGGGCGCGTGGATTTTCCAGGACAGCGTGGGCTGCAGGATGGAGTCGTCCCCGAGACCCGGGAAGAGCGGTTGGCCCGGGAGTCGGGTCCGCAGCTCGCCGTCCACTTCGATGACCGGCTCGAGGACGCCGGAGGCGGCCCGGCCCGGAGCCCGGATGATCCGGCCTTCGACGAGGGTCTCGGTGTCCCCGATGACCTGCAGAAAACGGATGGTCTCCCCCTCGAACATCTCCAGAAGACGTTCCTGGTTGGCCGGATCCCCCCGGTAGCTTTGCTCGAGCACCCGCAGGGCCACTTCGCCCGACGGGTCGCGCAGCACCACGGACTCCGGCTCCAGCTGGCTGGTTACCCCGCTGTAGCGTACCTCCGTTGTCCCCGCGTCCAACTCCAGCGGGACCTCGTCGCGGACGACCGCGAAGTTCTCGTTGTAAACGGTAAGACCGGGACCGACCGCCAGTGTGGCGAGGGCGGGCGAGAAAAGGAAGGGGAACCAGATGGCGGGACGGAGTTTCATGACGGGTGAATGGTTCGGAGGAGGACTGAAAGATGAGAATGCTATCTCTGCAGAGGAGAGTGACCCTGGAAGAGATTGGCGTCAAGGCAAGGGTCTGATGCATAATCGGCGAAGCACGGTGTTTTTTGATGTCTGGCAATTACAGACCAAAAGCTTGAGATCTATTATTCATCGGCGGTGCCCCTTTCCCCGGGGCACCGCGTGCGGTGTCCTTCAGCCGTCGCGCTCGCGGACGCAGAGTTGCTGGCTTCCGTTGCCGGTGGGCACCTTGCGGACCTCGAAGGTGTCGATCGCGCGGAAGAGGTCGCTGAGCTTGCGGAACCCGTAGTTGCGCTGGTCAAACGAGCCCTGGTTGGAAATGTGGGAGCCGACCAGCCCGAGGGGCGCCCAGCCGTCCTCGTCGCCGACGGCCTCGACCGCGCTCCGGAGCAGGGTCATTAAACGGAGGTCGTTCTTGAGGATGGACGGATTCGAGGCCTTCTCCTTCCGGTTCTCCTTCGCGCGCTCGTCTTCGTCGAGGAAGAGGAAGCGGGAGCAACTCTTCGAGAAGGGTTCGGGGGTTTGCTGCCCGCCGAAGCCGATGACCTGCTTCCCCTCCTCGCGGAGCCGGCGGGCCAGCGGTGTGAAATCGCAGTCGGAGGTCACGAGGCAGAAAACATCGACGCTGCGGGTGTAGAGGATGTCCAGGGCGTCGATGACCACGCTCATGTCGGTCGCGTTCTTCCCCTTGACGATGTCGAAGCGCTGGATGGGTTGGATCGCGTACTCGTTGAGCACCCGTTCCCAGCCGGAAAGGCCCCGCTTCTTCCAGTTGCCGTAGGCCCGGCGGATGTTGACCATGCCGTAGGAAGCCAGTTCCGCGATGATGAAATCAATCTTCGCCGCCGGGGCGTTGTCGGCGTCGATGAGAAGGGCGATGCTTCCGGCGGGATTTACGGGTTCCTGCATTCGGATACGGTAGCAGTCGCGTCGTCTCCGGCAATCGAAAAGCAAGGTCGCCGGTCGGGCGGGGTGTGGTTACAAGTGCGTGGAGGGGATATCGAAATTTGTCCCATAATCGTGCGTGAGCCGTCGAACTACGGCGGGAGGGCGGCTGCCGTGCCAAGGCGAAGCAGTGTCCTCAGTCGGCTGCTTT
>CAZDRT010000226.1:0-5779 GCA_964507815.1 uncultured Puniceicoccaceae bacterium
CGTCTTCGCAAAACTTCTTTTCGTCCAGGGCTTGCCCCCGGTCCCATCCCGCTGAAAGCAGCCGACTGAAGACAATGCTACGCCGTGGCGCGGCAGCCGCCCTACAGGTTCAGAAACGGCTGTCGCCGTTCCTCTACAGGTCTTGCGAAAGGTCTTGAAGCGGAAGCGCGAGCGCGATTTCGGTGGCACCGGCAAGAGGCCGAAGTTCCCTCCACGCTCTCGTGGCCCCCGCCCCGCCATCAGGAGTCGGCGAATAGCTTCGACAGATACGGAATCAGCTGCTTTTTGCGGCTGACGATCCCCTTGAGGTCGAAGATTTCGTTGGTGGTGACCGAAGGGTAGGAGATCCCGGCGATCAGGCGTTCTTCTCCGGCTACGGCAAGGAGGGAGTTCTGCCGGTTGATGTCGGTGACGAGCAATGCGGCGAAGTCGAGGCTTTCCGATTCCAGGAATTTTCCGAGGGCCTTTTTGAGCGCCTCCTCGTGTGTCCAGAAATTGTCGAAACCGAGTTCTTCGACCTGCGAAACCGAGAAGCGGATGTCGCCTTCCTCGTAGATTTTGCAGTCCATCTGGACCACCTTCGAGGGGTCGGAGGTCAGGATGACCGAGCCGGACGAGAAGATGCTGTCGGCGAGTTCCTTGGGCTCGACGCCGGAAATCTTCGCCAGGCGTTCGATGATGGCGCGGTCCGTGTCGGTGGTGGTCGGGCTGGACAGCAGGAGGGTGTCCGATATCAGGCCGGCCATGAGTACGCCGGCGATCTCCGGAGCCGGTTCCAGCCCTTCCTTGAAAAACCGGTCGGCCACGATGGTGCAGGTCGAGCCGACAGGCTGGTTGATGAAGAGGATGGGCTGGTCCGTCGGGATGTTTCCCAGCCGGTGATGGTCGATGATCTCCAGAATCTCCACCTCGGCCGCCCCGTTGACCGCCTGCGAGAGTTCATTGTGATCCACCAGGACGATCCGCGTTGTCGGCGGCTTGAAAATGTCGGTCTTGGAAAAGATCCCCAGAAGACGATCGTTGGCGTCGGTCACGAAGTAGAGGGGGGCGTACTTGCGGGCGATCCGTTTCTGCACGTCGCGGACCTTTTCCTCGCGGTGGAAGCGGATCATTTCCGTGCCGAAGAGATTGTCGAGAAACGAGGCCGAGCGGATGATCCAAGAGGTGGTGGCCGAGTCGTAGGGCGAGACGATGAGGCTGACCTCTTTTTCCTTCGCCCGTTCGATCATCTCGGCGTCGATGGCGAGATTCCCGGTGATCACGAGAAGCCGCACGCCGAGCTGCATCGACTTTTCCTGGATGTCCCACCGGTCGCCGACCACGATGATACTCTCCCTCGGCGAAACCTCCTTCTGGGCCCAGTTGCCGAATGAACGGATGTCCATCGCCCCGATCCGGACGAAAAGATCCTCGAGCTGTTCGGGGTCGTGAAGGTAAATCGTCTCTGCATTGAGAGAGCGGGCGATCGCCGTGATCGTGGAGCGGACCTTCCGCATCCGGAGAGGGTCGTTCACCCGCGGGGTGAAATATTCGCCGAGGTCGAAAATCGAGACCAGACCCTTGGCCCGACCCTCGGCGTCGATCACCGGCAGGGAGCGGACGTCGTGCCGGTCGATGAGCTGGAGCGCCTCCGCGCAGGTGCTGTCGGGGGCGGCCTTCCAGAAGTCGGTCTTCATGATGTCGCCGACGCGGGGAGTCACATCGCCGACGAAGGTCGGCAGCGGCACGCGGAAGCGTCCGAGAATCGCATCGATCCGGGCGTTGGAGTTGCCGCAACGGGCGGGAATGAACTCGTCGTGACCAATGGCCCGCTTGAAGGCCGCGTAGCCGATGGCCGAACAGATCGCGTCCGCGTCGGGGTTCTTGTGGCCTAGGATGTAAACGGGCTTGGGCATGGTTTGGATACTGACGAAAAAAAAGCTGGACCCGCGACGAGGGCCCAGCTTCGAATAGAAGTTGAATTTACGCCTTAGATCAAGTCGAAGGCTTCAGGATTCTCGCACTCGAAGTCAAAGTGTCGTCGATGTCCTCAGTTGACGAACCGTCGCTCTGATCGACCAAGGCCGGGGGTTGGGCTACGTTCTGGAAGAAGGTGACGTGCCCATCCATGAAGGCGATGTGACCACCGTCCGAGCCCCACGGGTTGATGTCGGGATCCCAAGTTCCATCCGTCTTCAAACCTTTAGTCCAGAGAAGGGGGGTGGTGGAGGAGTTGGCATTGGCACTTGTCCCTGTGACCATCTCATAGCCGATGACAGCGTCATTTAAGCCCGTCCACTCGGTGTTCGGCGTAAACAATCCGGATCCATCCTTCTGACCGATAATTTTGGGCAGAGTGTCGATCCCTCCTTCGTCAGTGACCTTTTGGTCCGATTCAACATAGTAGACTGTGGCGTCGACCAGTCCTCCATTCTGAGCGAGGACAAGCGGCCATTCTAGTACGGTGCTTGCGCTTGTCGGCGCGGTGCTTGCGTCGTAGGAAGCATCACTGATCGTCCGGGTGCGGCCACCGCTGCTCGAAAACGTGTTGTAGGCGAGAGCTATCTGTTTGAGATTGCTCATCGACTTTGCTTGGGAAGCACTTTTCCGAACATTCCCGATGGCGGGAATCAGGATCCCGGCCAGAATGCCGATGATCGCGATAACAGTGAGAAGCTCGATGAGGGTAAAACCTCTCCGGCGGGAAGATTGAGGGAATTTTTTCATGAGGATACCAAATTCGTTGATGAACGCTCGCGAGTCAACTTCGAAAACACCGATTATTCGGTCAAAATTTCCTTTGCCGACTTGCCCTGGGGGATCATCGGGAGGACGTGTTCGGAGTAGGGTACGATCACGTCGAGCACGAACGGACCGTCGTGGTCGAGCATTTCTCGGATGGCGTCCCGCAGGTCTTCCTTGCGGATCACGCGGCGGCCTTTCACTCCGAACCCTTCGGCGATTTTCACGAAATCCGGGTAGAGGCCTTCGATGTTTTCGGGGCTCCCGATATTGTCCGGATCCCCGAGGATCGTCTGGCCGCGGCAGCCTTCGTAGAAACGGTCCTCCCACTGCACCACCATGCCGAGATGCTGGTTGTTGAGGAGGAGGCATTTCGCGTTGATTTTCTCGATATTGGCGGTGGCCAGCTCCTGGACGTTCATGAGGAAGGAACCGTCCCCATCAATATCGATCACCTCCTTGTCGGGGAAAGCGGTCTTCGCGCCGATGGCCGCCGGGTAACCGAAGCCCATCGTGCCCAGCCCGAGTGAACTCAGGTAGGTGCGCGGTTCCTTGAAACGGTAGTACTGGGCGGCCCACATCTGGTGCTGGCCCACGCCCGTCGTGATGATCGCCTCGCCCCTGGTTTCCTCGTAGAGGACCTGGATCGCCTCCTGGGGGAGGATATGCGGGCTTTCCTGGTAGGTGAAGGGGTGGTCCTTTTTCCAGCCGTCCAGCTTCTCCATCCAGTCGGAGAGGTCCGGTTTCGCGAAGTCCGTCGAATCGACGAGGCGGTTCAGGCGTTCGAGCGCGTCGCGGATTTCCCCGTAGATCGGATAGTGGGCCCGCTTGTTCTTGTGGTGCTCGGAACGGTCCAGATCGAAGTGGACGATCTTCGCCTCGGGGGCGAATTTATCGACTGCTCCGGTGATGCGGTCGTCGAAGCGGGCGCCGGCGCAGATGAGGAGGTCGCTCTCGCAGACGGCCCAGTTTCCGGCCACGGTGCCGTGCATGCCGAACCAGTAGAGCGAAAGCGGGTCGTCCGGATCCATGGCACCGATCCCCATGAGAGTGGTGGCGACCGGGATGCCGGTTTTGCGGGCGAACTCGCGCAGGGCCGCCGTCGCCCGGCTGCTGATCACCCCGCCACCCACGTAGAGGACCGGACGCCGCGCGTTTTCGATCAGCCCGAGCACTTCGAGCAGCTCCTCGTCCGAAGCGGTCGGGGGCGCCGGGTAGCCCGGCAGGTTTAGCTCGAGCGGGAACCGGGGTTTGAACACCTTCTGCTGGACGTCCTTGGGAATGTCGATGAGGACCGGACCGGGCCGGCCGCTCTGGGCGACATGGAAGGCTTCCTTGATGATGGTCGGCAACTCCTCCGCCTCCAGCACCATGTAGCTGTGCTTGACCACCGGCATCGAAATGCCGAGGACGTCCGTCTCCTGGAAGGCGCTCTTGCCGATCAGGGTCTGGTACACCTGGCCGGTGATCGCCACCAGAGGCACGCTGTCCATGTAGGCGTCCGCGATGCAGGTGATCAGGTTGGTGGCGCCGGGGCCGCTGGTCGCCATGCAGACGGCGGCCCTGCCGGTCGCGCGGGCGTGGCCGTGGGCCATGAACCCGCCTCCCTGCTCGTGCCGGGGGAGGATGGTCCGCATGTTTTTGGAGCGGACGAGGGCTTGGTGTAGCTCCATCGAAGCTCCGCCCGGATAGGCGTAAATGGTGTCCACGCCCTCCCGTTCAAGGGCGGCTACGACGACGTCCGCACCCTTCATTTCGGGTCCTTCCTCGAATTGAGGCTGGAACGGAAGAATGGTTTCCGGCTCGTGCTGTGCTTTGCTTGTGGACATGATGATGTTGGATGAAAGAGAAAATGAAATCGCGTCGTCGCCCCGAAGGCAAGCATTTCATGCTTTTCTTCCCCGGTCGGGGGTGAGTCAATGCGGGCATGCCACGCATCCTTTTCATCGGAGATATCGTCGGACGCCCCGGGCGGGAGATTCTCAAACAGCGTTTGCGGGAAATCCGCGAGACCCGGCGGATCGACCGGGTCATCGCCAACGGCGAAAACTCGGCGGCCGGTTCCGGACCGACCGGAAAGATCGCCCGCGAGATCCTCGAGGCCGGAGTGGACGGGATCACGCTGGGGGACCACGTCTGGGACCAGCGCGGATTTCCGGAGGAGATCGGCGGTCTGGAGCGGGTCTGCCGTCCGGCCAACCTCGACGACAGTTGCCCGGGCCGCACCCATCTGATCCTCGACGGAGGAGGCTTTCGCATCGGGGTGTTCACCGTTCTCGGGCGGGAATTCATGAAAGTCCGCTGCGCGAGCCCGTTCCGGACCGCCGAACGAATGGTGGAGGAACTGCGACCCCGGGTCGATGCCCTCGTGGTCGAGATCCACGCCGAGACGACCTCGGAAAAAATCGCCCTGAGTTGGATGCTCGACGGGCGGGCCACCCTCGTCGTCGGCACCCACACCCACACTCCGACCGCCGACGCGCGGATTCTCCCCGGCGGGACCGCCTGCATCACCGATGTCGGCATGACGGGTCCGTACCGGTCGGTTCTCGGACGGGAGGTGGATCCGGTGCTCGGGTCCTTTTTGGACGGGATGCCGCGGAAATTCACCGTCGCCCGGGAGGATGTGTGGATCCGGGGCATCGTGGTCGATTGCGACGCGACCGGGCGGGCCACCGCCGTGGAGTCGCTGGCGGTATCCGATACGGCGAGCGAGGCCGGGCTCTGAGCGGGCGGGCGGGGGCGGCTGCCGGATCGTCGCCCGGAACCGGCCCGCCTCTGTGGGGCCGGACCTTGCGTCCGCGGCGCCCCCTCTTCCGGGCACGGGTACCACCCCAAAGTGCATCGAGCTTTTGAAGGGATTTTTCCGATTTTCCAGTGGTCTTCTGAAACAAGGGAATGTCTTTTCCGCCAAGCCGTTTCGGGTTGGACGACTGAAGTCATCCAACTACGAAGTCGCATGACTTTAGTCGTGCGATTCGGTACTCTTCCGTGGTCGCGGGGCTTGCCCCTCGATCCGAAGGTGGTAGTGGCCGCGGATACCACCGAACCTCTCCGG
>CAZDRT010000227.1:0-5753 GCA_964507815.1 uncultured Puniceicoccaceae bacterium
CCCAGGTGTAGAGCCATTCGGCGTCCTCAATGAGGTTGCCACTCGCATCGTGGGTCCGGGCCGTTGCACCGGCCGGGATGTAGGCTTCACGGTCGAACCGGGCCACGGCATCGCTGCCGCCGTCTCCGGCTCCGGTCAAAGTTCCGAGGATGGCGAAGCTTTCAAAGGTGTTGTTGCCATCGACCGGGCCGTAGAAGAGATCGCCGGAGCGGGTCGTCGCGCCGCCGTCCACGAGAACGGGTGCCGAGGCGTCCGCCGTGCCGAGAAGGTGGAGCAATCCGCCATGATCGATGGAAGTCATCTGGTTCAGTAGGTTCGGAGTGTAGGCCTCACTTGTGCTCTCCCGGGTAGCCGAGTCGCGGTTGCCTATGGTGTCGAATCCGTAGCCGAAGGTATAGCCCGGCAAGGCGGTGCCGCCGGAATCCTTCTTCACTCCCGAGGTGACCTGCCCCATGGCGTCATAGCCGTAGTCCCAATAGGCTCCACCGTCGAGAGTAATCTTTTGCACCCTCCCGTGGTCGTCGAAGGTTTGAACGGCGGAGAAGAGCGTGGTGGTGCCGCCGGAGGCATTGATGCTGTCGAGGCGTCCGCGGCGGTCATAGGCGCGGGTCTGGCTGACCGAGGTTGTGCCGCTGCGGGATACGGTGGTGGTGGCCGGGAAGGCGGTGTCGTGGTGGAAGGCGTAGGCCACGGTGTCATCATCGACGGTGAGAGCGTCCATGCGACCGAAGGCGTCATAACCGAGGCTTTCCGTGCGCAGGGTGCCCGAGGGCGAGAGGATGGAGCGAGCCGACGAGCGGTAGCCCTTGGACGGATCGGGGGTGAGGCTGTGGCCGAAGCCTGCGAGGGGGCCGGTTTCGTAGAGGTCGGACACGACCTGCCCAGCCTCGTGGCTGAGGAGGCGGCGTCCGCTGCCGTCTTCGACCGTTTCGAGGCGTCCCCGGTTTTCCCAGGTGTAGGTGACGTCGTCGGTATTCGGGGTGTTTGACCCGTAGCTCACGCCGATCAGACGGGAGGTGTGCGGCTCGCCCGTTTCGCCGTCCTCATAATCGTAGCTGACGACAATGGGTTGGCCGTCGTTGCCGTTGCGCGGGAGCGTCCGGGTGAGGAGAAGTCCGCCAGGGGTGTAGGCGTGGAGGGGACCCGGCTCGGATGCGGTCGGGGTGTCGTTGTAGTGTTTTTGCTCGAGCAGTCCGGCAACATTGTATTCCCATCGGGTGACGGTTTCTCCTGCGAGTCCGGTGCCGCTGGTGGTGTCGAAGTCCTGCCAGGTGGTGAGGGTGGCCCGTCTCCCGGCGGGGTCATAGGTCCATGCCTCCGGCCAGGTGCCGAAGCCGTAGCGAAGAACGGGGCGGCCCTGCGGATCAAAAACGGTGGTCGTCGTGACGGTGCCGGGATGGGTGACGACTTGCTGCTCGTTGCCGTTGGCGAGGAGCGTGTAGGCGGTGGTGCGGGTCTCGGGGCCGTCGGCCGGGTCGCTTGGATCGGGGTCAGGCAGAGTCTCGCTGGTGATGCGCCCGAGGTCGTCGTAGAGCCAGGTCGTGGTGCCGTCGATGGAGTCGATGATCGAGCCGACCCGTCCGAACTCGTCATAGCTGCGGGTGACGGTGCGGAGGTGGCTGCCTGTATCATCGAGGCGACGGGTCCAGTCGAGCCGTCCGCCGTCGAGCTGGCTGACACTGCCCGTGCCATCCGGGAAGGTGGTCGTGACGGTGCGGAGGCTGCCGCTGAGGGGGCTTTCAAGGGTGTGGGTCTCGGCACCGTAGGTACGCTGCCAGGCTTCCATCCCGTCGGCATCGACATCAAGGGTTTCCCGGTCGGATTGGCTGACCAGCTCCCAGGTGCCGGATTCGTTCCACTCTTCGACGGTTTGACGTTGAACGGTGGTGCCATTGGCCGAAGCCCAGGTGCGGCGGTTGCGCGTGGCGGTATCGGCTGCGCCGAGGTTCCCGTCCTGATCGGCATCGAGATACCGGATGGTCGTGAAGGGATCGGGATACTCGAAGCGGGTGATGACGCCATGAACATCCTCCGTTTCAACCGTGCGCCCGGCGGTGTCGAGAACGGTGCGGGCGGTCACGGTGCCGGAGCCGTCGGCGGCGGGTCGGTGCTCCAGGCGGAGGAGTCCGGAAGGACGGGACGCGAGGGTGCGGAATTCCCCGGTGGGCGTTCCGGAGGCGTCGAGGAAGGTGGTGGTCCGGATTTCGAGGTGATTGCCGGGTGCTTCCGGATCGGCCTCGAAGCCGTAGGTGACTTCGGTGTCGTTGACCGAGAGGCCGGTTTCACGGTGAAGCCGTCCGTCCGGCCACGTACGGGTCTCGCGGGCGATGAGCGTGCTGTCAGGCAAGGTGGCGGTGCGGACGGTGTGTCCGCCCGACTGACGCTGGGTATCGTGCTCGATGAGCCGCCCAAGGGCGTCGCGTTCCCAGTCGAGGTCGCCGTTGGTCAGGAAAGCGGCTTCGTAGGTGTCGATGGTGCCGCCGTCGCGGCCTTCGAGGGTGCGGGCGATGGTCCTGTCGAGGGCGTCGAGGGTTTCATCGACAGCGGAGAGCATCGTCGAACCGTTCCAGGTTTCGGTGCGGGTTACCCGTCCGCGGCTGTCGTGGACATGGACGAGGGTCAACCCGTCGCTGTCGGTTTCGCTTTGCAAGCCGCAGCAACTGTACTGGCGGGTGATGACCGTGCCGTCTCCGTAGGAAATCTCGGTGGGGCGTCCGTCGTCGTCAATCGCGGTGGCGATCCACATGTCGATCAGGAGGTCGGACTCGCCCTCCCGCACGAAGTATTTGTCGAAGGCCACGGTGTTTCCCGAAATGTTCTCAGTCGTGATTGTGTAGTGCCCGAGACTGATCCCGTCATTTGCTGCATTAGGCGATCCGCTCCACTTGTGGTGCTCTATGCCGCCCTCCGCAGTCCGGTAATAGCGATGAAGCTCGATCCGGCCGTCGGGGTAATCGACCCGTCTAAGGCGGTTGGGCCAACCGCCTTCGGGATAGGCCTCGCGCAAGGCATCCGCTGGAAAATAATACCGGCTTGTGGTTCGGTTGGTGGCATCGTCCGGATCGGAGACCGTGACATCCATAGCCTGAATCGACCGCACGACTTTTCCAGAACGGACCTGGGTGGAAACCCGCCGATCCTCCTCATCGACCACGGTGATACGCCATGATCGCCCGACAACCCTGCCCGCGAGGGTTACCTCGGTCTCAACGACTGAAGACGACTTTGGAGAGGACTCATCAAAGGTGATTTCAACCGCATCGACACTCCATTCGGCCGCATGACCGGGATCCGTATGACTCTCGGTCGTATAGCGAAAAGCGACCCGCACCTCGCGGCCGTACGCTTCCGCCGGAAAGAATTTCCAACCCGAATCCACCCACGAACCCGTGCTCAATTCGAACGAATCGGTTATGTCGATCAGGGCGGGACCGCCAACTTGCAGATCCGCCGGATCCGTGTAATCAAGAACCAGAAACACCTCAATGTCCGGACCGCTGTGATGGTTGTCACTGCGAAATTCAATGAACGCGTTTCTGGCCGTTTGCGGGAGAACGACGGGTTCGGACAGGAGCCAGCTTTCGACACCGGGATTCTGGTGGCCGTTAATCCGGGCGGCCGACCCTTGAGCCACCCAGTCCACGTTTCCCTGCGTCGAAATCGTCGAAAACTGGCCGAGGCTTGAAGAGAAATCCTCCGAAAAGGAGAATACCGAAGGAGTTTCAGTCGAGCTACTGTTGGTCACCTCAATCATGCGATTGGCCGGGTCGGGCCACGTTCCGGTAAACGGATTGCCGAGGTAAGACTCGACACTCCTCGTGACCCGCCCGCGGGCGTCGTAATCGTGAAAATACTCCCAACGTCCATCCGGGTGGGAAATGCGCCGAAGAAGACCGGTGTGAGGCCCGTTCTGCCAGTATTCGTATTCAGTGGCCAGACGGTCCGCTCCCTCTCCCCGACTCCGCTCGGTCACGAGCGTCCCGAAATCGTTGCTGGTTTTGGTTTTGCTGCCAACGGCAACAAGATACTCGCTTCCTTCAAGATATCCGTAGGTTTCAAGGGTTTCAGTCGTTTCATTGCCCGAAGTGGAGGTTATCCGCCTTTCGCGGATACGATCATCGCCCGTGCCACGGGTGAGCGTCCAATCACCATCGGCGGGCACCCATTCGAAATCGTTGACCCGGGTGCCGCCACCGCTTATCTCGCTGATCCGAACCCGGGAGTAGGTTGCGTCCCCTGGCGGCAGAGGGTTTTCCACCCGCCAGGTCCGGCGTGTGGTCGCGGGATCGCCGGATATGGTGTACAGCCCGTCCGAACCGGGAACCCCTTGACGGGACGGATCATAGACGCGGATTTCATAGGCGCGCCCGGCTTCGGTCACGACAATATCAAAAAAGGCGGTCGGAGTTACGATCTGGCGAACGGTCTGACCCGGCATCCACGGACCTCCAAGAGTGTCCAGGACTTCAATCAAAGCCTCGCGACCAACGGACTCCGACGCGAGAAACGCCGCCGACGCCAGTTCGAGTGTGGAGGGTTCATACGCAGCGGCGGAAGGAGTGGCCACATGCAGTCTTAGTTCGCCGAAAGAATAGGCACCCGAAAAGCTTCCGCCGAGCGAAACGGACATGTCAACGCACCCGTTGGATACACTCCCGCCACCTCCGGCGCAGTCGTTAGAGCTACACCCGGGCTGGAGAACCTCCACAGCCGTAACCTGTGCGCTCCAGTTGCCGGTCCAGAGGGTGTTTCCCGTGTAGTATTCGAGTTGGATTTTATCCCCCGGAGTTACCTCCATCTGGACCGTTCCGGTTTTTGAAAGCGGATTCAGAGCCGCCGGGTCCGTGCTCCCGGATTCTCCCTCGAACACGACCTCCGAAGACTCATTGGAAAGCCCTGAAACGTTCACGGACACAACGTCATAGACACCGTCGGTTGGTCCATTGCCTTCAACGGTCCCCTCGACCGTAAGGAGCAGTGCCACCGGACACGAGGATGGCAGACCATCGAGCCGACGAAACACCACTTCAACCGATTCCGCCCCAGCAACCGAATCATTCACGTTGACTTGGAGGGCCTCGATTTCACTGATATTGTAGATATCCTCGGGACGGTCACCAGCGTGCGAAACCACACGCACACTGACGACCAGACCAAGGATAAAAAATAATCGCAGAAACTTCATCGGACGGGAGTGAAAAGGTTGAGGGAAATGATCGGATTATCGGCATGGTCCGGTTTGGTGCCGCCGGAAAACTCGTTTATGTTGAACAAGCCGTCTCCATCGGGATCGGCCTGTGGATCGACACCGGTGCTGCTAAAATAGTGCATCTCCCAGGCGTCGTGGAGATCGTTTTCGTCCGTATCGACCCAATCAAAGGGGTTGTAGCCGAGCTGGAGCTGATCCCATGCGGAGAGGCCGATACCGTTGTAGTCGGTCGAGAGCAGATCGGACTCCGGGTCGTCGCTGTATTGGAGCTTCCAGAAGAAATGGGCCTCCGTGAGGTCGAAACCGAGCGTGATCGCCTCTTCTTCGCCCAGCTCAACCGTCGGCAGCATGGTCCATTCCTGGAGATCCTCGGAATTCTCGATGAAGTAAAACTTTCCGTCGTAGCCCCACCACGAAACCTTGATCTGGACGGGACTGCCGTCCAGGTAAACCACCAGTCCGGAGTTTCGCTTCTGGTCTTCGTTCGGGGGCTGTGTCGGAGGGGAGGACCGGAGGGAGCCGACGCACAGGACGGCCAGAGCCA
>CAZDRT010000228.1:0-5723 GCA_964507815.1 uncultured Puniceicoccaceae bacterium
GGATCCCCCTCCGACGTATCGCGGCGGCTGAGGACAGCCGCCCTCCCGCCTTAGTTCGGCGGCGTACGCACTATTATCGGATAAATTTTGATATTCCCTCCACGCACTTGTGGTTACACCCCACCCGGCACTCCCCGCAAATCGGACTTGCTACTCCTGGATAATTATGTTTCTTCATTGACTTGTTTGGCTCAAGTGGCCTGCCCTCCCTCCCAAAGCTCCAGTGCTCCATTACTGCACACCTCCACCCCCCCTCCCCAACCCAGCTCCTCAAATGAAATCCCTCTGCTTCTTCGTAATCGCCCTCTTTTTCCTCCCTCTGGTCGCTTTGGCCGTCGATTCGGAAAATATTTTCGTGGAGGTCTCGGTGGACGAGACCGCGTCGGCGGTGACTTTCGACTGGGACGAGCAGGTGGAGGGTGTGCGGGTGGAAATTTCCCGCCGTGTGATCGGCGAAACCGGCCTCGCTACCTGGAACGCGCTCGGCACGGTCGATCATCCCGTCAGCGAATTCACCGACACGAGCCTGCAAAGCGGGGTCGCCTACGAATACAAGGTTTACCGCCCCTACATTCAGAACGTGATTGGGCCGGCGGCTTCCTACGTCGCGGTCGGGATCGAGGCGCCGCTGGTTGAGGATCGCGGCCGTATGTTGCTTCTGGTGGAAGAGGAAATGGGAGCCCGGCTCGCGCCGGAGCTGGCCCGGCTCGAGATGGATTTGGTCGGGGACGGTTGGAACGTGATTCGCAAAGACTTCGGCAGAGACGGACTCGTGCATCCCGACTCCGTGCGGGCTTGGATTCAGGCGACCTATGCGGAGGCCCCCGCCGAGACCAAGGGCCTCTACCTCTTCGGGCGGCTGCCCATCATGCGCGGCTCCGGCAACGCTCCAGACGGGCACGGTGCCTATGAGCACGGGGGCGACGCCTACTTCGCGGATGTGGACGACGAGTGGCCGGACAACGGCGACCCCACCGACACTGTGTTGGGCACGGCCTATATCCCGGATGCCGTCGAACTGATCAACGGTCGCGTCGATCTGGCGGGGATGAGCACTTGGAACAAAAGCGAAGAGGAACTGCTGCGCGATTACCTCAACAAGGCCCACCGTTTCAAGCGTGCCGGTCTCGAGTTCACCCGCCGGGGCACGCCGGCCGGGAGCGGATGGGTTCGCGGGGAAGGGCAGCTCCTCTATTCCATGTTCGGGCCTGACGACATCGATCGGGCGGGAATTTCGGGAAATGGACTCGTCGATGAGGACGATAACCTCCACGAGGGTAATTTTCATTGGGTCGCGGATTTTGGGAATTGGAATGGCTCGGCATATGCCAACAACGTCCATAAATCGCTTTTCAATGTGAATTTCGGCAGTCACAAGCAAAAGTGGAGCCGGACCAACAACCCCATGCGTGCGCTGCTCGCCCAGCCGGAATGGGGACTGACGTGCGTGTGGGGTGGACGTCCCTACTGGTTTTTCCACACCGGAAATTTGGGCTTCCCGGCGGGCGACTGGGCCAAACGCACCCAAAATAACGGCACGGGCGAGTATGCGCCAGAGGGAGCCTACACCTACATGCGAGGCGCCGCATGGAACAACCTGATGGGCGACCCCTCGCTGCGTATGCATCCGGTGGCACCCGCAGGCGATCTCACTGCGGCGCGTTCCGGGGGCGAAGTCTCTCTCGCCTGGGAGGCATCGACCGACGCTTCCGTCCTCGGTTACCACATTTACCGGGCCGGGAGCCGACTCGGCCCCTACGCGAAGTTGACCGGCTCGTCCCCGGTGGCCGGGACCACTTTTACCGATACCGACCCGCCGGAATCCGGCGATCTGTGGTATCAGGTGCGGGCGGTCAAACTGGAGCAGGTTTACACCGGCAGCTATTTCAACCAGAGTCTCGGTGTTTTCGCCCATTTGCCTGCGGGCGAGAGCGGCTCCAACGCCCCGCCGACGCTTGATTCCCTGGCGACTGTTGACACCGCGCAAGACGTTCCCGTCCTCATCGAAGTCGTCGCCTCGGACCCGCAAGACGACCCGCTCGGCATCCTCGTGACCGACCACCCGGAAAACGGCATGCTCGCAGGCACGCCCCCGCATTTTGTCTATCGTCCCGATCCGGGCTTCACCGGCACCGACCGCTTCACCGTGCAAGCCTCCGACGGCATCAACCTGAGCGACCCGATGACCGTGGAGATCGAGGTGGCCGGCGACGCCCTGCTCGCCTGGAGCTTTGCCGACACTTCGGATTCCCAGGATCTGAACAGCAGCTTCAACGCAGCGGATGTGGAAGCCTCCATCATCAGCCCGGGACCCGGCATCGACAACTCTCCGACTTGGTTGCCGCACGAAGATGCGGCCGCCGCCACCGGCATCAATAGCTCCAGCCTGGATTCGGACGATTATTTCGAGTTCGTGCTGACGCCCGCGACCGGCAAAGCCGTTTCGCTCGCGCAAATTGTCTATTCCGTTTTTGACAGAGACAGGGACGCTTTCAACGTGCGCCTCCGGTTCAGTTTCGATGGGTTCGCAACCTGGCGAACCATTCCAGCCGGGGGAGGGGAGGGGCCCCTTCTCGGGCGCGGCAGCAATGTTTCGGACGGCATCTACCTTTTCGGAGACCTCGCCTCCGTCGCCGAGTTGCAGGATCTGAGTGAAGCGGTCACCTTCCGCCTCTATTTCTGGAACGCCGACCGCGGGGGGATCGGCAAGTCGGGGCTCGGCTACTCGGATCTCGCCATCACGGGCACGACTGCTGACGCTTCGGCTCCCGGCCCGCTCGCCATCGTCACCGAAACCCTCGCACCCATCTACATCGGCGAGGGCAGCGAGCAGCCCCTGCTCGCCAGGGGCGGGACTCCGCCTTACATTTGGTCGGTGGTCGGCGGCAGCCTGCCGTCCGGCCTCAGCCTCTCCGGCTCCGGCGTGCTCAGCGGCGCACCCGGCGCGGAATCCACCGAGGAAGTGACGATTCAGGTCACCGACGCCGCTGCCGCCGAGGTTCAGCGCAGCTTCACCGTCTCGGTCGAGGAGGCGCCCGGTGCGGAGACGCCGACAACATCGTTCACGCTCTTCGGTAACGGCTACCTGGTTTCTCAAGAATCCGCGCCGCTACGGGCCAACGGGAGCCATCTGGGCGAGATCGTCGTCGGCGAATCCGGCAGCCAAACCTTCACCCTCGCCAATACGGGCGACACCACGCTCACGGGGCTTTCCCTCGCATTGACCGGCGATAGTCCGTTCAGCCTGAGCAGCCCGCTGACAGGGACCAGTCTCGCACCCGGTGCGAGCCGCGACATCACCGTCAGCTTCAACCCCGCCGTCCCCGGCGAGTTCACGGCCAGCCTTGAACTCGATGCCGACCACCTCGCCGAAACCGCCACCTACTCCCTCGGTGCCACTACCGTATCCGACGAAATCTCCTTCGTTCAGGATTGGTATGGCGTCTATGAGGACGCTTTCAACGACGAGGCCGACATCCGGGTCGAGCGTGTCGGCAATGGCGTTGGCACCGCCTCCGTCACCGTGCAATTGTATCCGCCCTCGACGAGTGTCGAGAACGGGACGGACTTCAGTTTCAGCCCGCACACCCTGACCTGGGCCGATGGTGAAACGGGAAGCAAAAGCGTCGAACTCACTTACTTCGCAAACGACGAGCCCGCGCAAAACCAATCCATAGGTCTGGAGCTGACGAATTTCAGCAATGGTCGTGAGGGAAGCCATAGCATAGCGAATATTTTTATATACAACGACGACTTTGTGGCGAAACCCTTCGAAGGCTTTAATGGCGGCGACTTGTTCGACCTCGACCAGACCACGCTGCTCTTCGTGCCGGACGGGAACGGCGATTATGAACGCTTCACCTATCCGGCCAGCAGCCTCCCCACCGATCCCGCAGGCGGCACTGTGGTGAGTGAGCCCGCTTCGCCCATGGAGGAGAAATCATTTTTAGAGGTCTCCCTGCCCGCGGGCTTTACCATTCCCTTTTACGGCGTTGATTACGACACCTTCTTCATCGGCTCCAGCGGCTACATCACCTTCGTCAGCGGAGACGACACCGCTTACGGCTCCGGTTACCGTTTTTATGAACAATCGACGGTCGTCCCCCGCATCGCCCTTTTCTGGAACAACTACGATCTGAGCCTCTCCGGACGCATCTCCTGGCAGGCGATCACCACCCCGGGCGAAGAACGGCTCGTCGTCACCTTCGAGGACATGCCCGAGCCTTCCGTGGACAGCCCGGTCAACCTTTTCACCGGCCAAATCGAAATCTGGCAGAACGGCAATGTCACCCTGACCTGGGCTGACACCGTCATGCCCGTGACCGACGGGCTGGCCGATGACGGCTACTCCTTCTACACGGGTATCGCCAATGGGATTCAGGAGATCGCCGTCGAGGGGATCGACCTGAGTGAGGCCCCGCCGCCCTCGGTCTTTCTTCCCGATCAAAGCCTGCCCGTCGCCGAAGTCGCCACGGCCTACGCCCAACCCGTCCAGGTCACGGGCGGCGCCACCCCCTACGCCTGGCAGATCACCGGTGGCACAGCCCCCGCCGGCCTCTCGCTCCATCCGACCGACGGCATCCTCGCCGGAACGCCCACCGCCGCCGGACGCTTCTCGTTCACCGTGGAGGTGACCGACGACGACGGAGATTCCGACTCCGCCGAAGTCTCCCTCGACATCATCTCCGACACCTCCGACATCGATGGCAACGGCCTGCTCGACCACTGGGAAGTGGAGCACTTCGGTGCCCTCGGTCAGGATCCCGCCGGGAATCCCGATAACGACGGAGCCGACAACCTGGCCGAGCAAAACGCCGGCAGCGACCCGAACCAGGCGCACAGCGATGACGACGGCGTCATCGACGGCCTCGAGATCACCCTCGGACGCAATCCGGCGGGCATCGACCGCGTCACCCTCGACTTCCTCGAAGACTTCGAGCGCGGCCCCGGTGCCCTGAACGAACATCCCGGCATGTGGAGCTTCCACAGCGAGGGTCCGACCGGCGAAATCCAAACCGCCATCGGTGCGGAAGGCAGCAACGGCCTCGAACTCGTCACCGCCGCCGAAGACACCGCCGACCTCACCCTCCACCTGCCCGAGCACTGGCAGGCCGCCTCCTGGAAGCAGTTCGAGGCCGTCCTCGCTCCCTACGCCGATGACGCCGACGCGCCCGAAATAGACCCGGAAGCCGCCGTCGCCTTTTACCTGATCGAAAGCGGCGACATTCACATCCGCGACGGGGCGGCCTGGTATGCCCTCGGCCTCTCCCTCGACACAACGGCCCGCCACCGCTACACCGTGCGGCAGGACTACCTCACCCAAACCTGGCAGCTTTGGATCGATGGCACCCTCGTGACCGATCCTCCCGCCGATTTCGCCAATGCGGTCGAGACCCCGTCCTTCTTCCGCATCAGCCAGGGCGCGGGGCAAACCGCCATCTTCGACAACATCACGGTTTCCGTCGGCGTTCCCGCAGGCAGCCTCGGTGGCCTCCTCGACTACAGCAACTGGCAGAACGCCCTCACCTGGAACGGCGCGGACAACACACCTGGAGGCGATCCCAACGCCAACAACCTGGCCAATCTGCTCGAATACGGCTTCGGCTTCATCGACCCGGTTGACGGCACCCACGGCTACAGCCCCCCGTTCGAGCTGGACCCGGCCACCGGCGAAGTCAGTTTCACCTTCCGCCGCAACCGCGCCGCCGAAGACCTCAGCTTCA
>CAZDRT010000229.1:0-5722 GCA_964507815.1 uncultured Puniceicoccaceae bacterium
AATATTCTCGGATACTTCCCAATTGGAGAGGATCGGCGACAGCCGTTTCTACGAATCCCCGGCAAAACTCCGATTCCTCCGTGAACACCGAGATCGCTCTCGCGCTTCCGCTCCAATATTCTCGGATACTTCCCAATTGGAGAGGATCGGCGACAGCCGTTTCTACGAAACCACCGCAAAATTCCGATTCCTCCGGGAACCGGACCCATCCCCCCGCCCCGAAACAGGACCTATCGATAGCGTTCGATTTCCGGGGTCATCCCTACCGATGCCGCCAGGAGGAGCACGTAGTTTTCGATTCCGTGGTCTTCGAGGGGTTCCTTTATTCCGGTGGAAGCATTCAGCTGCTTTCGCCATTTTAACACGATCACCGTCAGATACTGAACCCAGCGGAAAAAACTCTCATTTAGTCCACCGCGAACGGCCATCCTGCCGGCGTTGTCGATGGTAAACGAGGGGGTCGTGTGGGCGTAACCGAGGGATCGGAGTGGAATCCGGGCCACGATGTCCAGATCGTTGACAAACCGGACAAACCTCCCGTTCCCAAGCTGCTGCGATTTTCCCGCGAATGCATGGTTTCCCACCCGGGGCTCCCCAAAGGTCACGCAACCGCCGAATAATTCCCGGGCAGCGGGTCGGTCTCTGAGGTAACGGGCCGCAAAAAGGTGGGCCAAAGCTCCACCGAGACTGTGACCGGTCACCCACAGGGAATACGGGCGATGCTCATTTGCGACCTCCGCCCCTTCCCCATCGAGCAATAGCGGATCGAGCAATCCAGCAACCTTTTCCTGCAGCGAAGGTTCACCATCCCCGCTGGCGTCGAGTGCTTGCCGAAATCCTTCGTGAACCTCGCCCAGGTCCCGCTCAGCCTCACGCTCAATTTGAAGATCGGTCCAGAGATCCGCCAGCTTTCTCGGCTCGGTGCCGCGGAAAACGAGGACGGCAACCCTCTTTTTCTCGTTTTTCAACACGAATACCTGAGTGTCTCCGAGGAATCGTCCATTCGCAGTCCCAAGTCCGGCTGCCTCGTCGGCACCGATCTGATCGCTGATCGACCAGTCGGACCCGAGAGCCGATCGAAGTGCTTCCGGGGGTTGATAGGCCAGCCGTGAGACTTCAGCCAACGCGAAGGAATCTGACATCGACGCGCCGGAAGCGGCCCCATCGCCCAGGCGACCCAGGCAGGAACGCGCCAGCTCGGTGGTCGTCTCCGCAGCTTCAACGACTACCTCCGCACTCGTCTCGGGTTTTTCGCCATCCGCCGTCGGGATTGGCTTTGCCGCCGTTACGGACGTTTTCTTCTTTTCCTCTTCCTCGGAATTTTTTCCGCCCGACCGCAGAGAGGTGAGCTTGCCCAGCAGGTCGAACCAGAAGGGCGCGCCGAGCGAAAGAGCGAGTCCGGAGATCAAAAATCCAATGATCTTAATCGCCCACCCGGTTGGCGGAACAGCGCCCTCCGCACTCCAACCCAGGGGCAACCCACCGAGCACCTCCCTGGCCGCCGAAACTTCGCCCGCCCCGCCCGCGGCTCCTCCCTGCCCGAGCTGAACCGCATCAATCACAACCGCTTCCCGCACTTGTGCGTTCCCGTAGAGAGACTGCACCAGCTGAATCGAGTCAAAATTGATACAGGCCGAGCCGATGACTCCGAGTGCGATTGACCAGACCATTACCCGGCGCCGGTAGCGCCCTTTCAAGCGATCCACCACCTCGCCAAAAAGAGCGGCAATTTCAGCCAGGAACATTTCTCCGAAATCCGCTCCTTCCCGTTTCGCGCGCGAGCGGGCCCGCTCACGGCAAAAACGCAGGCGCGAAATCAGAAGCCCCCGCGTCTCCGGGGATTCCGCCTGGAGTTGGGCGAGCCGTTCGCCCACATACTTTGCGGTCAATGTCTTGCTCTTCGGCCCGCCCAGGGGTGGACGGAAGAGAATCCGAACCAAGGTCTCGGCAAAAGTTCCGGGCCGGATCGAAGAGGGCAACTGCGGGCGCCGCCGCAGGAAGCGCGGCGAGAACAGCGAGCGGATGACCGGATCGGAATAAAAGGCCTGGCTCAAGCGTCGTTCCCCTAAAAAGTTGGCAATGGTGTTCCGGAGTAATTCCGAGCGCCATGCGCAAATCGCCGCGAGAGCTTCGATCACTGCGGTAAGAACGAAAGCGAGGACGAAATACCCGCCCGCCATCGCGATGAGAACCTCAAGAGTGACGGAATTCATTGTAACGTATCCAGTAAATTCCCCTGGTCGACCGCCGATTGAAGCTCGGTCGTCGCATTATCCGAAAGGCCCGGGAACGAGGCTCCTACCGGCACCACTGCGAAAAGAAGAAGAAGAAAAACAGAGACGGTGGATGACATGAAGTTAGGCATAGCAGGGATCAGGTGGTAAAGATCGGCCACGACTGGTCGCTCTCGACCGAGTGGAAGGCTACGGTGAGGGTTTCGAGGGGGAGTTGCTCCGCGACCAGGAGGAGGAAGAGGCGGTATTCGAAGGGGGACCCGAAGCGGGCGAGGCGGAAGAGGTCTTTCTCCAAATCCTTCGCTCCTTCCTTGGAAATTTTTGTCCGATCCCCGATTCCCTTCGACAGGGTCTGGAAGCCTTCCCGGGTTTTCTTACACGCGAACACGACATCAGGGAAGTCGTCGGCCAAGTTCAAGGGGTGGCCGATGGCGTATTTCTCGGTGTTTTTCCGCGGGCGCTTTCTTATCGGCATGGGTGTGGGAAGATTGCGGGCAAGTTCCTTCCGAAGAGCGCGGGAGACGTTCGCATCGAAGGCGTCGTCACCGGCGATTCCCCGCAGAATTTTCTTCGCCGCCCGGACGGAGGTCGGTTGCTTGAAAAGGCTCTGGAAGAACTCCTCGAACACTTTTTCGCGGACCGCGACCGACTCGCGATGGGCTTCGTCCTTCCACCCGAAGGCGCGGGAGGCCAGGCGGGCCATTGCCGCCGATGCGAGCCTCCGGCGCGCGATTTTTGCAAACGGTTCTCCGCACTCGGAAGCCGGGAGAGGCTTAGTCCCGATCTCGACCACGGCGAATCCTTCTTTGCCGAGCCAGTCGGCTTCTTCGAGCGCATCGCCCACCGCGTGGAGCAACTCGGTCTGGAGGCGGACTTTGGACAATTCCGGTCGCACCGCGTACAGGAGGTCCACCGCCTCCCCCACTGCCTGGCGCCCGAGAATCTTTACGCCGTCATCCCCTTTGTCGCTCTGCCAGAGGAAGTCGAAGGAGTATTCCAATTCGTCATAGGTATCGGCGTCGGCCTTTTGCAGCGGTCGCGCCTCCAGACCGGCTTTCCAGAAGTCGACTTCGGTCAGGCGTCCGAGCAGTCGGCCGCGCCCCATATCGAATGCGTAGGCTTCGGTTTGGGCCAGTTGGTCGCGGCTCTTTTGGAAAACAAATTCGCGGGTGCTGCGGCCCCCGACCGTCCACCGGCCGAGCGAGAAATCGATTCCGAGGTCGTAACCCTCGCGGTCGATCCGCCGGGTGCGGTAGATCTCGGCAAAGCAACGCCCCGGGGAATCCGTCACAATGCGGTGGATCTCGTCGATATCGAGGCGGAGGAGAGCCGCCCGGAGTCCGGCGTCCCAAGTGCCGCCCCGCGGGATCTCGGACCGCCACTGATACAGCGTCTCGGTGGAGGTGGACCGGGTGAGCTGGGCGTGGATCCGCACCGCAAGATCCTGCTTGAGGTGGGTGGCGAGGTCCTCCCGCAGGCTTTTCACCAGGTCAGCCACCTTGGCGGCTGTCCGGTCCGCCTTGGGAATACCGAGCTTCGCGAGGGCATTTTCGACCTGATCCTTCGATCCTTTTTCACCGGCGAGAATGGGAACGAGGTCGGTAACTCCGACTAGATCGCCGAGTGCTTTTTCAAAATCCGCGAGCATGGGCGAGCCGTCCAGATTTCCCTCAACCGTGACTTCCATCCCGTAGCTCCGGGACACCCCGCTGCGGGTCGCGAGGCGAAACCGGTAAACCGAATCCCCGTCGGCGTTGTCGGGCTGCCGACCAATCTGGAGCAGAAATCCACCCTCGACCGTCGCCTTGAATTGCAGCTTGGCGGTGGAGGCGACGGGCTCGAACGCGACGACCGACGCCCCGGCCCCGGCCAGCCGGTTCACGCCGCTTGCCAGCAGGTCGGAAAAATCAACGGACACCCCCATCGACACCTTTGATTGGAAAGCGATCTCGAATCCGCCCCCCGGCGGCAGGGCATTCACCGGTTCGAACGGCCCCGGCTGGAAATAGCGGCCGGCGAACTCTTGGACGACCGTTCCGAACACCGCGTGGTGCTCCCCCGGAATGTAGAGCGCCACCTCCCCCTGCGCGAAGGCGTTGCCATCCACGGCGACTGGCGAAAACTTGACCGAGAGGCCCGCCCCGCCTTCGGCACCCATGCCCAACCGCACCCAGGCGGTCCTGCCGTTTCGGGTGATCACCGATCCGTCGTCCGATTCGCTCAAGGGGGTGTTCGGCTGGAAAATCGAGTAGGCGGCATGGGTGAGAGGATCGCCGGGATCGAGAACGCTGTACTCCACCCAGGTCCTCCCATTCAACTCAAGCCCCCAGCCTTCCGGCAGCGCGGGGGACTGACCAAAGTCCTTATCCTTCCGCTCGGGGGCGACGGGAAGCGACTCGTCGGAGAGCTTTAAATTGATGTCCAGTTCCGGGAGGAGGGATATGATTTTTTCAGGAATATTCATGGCTCTCGAGTTGGGTAGTGGTAGTGATGGTTACGACACCTGGCGGAAACCGATATCAATGGGATTGGGTGGTTGGTAAAGACACCAGCGCGGCGCAGGACCGGAAACGTCGAGGCGCACACCGATGGCTCCGTGCAGCAGCATCTCGCGCAGCTTTTGCCGCAAGTCACCGGGCGGGTCGCTGAGTTCGACCGGGGAGTGGGGATCGCTTTTCCGGTGAACCGATCCGGCCTTTTTCGAGCCGTCTTTGATCCACGGAGTGTGGATCTCGAAGTCCTCGGGAGCGTCGGGATCGACCGCGCGGTTGGGCCCGCCCCGCATCATCAGCCCGAAGACCGTTTGGTTCTCGCCGGGCATTCCCTCCGATTCAAATCCCTTCGAGTCTTCCAGCCCGGGCACCCGCAGCTTCCAACCATGCCCCGGAAGGACAAGCTCGAACGGGGTGCCTCCCGGTTCGGGTTCGAGCCCGCGCTCAATCAACTCCTCCCATCCCGGCACACCCATGAAGGGCAGGGCCACGTTCAAAAGATGCCGGAACAGACCCATAAAATCCTTCAAATGGGCATCGATATGATCGGCGAGGAGTGCGATGGCTTCCTCGCGCTTCGCTTCATCGGCGGGAGAAAGCTTCGACACATCCTGCGGATCCGCCGGACGAAACCGCCCACCCTGATCCGCCCACTGGAGAGCCCGCGCCAACCCCTTCGCCCGCTCGGAACCATAGCGCAACGTATCATAGACCGAACAGCGCCCCCGGGCAAAATCGTGCCGTCGCCATGTCGCCAACAGGAAGCCCGCGAAGGCCGAAAGGGGCGCACCGCGAAGGTCGGCGGGGACGAGGAAATCTTTCTCCCTGTGTTTTTGCAGCGGCCCCACCGCGAGGACCTTCTCCAGGAACTCAGGATCCTCCGAAACAAAATCCTGCGGCAAAACGGGTGTTTTACGGGTCACCCGGGCATGCCCGTAAAGTGCGCCGAGCGACCAGGACCCCACGCCGATCACGCCATCGACCGGCTCATTCGCC
>CAZDRT010000230.1:0-5720 GCA_964507815.1 uncultured Puniceicoccaceae bacterium
AATGCGGTCGGCTCCTCTTCGCGATCCGGTGAACCCGCGATCTCGACAGCCCCGGAGAAGGCCGCCGCATAATCGCCCGTTTTCAGCAGCCGCCGGACCTCCGCGAGGGCCGCCTCGCTGCGAACCTCATCCCGCAACCGCTTGAGCCGGAGGCGCAACTCCACTCCGGGATTGTCCCTGTAGAGCGGATCGACCGCTTTGCGGAAAGCCTCGGGATCGCCCGCCCGGGCAAGGGCTTCAATCCGGCGGAGCACGGCCTCCTCGGTGATCCGCCGTCCGCGTTCGACAACCTCGGGACGGTCCGGCACGATCTTGAGCCAGAACGCCACCCGCTCCTCCACATCCTCGGGAGGATCCTTCTCCAGGGCGTCCAACGCCTTCAGAGGGGCCTGCTCCAGGATCTTTTCCAAATCCCCGGCGGACTCGAAATAGTGCCGCAGCCCGTAAGCGCCGAGGTAGGCTTTCCGGTAGAGACGACTGGCAAAATCCTGCTTGGTCGCGAGCAGGTTGCCGATCATGAGCTGATCCAGATCGCCCGAGGAACGGAAATAGTCCTTGCGGATCGCGCGTCCGTCGATCACATTGCGCTGGAACATCCCCCGGTTGGACATCGTCTCGAACTGATCCCAGTAGCTGCCGCTCGCCGTTGTCTCAAACCAATGGTCATACTCCGGGGCTACCTCGCCATCCTTCGCCGCCACTTGCAGGGGATACTGCTTGCGGTTTATCACCAGCGCGTAAAATCCGGCTGGCTGCGCGTCGTCCGGCACCAGCTCGATCGCTCCCTCACGCTGGCCCGGCTTCATCCGGAGAGGCCGTTCCAGCTCAAAGACCGCAAAAGGATCCCCTTCGTTCGGGTGGACCCGGTATTCCCATTGCTCCTCGATGAGTTCGGTCTTTTCGACCATGCGCTTGATTTTACCACGGGCCAGCAGTTTCACGCCGTCGTCCGATCCCACAAGGGAGGTCGCATCGGGAAGATAGACCAGGAACCGGGTTCCGGGATTGATGCGCGTGCCGGATTCCTCCTCTCCGTTCCCCTCGCGCAGCAACACCCATTTTCCGTCCACCTCGGCATAGATGCCGTAGGACTCGGGTGCCTCGCTGGAAAGACCGCAGCCAAGCGGGAAGATCAGAAGAACGGTCAGCAGCCACAACTGCAGACAGGAGGGTTTGTTGATCAGACGAACGATGGATGGACCGCCGGAACGGGTAGGTGTCGATTTCAGATTCATGATGGTTTGCTGTTGAGTGCGCCGGACGAAGGGAAGATGCCCCCGGCTACCGCTTGGACTTCAGACATCTGTCGGAGTTCGAACTTGATGCTGAATCACCGCTCGCCTCGGACGGGGCGCGAAAAGTAGAAGGTTGTTCAATATCTGGATTTTTTTTTTACCCTATAGATCAAAATAAAGCGGCCGACTCCTGGAGGAGCCGGCCGCAGAAACATCAGTCTATTTACATTCTAATATGGGCTGAGTATTTGGTGACGACCACTTCCCCGTCCATAGGGAAGAGTTGGCAAACGGGCCGCCCCTTGCTGTCGAAGCCAAACCTTCCGGTCCAGTTTGCCACCTGACGGCTGCTTTCCTCAACTGCGGCAGCGAACTTAAGTTCCATACCGTCGAAGTTAGCATTTTTCTGGTGGCAAAAAGCAGCGCTGAGCACCGCTGCATAGACGCCAGGAGGCATCATCTGTTTGACGGGGCGCTTACGATCCCCTCGGTTTCTACTGCTCTTTATGGCGGCAACAATGCCATCGATATCATTATATTTTATCGGCATATTCTTATCTGTGTCCACAATGCTCCCGTAAGCTGCGTCGTGCAGCCTACGTGCATCGTTTCGTGTCAGATTCGAATAAGCTAGGACGGGACTCTGCCCGCCCCTGTATAAATAATTTTCATCGGGAGTGATTTGATCGGAGATTAAAATACTTATCTCAATAAGATTGAGAAGCTTTTTCTTCTAGATATCAGACAAATGTTTCAATAGAGACTGCCTGACGACCTGAACCTGTCCGGCATGACAGCGACTGTCCGCTACAAACAATCCCAGGAAAACCCGAAACGGGTGATCATCGAGCGATATTAGTTCACATCCTCAAAACGGACCTGCAACCCGTGGCCTTCCAACTCTTCCTTACGGTCCTTCATCGTCTCCGCCATCCGCTGACGGCCATGCTTTGAATTGGTGTGCAGATGCACCTCAACTGAAATGCCCGGGGATTGATCTTTCTGCGCAATCAATTCGTCGAGAAACCGATTCAGGGCATGATTTCCCGACGCACCCGGTTCTGTGTGATCCAAATCATAGTCAAAGCTGGCCACCTCCGGCGGGCCGTTCTCCCGAACCAGTTCCAACATTTCGGAAATGCTTCTGCAAAGCACCCAGTCGAGATGCTGTTGCGGAAGGCCCCGCATGTCGTCGAGGTAGAGAGAATATCGTTTCCTCATTTCACCATCATTCCGCATCTCGATCGCTCAAGAAAGACTCTACGGATTTAAGGTAGGATTGCGGAAACGAAAAACGCTGCTCCCGCGATTCGCGATGCTCCCCGGAAAGACCTTCCCGGAACGCCCGTAGGGCTTCCCACGGATCCTCCTCGCTGGCCGCCTGGTGAAACTTCTCCGCATCGGGAAGAAGATCCTTCTCCACGAGGTCGAAAACGGTGTCCTCCCATTCGGAGCCCAGTAAACCGCGCAGCTTTTTCCGAATATAGAGAATCCCCGGCCAGCGTTTCAACAGCTTCGCCTTGGCGTCAGCCTCCGACGCAGTCTCGTCTCGAAAAATCCGGTGGCCGATGGCGAGGCTGATCTCCATCATGAGTTCGCTGCCTTCGTGAGCGAGGGCGCGTCCGCCGATGATTTGATCGGTCTCGCGGTCGCGGATGAGCTGGAGGAATCCATCCGTCTGCCGGGCGATCAAAGCGCGGGGCACTTTGTCCATCGGCAGCGTGATCGATTCGGCGTCGATGCCGGCGGCTTTGGCCTGCCGCTCATCGAGACCGACGCCCGCGACTTGCGGGTCGGTGAAGACGACCCAGGGGAGCGGATTGTAATCCCGTTTCGTCGTGTCCGTCGCATTGACCGCACAGGCGTTGGCGGCGGCGAGCGCACCTTCGTAAGCGGCGGTGTAAACAAACATCGGCTCGCCCACCACGTCGCCCGCCGCAAAAACATCCGCCGCGCTGGTCCGTAGAAAGTCCTCAACCTCGATGAAGCCGTCTTTCGCGAGATTGACCCCGGTGGCCTCCAGATCGAGTCGTTCGGTGTTGGGCGAACGGCCTGTGGCCAGCAGCAGGCGCTCGGCGGCGAAGCTTTGCGCAACGCCATCAATCTCCGCTTCGATCCGCACGCCTTCACCTACGTTGTCCATCGCCTGGTGGTCACGCCGGTATGGATTTCCATGCCTTCGCTGCGCAGGCATTGCGTGAGTTGATCCGTCAGCTCCGGACTTTCGGTGGGCAGAATGCGTGCGGAACGCTGCAAGACCGTCACCGCAACCCCCAGACGGGCAAACATCTGGGCGCACTCCAGCGCGATGTAGCGTCCCCCGAGCACAAGGAGCGAACGGGGGGCTTCGCGTAGTGCAAAGGCAGTATCGGTGATAAGGTAATCGGCCTCAGCCAGCCCCGGAATGTCCGGCACATGGGTGCGGGTACCGGTCGCGATGAGCACGCGGTCCGCCTGAATGCGGCGCTCGCCGACGGCAATCTCCCGCGGGCCGACGAAGCCGGCGGTGCCCTCGATGATCTCCACGCCGGGAAGGTCTTTGACCACATCGATGTATTTTTGCCGCCGCAAGGTTTGGACCAGCCCGGAGGTCTGGCGGAACAACGCTCCGAAATCATTCACCACTCCCGTCGATTCGATCCCGGCAAAGCCGTGGGTGTTGGTGCGATGCACCGCCTCCGCAGCGCGGATCAGCGCCTTGGAAGGGACGCAGCCGACATTCACGCAGGTGCCGCCGATGGGGAGCCCCGCATTGATGATCGTCACCCGCCAGCCGCGCCCGGCAGCCCGTGTGGTGGCGGCGAAGGCCGCCGACCCCCCGCCGATGATGACGAGGTGACCGTGTTCCGGAGCGTCGGTTTGGCTGCAGGATTCTTCGGTATTTTTGCAGTCGTTCATTTTTTGATTGGTTAGTGCCAGTAAGATTGTTTTTTCGTAAATTTTTGAGAAATATTTAAAAGGCTCGCTCCGTAGTCGGGCGGGCTTGCCCCCCGATGGGATGTGCCAGCGAGGTCGTGAATCCCTGCACGTTCGGATCGGGGGGCAAGCCCGCCCGACTACGTTTTGCCGACGCCCTTATTCCGTCAGCTTCAGTGTGTAGTGATCCTCGACCTTGGCTTCCAGCAGATCGGTCGGCTTGACCACCGAATGATCAATTTCGACAAGCGCAGTTCCGGTCTGCCAATCGGCCTTGGCCGAGAGCACCCCGGGCACATCCAGGAAAGCCGATTCCACGCCCACCGCGCGCCCGGCGCAGGTCATCCCATCGACTTGCAGAGACACCGTCTGTCCCTCCGTCGCGCCGCCGCCGGATTTCGCCTCGGCGACTTTGGATGAGGCAACGCAGGCGAGCGCCGGAACCACGGCGTATTGCAGCATCAAATACGCGCCGATTCCGATACCAAAAATCATCGCGACCGTCTTGATGCTCCGCCCCTTGCTTTTCACCGCACAGCAGCGGTTTTGCCGCCGCACGGCAAACCAGGAAGCCCCTGCCAGAATCAGCAGACCGAGGGCGATGAACCAGGGCTGATATTGATCGAGCCCGAACAACGCAGTCGCGCCGCCCAGCCCCAGCAAGACCGGCAACAGCGGACCGATGCAGCAGACCACTGCGGCTAGGGAACTACCGGTCGTATCGCGGGGACGACCGCGCCCGACTGGATTTTATCCTCCGGGCGAAAGCGGCCGGCTTCACCCTCAGGGACATCCGGGAACTGGCGGATGCCGCCGAAAGCGACGAGGCCTGTCGGGAAGTGGCGGAACTGGTCGCGGCGCGGCTGGCGGATGTCCGGGCGAAATTGAAAGAACTCAATCGACTACGCCGTCAGCTCGAAGCCATGCGCCGGAAATGCACGGAAAACCCGACCTACGAGGAGTGCCCGGTGATCGACGGGCTGGCTGCAACCGTCCCTTGATCGAAATCCCGAGTACGACGGCCGGGTTCCGTAAGAAACGACTATCGTCGTTCCTCTCCGGGAAATGCTCCCGGGGCTGCGAACTTGCCGAATACGCTTGCATCTGCGATCATGCGGAATGACTGACGAATCTTACCTTTACGCTTACGGCCTGGCGGCCTGGGGGATGCTCCGAGCCATGGCCCCCTGGCTGCTGGTGGGTTTTGCCCTGGCCGGAGTTCTGAGCCAGATCATTCCGACGAGTCTGGTGCGGAGGGTTCTGGCCACCCAGAGTGCGGGCAGTGTTTTCAAAGCCGTGCTGATTGGTATTCCCCTGCCACTGTGCTCCTGCGGGGTGATCCCCGTCGCCGCTTCCCTGCGACGAGCCGGAGCCTCCAAAGGCGCGACCGCCGCCTTCACCGCATCGACCCCGCAAACCGGTGTCGATAGTATTTCCGCCACTTACAGTATGATGGGCTGGCCCTTCACCCTCGCGCGGATTGTGGCGGATGTGATTTCCGGTCTCCTCGCGGGCATTTGGATCAATCTCACCGACAAAGGCACTGGCCAGGAAGAGGACGGGTGCTCC
>CAZDRT010000231.1:0-5706 GCA_964507815.1 uncultured Puniceicoccaceae bacterium
GGACGCAACCACAAGTGTGAGGGAGGGCGGCTGCCGCGCCACGGCAGCCGCCCTCCCGCCGCAATTCCGCGGCGCACGCACCATTATCGAATAAATTTTGATATTCCCTCCACCCACTTGTGGTTACACCCCCGGCCGAGGGGGCACCTATTTCCTTATTGACGGGCAGGGTCATTAACAGTCATACTTTTTAAAACCCACCCCCTCTTATGTCCTACCGCCCCTTTTGTTTTGTGGCGGCGTTTATCCTGACCTTCGCCGCTCCTCCCCCCCTCGACGCCGATGGGGGCGACAATGTTCCGGTCTTCAACGAGGTATCGCAGCACCGGGAGGAGACCGTTTTTCCCGGAGATGATTGGGAATACCGAACCACACCGGCGGAGCGTGCGGATCTGGGGATCGATTCCATGGCGCTCGATGCTTGGGTGGAAAACCTCGCGGCATTCCCGGCGAACACCGGGATGGTGATCCGGCGCGGCTACGTAATCGCCGCATGGGGCCGGGTGGACGATGGCTTGCAGGCATGGGTTTCCGCTTGGAAAAGCCAGGTGGGGATGGCGGCGTTTCTGGCGCATGACGCCGGGTGGATGCCTGATTTCGAAGAGCCGATCCGTCCCTTGGTGCAAGCGGCATTCTCTGCGGATCTGATCCCCGGGGACCGGACCATGACCTTTGCCGATCTGGGTCGGAACATCAGCGGATATGGCCGGGTCGAAGCACCCGGCGGAGCGTTCGCCTACGCCGATGCCTCGCCGACCCTGGCCTCGCAATTGGTCTCCGAAGCCGTTGCCGACGTGGAAGCCGACGGCTGGTTCGCGTACCTTCTGAGCCGCATCGATCCCGCCGACGGTTCGGGAATCGGTTTTCAGGATGAGATTTTCTCCATCCGCCGTTCCACCCGCGATGCCGCGCGCATGGCCTGGCTATGGGCGAATGAGGGCAGGTGGGCCGACCAACAGCTCATCCCGGCGGGGTATTTCCGACGGTATGTGAAACCACTGACGCCGTTCGAACTACCGGAATCCTCGGCTGTCGATCCGATCAATGGGGACTATCTGGGCATCGGTGGCACTGAAATCGCCGCCCGGTACCAGGTGCAGGGGGCTTATGGGTATTGGTGGTATTTCAACAACCGACCCGTCACCCGACCGGGTGATGAAAACGTCAGTGAACCCACGCGCAAATTGCCCGGTTTGCCACATGACGCCTTCACCGCATTCGGCACCGGAGGCAAATACATTCTCGCGATTCCGAGTTTGGATATGGCCCTGGCGCTCAACAGCTACAGCGGCAGGGACTGGTCCGGCCTGATCGACGCGGTCACGGATGCGGATCGCACCCCGCCAACCGCCCCCACCGGATTGGAGGCCGCCGCCATATCCTCCCGCACCGTCACTTTACACTGGGCTGCCGCCGACGATCCGGAAACTGGTGTCGCCAAATACTGGATCTACCGGGACGGTGCCTGGATCGGGGAAGTTCCCGGTGGCGTCAACATTTTTACCGACAGCGGTCTTACCCCGCAAGCCTCTTACCGATACGACATCCAGGCGTTCAACGGACACGGGTATGCCACCGATGTGGTCGGCGGCCACAACGTGACAACCGCCCCCCGGCCCGCGGTTTTCAGCGTGAACTTCGGCAGCTCGATTATCGGCGGCCTCGTTCCCATCCCCCGGTCGGAATCCTTCGTCGCCGGCGTCGTTGCCGCGCCCTGGTGGAACAATCATTTCCATGGACCGGGCAACTGGCGGGAAATGGCCCAAAACGATGTGCCCTGGGTGCTCTGCGACGGTTCCGAGCCAACGGGCCTGCGCCTGCGCACCACGAGCCCGACCAATAATCCCACCGAGGTCATCTATGCTTCCACGCAGACCATCGGGCACACCGAGGACAGCACAAACCTGCGGCTGCATACGGATTCCTACGTCAATTCTTCGGCCAACCATCACATGGTGGGTGTGGACGCGGAGAACCTGCCAGCGGATTTCGGGCACGGCTGGAATTTGTACGCCATCACCCACTACAGCAGTGTCTGGGCTCACGGAATCCATCGGTTTGACTTGGATCTGGGAATGGATGGGGTGATCGACCGAACCATCTACAGCCTGCAGCAGCCACCGGGCGACTGGACCGAAGATACGGCCTTCGGCAACGCCAGCCAAAGCGACGAAGCCGAAACCGTGGGCTCGGAGCACTCCAGCTACGTGGTCTTCAAAGGTTTGCCGCCCGGTCGGACGTCTTTCTCCCTCTCGGTCACCAATATCAACCCCGCAGGGCGCCGTGCCAGCCTCAACGCCCTGCAGGTTGAGGCGCTCGAAGAGCCGACCAATTACTTCATCTGGGTGACTCACCACCTTTGGAAAACTCCCGGCATTGATGACCAGCCGCTCGCCAATCCGGATCGGGATCAATTTTCGAACCTCGAAGAATATGCTCTGGATCTGGATCCTCTGCGTTACGATGGATTGGACCATTCTCCCCGGGTTGCGGTTGTCGAGGAGTCGGGCGAGATATTCCTCACCCTGACCTACCGGATCAATGCCTTGGCCCGGGATCTTTCGCAATGGCCACTCGGCAGCATCAACCTGGAGAATTGGGTGAAGCTGGATACAGCGCCACCTGATGTGGTGGATGAAATCATTGATCCCGATCCCGATGGCGACGGCTCGGCGATTCTCCGCCGACTCAAACTGCGGCTGTCCGGAATCGGCGAACCGGAACGGTTCTTTCTCCGGATGTTCTTCCGGAAGGATTGAACGGGTTTCCCCATTTTCCTTGCCTCCCGTTTCTCCGGCGATACCCTGCAACCATGGAAAATTTTCCATTGGTGGCTTTCGGAAGAATGGCCCGCCTGTTATTGGACATCGGAGTGGCGGAAACCGAGGAATCCCTGTTGCGGCAGGCGGTTTCACGCGGTCGGGAATTGATCGGTCTCGACCGGATCGGGCTCTGGAAAAACTGAACCGGGCGGCGCGCGAATTGGAGCGGAAAAAGATGGTCGCCGAGGAGGCCCTGCGCACGAAATCGAAATTCATCTCCGCGATGAATCACGACCTGCGGACGCCGCTCAACACCATTTTCAGCCCGCTCGACTATCTCTCGGATACGGATCTGAACAAGGACCAGAAGGAGATGGTGATGATCGCGCGCGAATCGGCGCAACAACTCCTGTGCATCGTCGAAAACATCCTCGACATGGCGAAGATCGAAGAGCACCGGATCACGGTGCGACCGGAGGAGTTCGGTTTGCGGGGTTTTCTGCGGGAACGGCTGCGTCCGCTCGAAAACATGGCCAGGACGCGGGACCTCTATCTGCGGATCGACGTGGCCGCGGATGTGCCGGAGTTCCTCCGGAGCGACAAGCACCTTCTTTCACGCATCCTGGTCAACCTCGTCGGCAACGCGATCAAATTCACCCGGTGCGGCGGTGTGACGGTGAAGGTGCGGCATTCCGGACAAACGCTGCGGATCGAGGTGATCGATACCGGGGCCGGCATACCCGAGAGCGATTTCGAGCGACTCTTCGCGGCCTTTGAGCAGATCGAATCGACGGGTGCCGCGAACGACGGAACAGGACTGGGCCTGACCATTTGCCGGGAACTCTCCAAAATTCTCGGCGGCGGGATCACCGTCGGTAGCCGGAAGGGCGAGGGGTCCTGCTTTGGTCTGACGCTTCCACTGGAGAACGCGGACTGAGCGGACCGCTTTTCCAACGGATTTTCCACCCTCCTCCGCCCCCCCGGTTAACCTACGATTCCCGGCTCTTCTCCCCCCGGTTTTTCGTCGGATCGACGTAGATCGTGACGTTCGCCGAATCGTCGCCGAGGATCGCCTGGGCCCGGCGGATCGCATTCGCCGTCGAGAGAGTCGGGTTAGCGATGGATTCGCGGAAGATGTTCTCGCGCCCGATTCGCTCGATGAGTCCGGAATCCCGGAAAACCCGGTAGATCTCCTTCTTGACGCCGCTGACCACCACATGGCGGTTCTTCTCATTCATGTAGGCGATCAGCTCGTCGAGAGCCATCACGCTGGAAGCGTCCAGAAGGCGGGCGTTCTTCATCCGGAGAATGACGATCTTGAGATTCGGATCGTCGCAGATCCGCCGCATCTGGTCGCGAAACAAGTCGGACGCTCCGAAGAAGAGATCGCCTTCGACATGAACGATGGAGACCTCGGGCATCGAGCGCTCTTTCTCGGCCTCCCGGGCGGCGAGCTGCCCTTCCTCGTTGAACTGGTACTCGACCAATTCCGGCTGGGCCGCCTGCCGGAGAAAAAGCATGATCGAAAGACCGGTCCCGACGTAGATCGCCGAATCCAGCCCCAGCAAAAGACCGGTGAGGACCGCCGTAAAAAAGACCGCCGCATCCGACCGGGTCGAGCGGACCACGAGCCGGATGTTCCGCGGGTTGATGAGGGACACGCCGATGCAAATGATCAGCACGGCGAGGCTGGGCTGCGGGACGAAACGCACCAGCGAGCCGACGGTGAACACCCCGGCGGCGACGATCAACCCGCTGTAAACGGAGGCGAGCGGCGAGCGAGCGCCACTGTTGATGTTGAGAACGCTCCGGGTCAGCGAGCCCGAGGCGGGCATTCCGGAAAAGAGACCACAGGCCAGATTGGAAACACCCATGCTGAACATCTCCTGGTTGGTATCGAGCCGGGAGCCGGCCCGGGCGGCGAGACTCTTCCCGATCGAGGTCCCCTCGAGCACGCTCAGGAGGGCGATCGCCAGCGAGGAACTCAGCACGGCGGAGGCCATGGAGAAATCGAGCGCCGGCGGCGTGAATTTCCATTCCCCGGCGCCGACCGCCGACAGGAAACGGATATCGTCCCACCCGAAACGCGAAAACAGCACGCCGACAAAGGACATGACCACCAGAGTGATCGCGACATTCGGCAGCTTGGGAAGCTTCTTGCTGATCGCGAAATACACGGCGAAAGTGAGGACGCTGAGAACCAGGGAGGGCAGATGGGTCTCGTAAAGATGGAGGGCCGTGAAATAGAAGCTCTGGACGAACGAGGCCGCCTGCTCGTCCGCATCGAACGTAAATCCAAGGGCGTTTTTCACTTGGTTCAGGATGATTAAGAGAGCGGCAGCCGTGATGTAGCCGGTGACCACCGTGCGGGAGATAAACTGGATGAACGAAGCGAGCCGGAGATAGGCCCCGATGATCAGGAAAACCCCGGCGAGTATCACAATCATCGGCACCATCACCAACCGGTCGCCGACCGCCGCCGCGCCCACGAACGCGCTCATCAGCAGAACGGCGGTCGCGTTGGTGGGGCCGAGCACGACGAAGTGGCCGCGCGAAAAGATCGGACCCACGATCGCGGCGATCGCCGAGCCGAAAATTCCGTAGTAAATCGGTAGACCGGCAATCAGCGCGTAGGCCATGCCCTGCGGAAACGCGAGCAACGCCACGTTGAGGCCCGCCCGGAGATCTCCGGCCAACGCATCCTTTCCGTATCCACCCAACTGCCCGGCGATCGGGAAAAAATCGATCCGGGAAATTCCCGACACCTTGGCAATGGGAGCCTTCGCGATCCGCCAGAAACCAATATTCGCCATCACGGTAGAAAAATACCGAGCCGGGCCGGTATCAATCTCTTTTCCGATAAAGTCGGAGACGAATTGATCTTTTCGCAAGGCCGCCGGCCACGGAGGAGGCCGGGAATCCCCGGCCACGGGATTCCCCGTGG
>CAZDRT010000232.1:0-5673 GCA_964507815.1 uncultured Puniceicoccaceae bacterium
GGATCAACGGTCACCCGGGTGGAATCCCGCGGTGCCCAGGCAAGGGGCCAGAGCACGGTGGAAAGCGAGAGGCGCAGGCGGCGTCCTTCCGTAAAGCAGTGGCCGCAATGGTTCAACCGGCAGGTCACATCGTAATCACAGTCCGGTTCGAGGGGTTCCGGTTGTTCGTGGCTGTTGCGGTGGGTCAGATTGAGCAGCCCGTAGGTCACACGGGTCGCCTGCCCGTCCGCCCCCACGTCGGAAAGGCGGACGGCGATCATCCCGGAGGAGCGGTTGCAGCGGAGCCGGAAGCGGACGAGCACCGAGCCGAGGAGGTCGAGCGGGCGGTCTAGTTCTCCGCTTTCCCAAACCATGCACCCGCCGTCTTCCTCCCGCTGGTCACCCGGCAGATCGGGCGCGGCCGCGTAGGAGCACCACTTTCCGGAAAACTGTCCCACGCTGAGCGGGGACTGCACCGTCCGCAAAGCGCGGGCCGCTTCGGTTTCGCCGGAGCGCCGGTCGGAGCGCAGGCGCCCGTCCCCGTCCATTCGCCAGGTTTGCGGTCGGATGTTGGCGGACGGCCAGGCACTCTCCCCCACCCAGCGGCCCGGACGTTCCCGGTAGCGGCTGCTGGGTTCGATGCTGTTCTGAATCCAGACGCGGAGCCGGGGCTCGTCCGTGATCCCGGTTTCCTTCCCCTTCAGCCAGTAATCCCACCAGCGCAGGCATTCCTGCAAGAATCCGATGGCCGGCCCGGGGATTCCCTGGTGCGGATACTTGTGCCCCCACGGACCGATCAGGCCCATGCCGCGCGAACCGAGGCCCTCGACAAGACGGAAGACCGCGTTAGAATAACCGTCCGCCCACCCGCTCACGGCCAGTACGGGTGCTTTGATCCTCGAGAAGTCTTCGCAGACCGAGCCGTGCTTCCAGAATTCGTCGCGGGTCTGATGTTCCAGCCAGTTCGTAACCCAGAGGCCGCTTTTTTCCATCCGTTCGAGCCAGAGTTCCTTCCATCCGTTCCCGTAGAGGACCGGATCGGGGGGCGAGGCGTTGTAGGCGAACATCACGGAGGCCCAGGACAAGTTGTCCCCCAGCAGGCATCCGCCCATGTAGTGAACGTCGTCGGCATAGCGGTCGTCCGTGGAGGCCACGCTGACAACCGCGTCCAAGCCCTCCGGCTGACGCGCGGCTATTTGCAATCCGTTGAACCCCCCCCAGGAGATTCCGAACATGCCGACCTTGCCGTCGCACCACGGCTGCGACCGGATCCATTCGATGATCGCAAGGCCGTCCTCCTGTTCCTGTTCGATGTACTCGTCCAGAAGAACGCCCTCGGATTCGCCGCTGCCGCGCATGTCCACCCGCAGGCAGGTGTAACCATGTCCCGCAAACCAGCGGTGGTTGGCGGCATCCCTTTCGGCGGTGAAATCACGTTTCCGGTAGGGGATGAACTCGAGGATGGCCGGGACCGGCGCGGAGTCGGCGTCCTTCGGTTTCCAGATCCTTGCCGCCAGCCGCACGCCGTCGGGCATCCGTATCCAGGTGTGTTCGATCTCGTCGATTTCGTTGGGAAATTCGCTTCGTTTCATCATAAAGACCTGACCATTGCCGCTTCGCCGCCACTCCGGAGCGCGGCCACTGCGATGGCGGATTCCGGCTCACCGGTCGTCCCTGAACTCGAATCGCAACCGCTCCGCCAGCGCCTCGAATTGATCGTGCAACTGCTTCCGGTCGTCCGCCCCGAGGAAGCAGGTCGCCAACAGGTAGCTGTAACTGTCATGCTCCCAGGTGTCACTGAGGCGTTGCCCCTCCCCCACTTCGACGTGGACGAGCAGGCCCGGAAACTCCGCCCGCAGCTCCCGGATCTCTTCGGGCGTCGGAACCCGCTCGACCCGACCGTCCTCGAATCTCCGCAGGTAATACTTGGCCGCGCAGCGGTACTCGCCCCGGCCTTCGGGGAAATCCGGGTTCTCCCCGAGTGCGAGTTCGATGCTGAGCGTCTCGTCCGACTTGCCGTCCACCTTGTGGAAAATATTGGAATGCGACTGGGATATCCGCGGATTGATCTCCAGCAACTTGATGTCGTCGCTCTCCCCGTCGTAAAAATACTCGATATTGAAAGCGCTTTGCCGGAGTCCGATGTGCCGAATCACTCGCTCGGAGAGGTCGGCCATCCGGCGTTGGACCTCCCGCGGCAATTCGGATGGATAGGCGTAGCAAAGAAAGGAGGTCGTGTCCGGGTAATTGAGCGAATCAACGACGCCGTAGGTGTGAACTCCCCCCTTGGCCACATAACCGCAGACGGTGTGCTGGCTACCCGCACACTCCGTTTCCAGCTGGCAATATTCTCCGTCCACTTGGGCGATCTCCCCGGGCAATGATGCGTGGGCCAGGATTTCGTTGAAGGGTTGCGCCAATTCGGGAATGGACTTGCGCGTGACTTCAAGAGCGCGCTCGTACTCCGCGGCGTTCTCAACCCGGAAGCTCAGCATGGACTCCGTCGCCTTGATGGGCTTGAGCCAGAACGGCGTCGATAGTCCCAGGTCATCGAAGGTCTTGGCATCGAACGGATCGACCACGTCGAAACCGGGAACCGCTTCCGGGATCACCTCGGCCTGCAGACACCGCGACCAGTATTTGTGCTCGCAGCGCAAGGCATGTTCCAGGGTGAGTCCGTCGAATCCCCGCTCGTCGTTCAACAGACCGAGGAGCAGGGTGCATGGAAAGTCCCACCACGTAACCAAGGCGTCGATCCGCCGATCATTCAGGCAGTCGTTGATCTCTCCGAGGGTATTGTCGATCAGCCGGTCCCGGTAACTCTTCACCCGATCCGTCGGCAATGCCTCGTGGAACTCGTAGTTTTCCGAGCCCGGCAAAGCCTCCAATTGGCGTCGATTGAAATCGTCGAGTCCGAGAACGAATACCTGCTTCTTTTCCTGTTTCGAAACCATGATGGTTACACCCGCAAATCGCGTGCCACCGGCAACGCCAACCCTAACTTCGCCGCCAAACACTTCTTCCGAGCCCGCAACCCACCAAGTTTCGTCTCGCGGAAGACATCCGGGGCGGTGCATTTCGCAAAGTTTCGCCGCCCATTTTCCGCATAATGCATGGCAGCAGCTACGGGGGCGGTGCGCGCCCCTGGGAAAAATTTCGGATCCACGACCAATTCCGAAACAACGGCAATTTTGTAGGGCCTCGCGCTCTTGACGCGGCGAAGCAATCTCTTCAGTGGGCGGCCAAAGTACGTGGGTTGCTTCAGCGCCCACCTTCGAAAGCCCGGAATTTCATGTTCACGCTGAACCTCTGCGGCGATCCGGAACATTTCCTTCCGATGCGAAAACCGGGCGCTGAAGCAACCCGGCTACGGTGGGAGTCATTCCTGTGATTCCACGAGGCAGTCACAGTTCCGCGCCAGCAGGCCGAAGAGCAAAGACGCTCGAGCGATGGCCGCAACGCGGCCGGGCACACCTAAAAATTGACTCCCAGGGGAAATCGGCACAGTTCTAGCGCTGTTCCCTTCACGGAGGCCCAGTCCGCGATTCACAGGCCCTTGCACCATGCAAAACACCCATCATCCAGCGACCCGCGTCTTTGGCGGCGGGCTCCTTTCGCTCCTGTTGCTCTCGGGCGGTTGCAAGGTGGGTCCTGATTACACGGCCCCCGAAACGGAACCAACGCCCGCCTGGAACGAATCCGCCGGGGCGGAACCGGGCCGGTTCGCGCAGGGCGCGGAGGTCGATCCGGAATGGTGGACGGCATTGGGGGATCCGCAGCTGGGGGCACTGATCCAACGGGCGGTCGAGCAGAATCACGACATCGCCATCGCCCGCCAGCGGGCACGGACCGCCCGGCGGATGATCGGGGTCGCCGAATCCGCCCTCCTCCCCCAGGTCGGGGCGAACGCCTCATCGGTCCAGCTCGAGTTCAGCGACAACTTTCCGGGGCTGGATTCCTTTTTCCAACTCGGGCAGCTCGACACCCGGCAGGAATTGTATTCGGCGACCATCGACGCGGCCTGGGAGATCGATTTTTTCGGAGGCAACCGGCGGAGGGCGGAGGGCGCCGTAGCGCGGGCGGAAGCCGCCGAAGCCGCCCGACGCGGCGCCGTGCTGACGGTGGTGGCGGAAGTGGCCCGCAATTACGTGCAGCTGCAGATGATCCGCGAACAGGCGGATGTCCTGCGCCGCCGGATCAAGGTGGCGCTGGAGCGGGTGGATCTGGTGCGCACGGGAACGCAAGCCGAAGTGCTCGGCGAGGTGAAGCTCGCCCGCACCCAGGCGGCGCTCAACGCGCTTGAGCTGCGGCTGCCCGGGCTGCGGGCGCGGGAAGCGGCCACCCTCTACCGCCTGTCCGTTCTGACAAACCGGGAGCCCGCGGCGATGTTCGCGGAACTCGCCTCGACGCCGCCGCTGCCCGCACCGCCCGATCAGGTTCCGGTCGGGCTGCCCGGCGAGATGCTGCAACGACGCCCCGACGTGGCGCAGGCGGAACGGGAGCTGGCCGCCGCCACGGCGGACATCGGCGTGGCCGAGGCCCGCCTGTATCCCTCCTTTTCGCTCACCGGCAGCGCGGGTCGGCAGGCCGGAACCTTCACGGATCTGTACGAAACAGCCTCCGGCACCTGGATGATCGTTCCGGGAATCCAGTGGCCGATCTTCCAAGGCGGACGCCTCCGCGCGGAACTGGCCGCCACCGAGGAGCAAGGCGAGGCCGCGCTATTGGCCTACCGGTCCGCCGTCCTTGGGGCGGTCGCGGGAGTGGAATCGGCCCTTTCCCGCTACGCCCGGGCCTTCGAGAGCCGGGAGGCGGCGGAGGCCATGGTCCGCCACCAACGGGACGCCGTGGACCTGACCCAGGTCGGCCACGAGGCGGGTGTCCTCTCCGGTCTCGATCAATTGTCAGCCCGCGATCAATTCCTCGAGACCGAGCGAAGGCTCATCCAGCTGCGCGGAGAGGTTCTTCTGGCGCTGATCACCCTCAACAAGGAACTCGGCGGTGGATGGGATTTGCCCGGGGGGTGACAAGACCGCCGACCTGTGGTATCGACAAAATCATGGAACACGAATTCATCAATGGTCTCTACACCGACCGCTACGAACTCGCCATGGCTCTTGCCTATTGGCGGGAGGGCCGGGCCGAGGAGTCTTCCGCTTTCGACTACTTTTTCCGGCGATGCCCCTTCGACGGGGGGTATGTCGCCTTCGCGGGGCTCGAGACCCTCCTCGACGCGCTCGACGGTTTCCGCTTCGACGGCGACATCCTGGAATTCCTGAAACGCGACGGTTTTCCCGACGGATTTCTGGAGTATTTGGAGGGCTTCGCCTTCCAGGGCGACATCCACGCTCCACCCGAGGGCGAGCTGGTTTTTCCGCTCGAAACCGTCCTTCGTGTCGAAGGCGGTCTTGTCGAGGCCCAGCTGGCTGAAACCCTCGTCTTGAACGTGCTCAACTTCCAGTCGCTCGTCGCCACGAAGGCATCCCGCTGCCGCCGCAGCGCGGGCGGGCGCGGGCTCAGTGAGTTCGGACTCCGGCGGGCCCAGGGGCTCGGCGGATTGTGGGCCGCGCGCGCCGCCTGTATCGGAGGTTTCGATACAACCTCGAATACCGCCGCCGCCCACGCCTACGGCCTTCCGGCCACCGGCACCATGGCCCACTCTTTCGTTCAAAGCTACGACGATGAACTCGAGGC
>CAZDRT010000233.1:0-2737 GCA_964507815.1 uncultured Puniceicoccaceae bacterium
GAGCGGTCCGCCGGCCGGGGACGCCGTCCCGTAGGCGCAAGACCCCGACGGCGCGGAAATCTTCCGGAAGTTGATCGGATCCCCCTCCGACGCTGGCGGCGGCTGAGGACCAGTCTTCGCGCCAGGATCTTTTGAAACTACTCCGAAAAAACATGCATTTCATCCCCATGAAAGCAGCCGACTGAGGACACTGCTTCGCCTTGGCACGGCAGCCGCCCTCCCGCCGTGGTTCGGCGGCTCACGCACGATTATCGGATAAATTTCGATATTCCCTCCACGCACTGAGTGGTTACCCCCCCCGCTCGCCCCGGCACTCCGCGCTTGCCTTCGACCAGACGGTTGGGCGAGAATCCGGAGATGGCAGGAGTCGGAAAATTGATGAAACAGGCGGCCCGGATGCAGAAGCAGATGGAGGCGCTCCAGGAGGAACTCGCCGAAAAGGTGATCGAAGTCAGCAGCGGCGGCGGTGCCGTCACCGTGCGTATCAACGGCCAGGGGACCGTCACCGACATCGATTTCGACCCCGAGTTCCTCAAGGAAGACCTCGCCTTCGTCCGTGAGACCCTTCTCGAGGCGGTGCGGGAGGCCCAGGAGAAAGCCAAGGCCGAAAGCGAGGAGGCGATGTCGGCGATCTCCGGCGGCATGAATTTTCCCGGGTTGATGTAGCGCGACCGCGCAGTTTCTTTTTGCAAAAACAAAGTAAGGGGGATTTCTTTTCCTTCGTGGCTTCAATTTCGGAAGAACAAGTGAGGGAGGCACTCGGAAAAGTGCCTTATCCCGGGTTCACCAGGGACGTGGTTTCATTCGGCCTCGTGAAGGGGATCGAGGTGAAAGGGGGCAGGGTGGCCGTGTCGTTCGCCCTGACCAGCTCGGACCCGGCGGTCGCCCCGACGCTCAAGGCCGAGGCGGAGCGGGCGCTCGAATCCCTGGAAGGGGTGGAGGAGGTCGAGGTGACCGTGGCGGTCAAGGCCAAGCCTTCCGGCGGGGGGGATGCGGCCGAGACCGAGGGCGCGGGCGGAAACCCCATGCAGAAGGTGCGTGTGGCCATCGCCGTGGCGAGCGGAAAGGGCGGCGTCGGCAAGTCCACCTTCACCGTGAACCTCGCCTGTGCGCTCGACCGTCTCCTCCGCAAAGAGGGCAAGCCGAACCGCGTGGGGATCATGGACTGCGACATCTACGGCCCGTCGATTCCCCTGATGCTGGGAGTCAACCAACGGCCGGAGGTCGAGGACGGGCTGATCGTGCCCCTCGAGAATTTCGGCGTGCGGGTGATGTCGATGGGCTTTCTCGTGGAGGAGGATATCCCCGTGATCTGGAGGGGACCGATGGTCATGAAAACCATCCAGCAGTTCGCCGGAAACGTGAATTGGGGCGAACTCGAGGTGCTTTTCGTGGATCTGCCGCCGGGCACCGGCGACGCGCAGCTGTCGCTCGTGCAGACCGTCCCGCTGGACGGAGCGGTCATCGTCACAACGCCCCAGCTCGCCTCCGTGAACGTGGCCCGCCGGGGGGCGATGATGTTCGAAAAGGTCAGCGTGCCTCTCCTGGGTGTCGCCGAGAACATGAGCTATCTGCTCGACGAGGAGACCGGCGCACGGCAATACGTCTTCGGCGAAGGGGGCGGGGAACGCACCGCGGCACGGCTCGGAACGGATTTTCTCGGACAGGTTCCCCTCGATCCCCGGATCGGAGTGGGCTGCGATCACGGCGTGCCCATTGTAATCAGCGATCCGGACCTGGAGTGTTCCCGCTCGTTTCACCGGATTGCCGCGAATCTTTGGGAGCGGTTTCAATTGACAAAAACCTAAATTGGAAATTAGCTAGCTTTTGGTAGTCAATGAGATCGCCTAACAAATCCCCGGAAAAGAAACCAGTGGCCGACTTCGCCGGACAGTCCAGTCTCTACAAGGAGTTCCTCGCCGAGAGGGAGGAGATCCTCCGACACAAGTGGATCGAATCGGAAAAGGTCGGTGCCGACATTGGATTCGAACGCGCGCTGCTGGACTGGATCCGCAAGCATCGCGACCAGTGGCGCTCGGCCCGGCGCGAATCGGTCGAGTAAGCGCCGGTGGCGAACCGCGGGGAACCAGCGACCCGCCCGCCTCACCCGTCTGTGCATCGCCAGCCCGACGGCGAGCGGCTTCACTCCCCGCCCGGCAGGAAAAACAGGGAGGAGCCATTCTCCGGAAGCACCGCGTGAGCGGCCCAGTCGCGCAGGGCTTCGGCGGACGCGCGGTTCCAGAACCGCTCGTCGCCCGCGCCGAGGTCGGGGGGGAGTCCCTGGACGGGCCGCGTGGCCATGCGGAAGGCCCGCCAGTCGGACCGCTGGCGGCCGAGGCGCAACCCCGCTCGCGCCTGGGCGAGCCCGGCGGTGAACTCCGCCTCCGAAAACCCCTTCCGGGCGATCCGCCGCAGAATGCCTTCGAGGCTCTCGGCGAGGAAACCGGCGCGGTCCTCCGAGCAGCCGGAAACGAAGGCCAGCAGCCCCCTGGCGCGGGTCGCGATGATCCGGGCCGAGGAGTAATAGGCGAGCCCGTGGCGCTCGCGGATCTCTTCGAAAAGAGGCCCCGACAACCCGTTCAAACAACCCGCGTAGAGCGACAACCACCGGAAGTCCGGCGCCCCGGTCCCTGCGGCGGGAAAGGCCTGCACCACCACCGCCTGCTCCCCCGGATGACGCTCGGTCGCCCGGAAAACCGGGGCCGACGCTCCCTCTCCCGCTTCTTCCCGTGGGGGG
>CAZDRT010000233.1:2837-5655 GCA_964507815.1 uncultured Puniceicoccaceae bacterium
CGTGGGGGGCTTGCTTTAGCGTCCCCCTCCATAGCCGTTTCCGGCATCCCCCCGAGAAACGCCTCTCCGATCACCCGTGCCCGGTGCTCGTCGAACTCCCCGCTCAGCGCCAGAACGGCCCGGTCGGGACGCAGGACGCGCCCGGCGAAGGAAGCGAGCCGCTCCGGGCTCGCGGCGGCCAGATCGTTTTCCGTCCCGAGCGGGGAAGCGGCCAGAGACCTCCCGGCGAAGAGGTGGGATCTCACCCGCCCGAGAGCCGCCGCGGCGGGATCGGAGCGCTCCTCCGCGACGAGGGCCGCCCGCGCGTCCCGCTCACGCTCGAAGAGACTTCCGGGCGCGGTCCCGGGAGCGCAGAAAGACAGGAGGTAGGCGAGGGATTCCTCAAAGTGCCGGGCGAGGCAGGTATAGCGGAGAGCCGCGAAGGAGTGGCCGACCGTCGCCCGCAGGCCATCGCCCCATTCGTCGAAGCGGCGGGTCACCTCGGGTTCCGGCAGGTGGCCGCCGCCGGCCCGGAGAATTTCGAAGAGAAGACCGGTCCACCCGAAGCGGCCCGGCTCTTCGGCGGTATCCGGGCCGGGGAAGGCGAGGCACACGCCCACCAGTCCGCTACCGGGAACCGGGTCGGCGAAGAGGCGCGATCCGGCGTCCGTGCTCACGACCGGCCCTCCGGGAAAAGGACGCCGACCATGGCCCGCTCGGGGCACAGGCGGCGGGCGGCGAAGTTTTTCCAGTCCGCCTCATCCCACCGGTCGAGCGCCCCGAAAGCGGCGGCCTCGTCCACCACCCGCCCGAAGCGGAGAAACTCCTCCCCGCAGCGGGAGGCCCAGCCCTCCACGCTCTGCTCCGTCCGCAGTTTCTCGAAGCGCAGCCGATCCTTTCCCGTGCGGAGCGCGTCCGCGCCGACCCCCCGTGCGGCCAGCCGGACCAGTTCCCCGAGGAGGCGCTCTTCCGCGCCGACAAGACGGGCCTCCTCCGCCAGCCACGAAAATCCGAGAAGGCTGACTGGCCCGAGAGGGTAGGAAAAGCCTTCCAGAAAGTGGACCAGCCCCTCCTCGATCCGCAGAGTGCGGTTCAGGGGGGCGCTCTCTCCGCCAGCCAGCGTTTCCAGCACCCACTCGGCCAGTAGCGCCTCTTCCGGCGTCGGGGTGGGCACGAGAAAGAGGAGCAGCCCGCGGCCACCCTCCCACCGGCCCCGCAGGCGAAGGCGGACCGGTTCCGGTTCTTCGGCGGGGGCGTCGGGCGGCGCTGGCGGCTCCACCCGGGTCGGCGCGGTCGGGACCACCGCCCCGGCCCTGTCCGAAAAACCGGCGGGCAGGTCTCCGGCGGTGAGAAGAAAGGTCCCTCTCCCGCGATAGAATCGCCCGTGGAAATCCCGCAGATCGTCCGGCCCGAGCCGGCGGAAGCGTTCCTCGAGCCCGATGACCGGATACCGGAGGGGGTCCCGGCGGAAGGCCGCCGCGAGCACCGATTCGAAAAGATGGTTGTCCGGATCGTCGCGGCACATCGCCATCTCGCGGAGAATCACGTCCCGCTCCGGCGCGAACCCCTCCCCGGCCAGGGCGGGACGCCAGACAAAATCCGCGAGCAGGTCCAGCCCGGCGACCGCCGATTCCGCCGGCAGGTCGATGTGATAGACCGTGCGGTCGTAGGAAGTGTAGGCGTTCAGGAATCCGCCGATTCGTTCCGCCTCCCGGTTGATGTCGGCGGCGGTGCGGCGCTCGGTTCCCTTGAAGACCATGTGTTCGAGAAAGTGGGCCAGCCCGCTGCCCGGGTGGCCCGGTTCCTCGGCCCGGCTCCCGGCACCGACCCATATCTGCAGGGAGACCACCCCGCACCCCGGCCGCGCCAGGTTCAGAACGGGGAGGACCCCGTCCGCCGTCTGCCGGGGGACCGCCCTCACGCCGAACGCGGAAGAAAAGGTTTCTCGAAGGCCTCCTCGAAATCGTAGCCGTTCTCGAAGTCGCCCAGGCTGTCGTCGTCGGTCTTGCCGAGCACGCCGTAGTTGACCAGCTCGAAGACGATGATCCCGAAGTCGCGGCAGCACTCGATGTTCCAGAAATCGAAGACGGCCCGGGTCATCGGCCCGAACTGCTCGAGCGCGAACGCCCGGATCCCCTCGAGAAGCTTCTCGCCGGAAATGTGTTGCCGCCCCTCGATCTCGCCCCGCTCCCGCAGGGAACCCAGGGTGTAGTCCAGACCCTGCCGGACGAAGAGGTACGCGTTCGGATGGAACCGCCCGTTCTCGGCGCAGATCCGGTCCACCACCTCGCTGAAATCAAAAGACTGCATTGTCGCAATGTTCCCGGAAATCGCGCGGAATCTCAAATCGGAAATTCGATCCGGTCGCGGGGTAAAGGGTCTCCTTCCGCAAGCGGGATACGCCCGCTCAAGACCCGCTCCCACGGCGGGAGGGCGGCTCACGCACGATTATCGGATAAATTTCGATATTCCCTCCACGCACTGAGTGGTTACACCCGGCCTCGGCGAGACCGGCTACAGGGGATTCCGATTTAGGGAATTGAAGCGGAAAACGATCCGGTCCTGTAGCCGGGGTCGGTGACCCCGGGGCCGGTTCTGTAGCCGGGGTCGGTGACCCCGGGGTCGGTCCTGTAGCCGGGGTCGGTGACCCCGGGGCAGTGGAAATTGGAATTGGATGTTGAATTCGGATTGGAACGTCCGGCCTCGGCGGGTGTAAGCACAAGTGCGTGAAGAAAAATCGCAAAACATCGCGATTTTGAAATGGGCCGATATTCCATCGGTTGCGGGAGGGCGGCTGCCGTGCCACGGCGTAGCATTGTCTCCAGTCGGCTGCTTTCAG
>CAZDRT010000234.1:0-5653 GCA_964507815.1 uncultured Puniceicoccaceae bacterium
ACTCGCTCATCTCGTCCTTGAATGCGCTCATCTCGTCCTTGAACTCGCGCATCTCGTCCTTGAATGCACTCATCTCGTCCTTGAACTCGCGCATCTCGTCCTTGAATGCGCGCATCTCGTCCTTGAATGCGCTCATTTCCTCCTTGAACTCGCGCATCTCATTGGAGAGGGCCAGCAGCGACATTTCCGTGCGCATTTGCGCATGGGCGACCTCGGCCATCATGCCTTCGAGGCGGTCGACGCGTTCGGAAGTTTCGAGCATGGGGAAAGGATGGACGATCATTCGCGAAAAGGCAAGCTTTTCGGAGATGTGCGCCGCCGCAGACAGCTGGTCTTACTCGCTGTCCCCTTGCCCCAAGCTCACTCGTAGCAGAAGCAACTGAAATAGGCGGGCATGCGCCAGGCGCGCTGGTCGCAGGCGGCCATGCCGATGAATGCGCCGGTGAACTGCCCCTCGCCGGGGTGCTCGTCGCTGATGTGGGCGAGGTTCTGTTCCGCGCCGAAGGCTTGCCAGTCCCCGGCATCGGCCCGCCACGCGCAACGCACCGCTCCGGCGGGATCGCACCGCATGCGCAGTTCAACAGGCCCTTCCGGCAAGGCGGCGTTCTGGGGATCGCGCCACGTTTTGGGGCGTGCGGCCTGGTCCACTCCGTCGAGCACCAGAATCCGGCGCCCGTCGTCGTCGGCGGTCACCGACAGAAACCGGTAGGCGGCCCGGTCGTAATACAATACCAGCCATCGCGCCGATACAGATGCGCCCCTTCGGTGGTGCCCCGCTCGGTCCCCGGCCAAATCAGATGGACCGGGCCGACCAGCCCGCCCGCCGCGGGATCGTATTCCTGCAGTTCAATGCCGCTGAAGGAAGGTCGCCCGGGGCGTCCGTCCCAGCGCATGTTGAGCAGCCACTTCCGCCCTTCGCGGTCGTGGAAGAGCGAGGGGTCGAAATCGCTCACGTTCAAAAAGACCGGTTCGCTCCACGGCCCCTTGATCGACTCGGCCAGGTAGTTCGGCGAATCCCACCATCCGTTGCCCCAGTGGCGCGTGTTGGTGTGGATCAACCAGAATCGCTCCCCGTCGTGGCTCAGGCAGGGCGCCCAGACCCCGGCGCTGTGCGGGCACCCGCGCAGATCGAGCTGGGAGAGACGATCCAGCGGACGGGTCAACAAGCGCCAGTGGACCAGATCCCGGCTGTGGTGGATCTGCACGCCCGGAAACCATTCAAAGGTGGAAGTGGCGATATAATAGTCGGCGCCCACCCGGCAGATGGAGGGGTCGGGATTGAAGCCGCGCAAGATGGGATTGTGGATCGTTGTCATAACAAATCCTAGATGACGAGCCTGTCTCGGTGAAAGAAGATTTCCGGTTTTCCCGAAAAAGCCCGCCACCGGCTTCGGGGAATGTTTTGCGGAGATCTTTGATCGCGATGGAAGCGGTTGTAATAAAAAGGGAAGCACACTTGCGAGACGAATTGGGCAAAATGATGCTTTTTACTGAGGTCTGGAGCGTCGGCAGCTAAAGCAGCCGGTCCTAGGGGTCCAGTCAGTCTCCGGTTTTTGGTTTCGTGGTAGGAGGAATTTCCAGTTCCAGGATGCTGACGGAGGCCGCGGGCACTTCGATGGTGAGCGGGTCGGCTGGATGCAGGCGGATATCCTGGTGGCTTTCCTCGAAGCTCCCGGGGTGAACGAAGTATTGGGATTGGGGCCGCCAGTCCCGTCCGATCATTTGGTGCAGGCGGGCTGTGGGGGCGACGGAGCGCCCGGCGAGATCGATCCGCAGGGTGTGGGCGCGGTCTTTGTCGCGGTTGATGATGTGCAGGAAGAGGCGGTCGTCGTCCTCCGTGGCGATCACATCGAGCAGGGAGAGGCGTTCGGCGGCCTGCAGGCTGCCCATCGAGACGGGCTGCCCGCGCACCGGTGCTCCCTCGATTTCGAGCGGCACGAAGCGCTCGCCGCTGTGCTCGGCGTAGAAGCCGGTCATCCGGCCGGAGGGGAGGACGAACGGCGGCGTGGCGGCGGAGGGATCGACGCGGACGCCGGCAATCATCGAGTGGTTGCCGAGCATCATGCTCTGCGTGGCCAGGTGGATGTGTCCGGATTCGCGCAGCATCGCGTGCAGGAATCCGGCCACGCCGAGAGCGCGCGGCCAGAGGGTGCTGCCTTGGCGTTCGACGCCCCAGCCGTTCCAGTTCCACTCCGTCATGACGATCGGCCATCCGTGTTCGCGGGCGAGGTTCCAGGCGGGATCCCGGATGGTGGAGAACCCCGCCTCGTCAATATTGGGTGCGCCGACGGTGGCATACCAGATATCCTCGGGGCTGAGCTGGTCGCCTTCGACAGGTTCGCCGTCTTTCGTGAACGAATCGACGCCCCACCGGCGGTAGAGATGAATGGTGGCGAAATCAGCGGCCTGCTGGACTTCCGGGTCGGCGAGCACCCCGCCGATCCAGGTCGGCATGCGCGGGTCCTGCCAGAGCACCGCGTCGATGACGATCTTGATGTCCGAATCGATGGCGCGCATCGCGCCAATCACGTCGAGCAATCGCGCGGCGGTGTGGCGGGCGAGTGCTTCGTCGTCGGCGAGCGGTTCTTTGCCGAGCTGTTCGAAGACGGAGTCGGTGGCCTGCAGCCAGCCGACCCATTCGTTGCCGATCTGGAAGTAGTTCACCCCGAAAGGTTCCGGGTGGCCGTTTTCCGCCCGGTAGGCCGGCCAATCGGGCATGCCTGCGGGCAGGTCCGCGCCGAGGGGGAGGTTGCAGTAGGCCACCATGCCCGCCGCGAGCGCTTCCGGCGAGTCCGGCAGCTCGCCGGGCCGGGCGCCCCATACGGCGGCGCGAAAGTTCACACCCACGAGCGGTTCGGCCTCCAGTTCGCGGCACAGGGCGAAAAACTCGTGCCAGCCGAAGCGGTAGCCCTCGGGCCGCCCCGCTTCGGCGCGAAAGGGCGAGTGATCGAGCATGACCGTCCAATCGTACAGGCTTGCGACCATGGAACCGCCGGGGAAGGGGTCAAGGAACTTTTCCGCCTCAGGCGGACTCTTCCTGCCACGGATTGGAGAGGGTGCCGATGGGATCGATAGTGATTTCCGTGAGGTCGCCCGGGTCCAGGAAACGTGCGCCGGAGGGAGTGCCGGTGAGAATGAGATCGCCGGGGGCGAGGGTGTGGCCGGCGCTGAGAAAGGCGATGAGTTCGGCCACCGGGAAGCACATGCCATCCACCGTCTCGTCCTGCTCGATGCGGCCGTTGACACGGGTGACGATGCGCAGAGAGGAAGGGTCGGGGATCTCGTCGCGGGTGACCAGGGTGGGGCCGAGCGGGCAGAAGGTATCGAAGCCCTTGCCCTTGCACCACTGGTTGCCCACCCGTTCGCGCTGCCAGTCGGAGGCGCTCACGTCGTTGGCGATGGTGTAGCCATAGACATGCTCCATGGCCGATTCCACCGGGATGTTCTTGCCGCTGCGGCCGATCACCACCGCCAGCTCGCCTTCGAATTTGACCGTCTCGGCCCGGATGGCGAGGCGGGGGAGAATCACCGGGTCGCCGGGATTCTGCAGCGCGTTGTGGTGTTTGAAGAAGACGACCGGATAGTCGGGCAGGGGCTTGTCCTTGAAAAGGCTGCGGTAGTTGGCGCCGATCCCGAGGATGGAGCGCGGCTGGTAGGGAATGAGCAGCTTGCCGGGGGGCACGCTGCGGGAGCCGGGCGCGGGGTGGGCGAAGAGGTCGCCGTCGAGCGCGCGCAGTGTCCCGTCGGGCTGGAGGGCCACCGTCTCGATGCTGCCGTCGGCTGCGAGGTGCCGTTGGATCTTCATGCGGAGAGTTGCTCGTAGGCCGACAGGGTGAGGAAGTCGCGCAGCTCGGGGGCTTCGATCAGCTGGTCGAAGAGCCCGGCCGCCTCGGCCAGGCGTCCTTCCCCGGGCAGTCCGGCGAGTTCGTCCGCCTTGAGTTCGCGATACAGTTCGAGTGTGAGGGGGCGGCCGTCGTCGAGGGTGACCCCCTGGTGAATCCACTGCCAGAGCTGGGAGCGGGAGATTTCGGCGGTGGCGGCGTCCTCCATGAGGTTGTTGATGGCGGCGGCACCGTTGCCGCAGAGCCAGGCGTTCAGGTATTGGATCCCGACCGAGATGTTCTGCCGCACCCCGGCTTCGGTGATTTTACCGCCCTCGATGGCGAAGTTCCGCAGATCTTCGGCGGTCGTCGCCACGTCCTTGCGGAGTTTGTCCTTCTGGTTGGGTGCCGCGCCCAGCACCCGGTCGAAGACCTCCATCGCCACGGGCACCAAGTCCGGATGCGCCACCCAGGTGCCGTCGAAGCCCTGGCCGGCCTCGCGTTCCTTGTCGGCGGTCACCTGGCGGATCGCCCGTTCGGTCACCTCGGGATCGCGGCGGTTCGGGATGAAGGCGGCCATGCCGCCGATGGCGTGGGCGGCGCGGCGGTGGCAGGTTTTGACCAGAAGCTCGGTGTAGGCGTGCATGAAGGGCACGGTCATCGTCACCTGGCCGCGGTCGGGGAAGACGAGGCCGGGGCGTTTGCGCTGGGTCTTGATGCAGCTGAAGATGTAGTCCCAGCGTCCGGCGTTCAGACCGGCGGCGTGCTCCCGCAGTTCGTAGAGAATTTCGTCCATCTGGTAGGCGCCGGGCAGGGTCTCGATCAGCACGGTGGCGCGGACCGAGCCCGCCGGAATGCCGAGCTGCTCCTCCGCGAAGCTGAAGACGTCGTTCCAGAGGCGCGCTTCCAGGTAGCTCTCCGTTTTAGGCAGATAGAAATACGGGCCGGAGCCGCGGCGCAGCGTTTCCGCCGCGTTGTGGAAGCAATAAAGGCCGAAATCGACCAGGCCGCCGGAAGCGGGCTGATCCCCGAACAGCAGATGCTTCTCCGGCAGGTGCCAGCCGCGCGGGCGCACCAGCAGGGTGGCGATGTCTTCCTTCAGCCGGTAGCTCTTTCCATCCGGCTGCTCGAGCGAGATGGTGCGCCGGACGGCGTCCCCCAGGTTGATCTGCCCGTCGATGACGTTGGCCCAGGTCGGGGAGGTCGCGTCCTCGCAATCGGCCATGAAAATTTTGGCACCCGAGTTGAGGGCGTTGATCATCATCTTCCGCGTGACCGGCCCGGTGATCTCCACCCGCCGGTCCTGCAGATCGGCCGGAGTGGGGGCGACCCGCCAGTCGCCCGCGCGCACGTCCGCCGTCTCCGCCGGAAAATCCGGCCACTCGCCCGCATCGTAGCGCGCCTGCACTTCCTGCCGCCGTTCCAGCAACTCCGCCCGCCGGGCGAAGAACCGCTGGTGGAGGGCGTCCAGGAAAGCGAGGGCTTCCGGAGTGAAGACCTCCGATTGATCGGGGTGCGTGGGTGTGCCGGGTGCGAATTGAATCTCCATACGGGAAAAAGGATTTTCCCGCTTTGCCGCAATGTTCAAGTTAAAACGGGAGAAATCGGGTTGCGTGTGGGGATAAATGTTATGGCAAGCCCTAACATTTATTACACAAGTTGATTCGCGGCTTCGTCGATTTTTCGCCGACGATGGCGACGGGGCATCCTGTCGAATTTCGGTAAGCGTCATGCGAGGTGCCATCGAAAAACTTCTACGACAACTCGGGCAAAGCGCCGAAGGAGCGCGCAAGGGCGAAGCCCTGGAGGGAAACTTTCCGCGACACCGTGGA
>CAZDRT010000235.1:0-5616 GCA_964507815.1 uncultured Puniceicoccaceae bacterium
CGCCGCGATACGTCGGAAAGGATCCGATGCACTTCCGAAAGATTCCCGCGCCGCCGAATTTATTCCGTGGCTTTCCATTCTCTTCCCCGCAATGCGGCGGCTGAGGACCCGTCTTCGCAAAACTTCTTTTCGTCCAGTGCTTGCCCCCGGTCCCATCCCGCTGACAACAACCGACTGGAGACATTGCTCTTCTCGCCGTGGCGCGGCAGCCGCCCCCCCCCCCGACAACAATGGAATAACCTCCAGACCTCAGGAAAAAGCCTCATTTTGCCCAATTCGTCTCGCAAATGTGCTTCCCTTTTTATTACAACCGCTTCGATTCAAAGCATGGGACGGCGGTCCAACACCCATGGGTTTTCCGGCGGCCGGCCCACTGAACGGCCTTTCCCCGAGGCCGGCCTCCCGCTCTTTCGCGGGGATGCCGTTCCACCAACCCCCGGATTTTCCGGAAAAACCTCCGCCATCTTCTCCAGCGCGTCCAACTCGGCGAGCACGGCCAGAAGCGTGCTTAGATTTCCCCCCTCCCCGCTCTCCAGGCTGAAAAGCGTCCGCCGGACGATTCCGCACCGCTCCGCCAGTTCTTCCTGAGTCAACCCACCCGCCTTGCGCCGGTCCCTTACGAACCTTCCGATTCGGCCCTCCAGTTCGCCGATCAACGGGTTTTCCGTTTTCATGGGCAAATAATTACTCTTTTTCCGCCCAAGGCGCAAGACTTCTCTTCTATGGGATTGCCGTTACGACCCGAAACGGGTAACCGTCCTCCCATGATCATCCCCAGGGAAAACCGCCTCACCCCCGGACAGCTCCGGGAAGTCACCTCGATCGTGGAGGAATTCGGATGCCGGATCCAGGAGATCGTCGGTGCCCACCGCAGCATCTACGCCATCCTGGGCGACGAGCGCCACGAGCTGATGTTCAACCGTCTGATCGGGCTCGACTACGTGGATCGGGTGGATCACATCGAATCCTCCTACCGCTTGCTCGACCGCGATTCCGAACTTTCCCGTCAGAAACTGGTCCTCGCCGGGGTTCCCCTGGGGTCGGAACCCCTTTTCATCGCCGGTCCCTGCACGGTCGATCCCCGCGAACCGGGTCTGACCCTCGAAACGGCCGATGCGGTCAAGGCCGCCGGCGCCCGGCTCCTCCGGGGAGGGATTTGGAAACCGCGCACCATGCCCTACTCCTATCAGGGAGACCGGAAAGCGCTCGACGTTCTTCTCGAAGCCAAAGAGAAGACCGGGTTGCCCCTCGTGGTCGAGGTCATGGACGAAGAGCAGCTGCGCATCGCCCTCGACGCCGGGGTCGATGTTCTTCAAATCGGAACCCGCAACGCCTTGAACTACTCGCTCCTGAAGGCGGTGGGGCGACTCTCCTCGAGCGGCGGCGCGTGGGTTCTGCTCAAGCGGGGCCGCCACATGAGCGAGCCGGACGAATTTCTGGCCGCCGCCGAATACCTCGCCGCCGGGGGAAACCCGCGCATCCTTCTCTGCCCGCGCGGCACGACCCCGCGGCTCGAAGGCTACCGCAACCATCCCGACGAATCCATCACCCGGCTCTTGAAAGAAAAGACCTGGGCACCGGTCATCGTCGATCCCTCCCACTCGACGGGGAAGGCCGCCTACGTCCCGTCGGCCTCCCTGGCGGCCATCGCCTACGGAGCCGACGGACTGGTCATCGAATCCCACATCTCGCCCCGCAAAGGAATCGGCGACGATCCGAAGCAGGCCCTCTCCCCGGCCGAACTGGAGAAAACCATCCGCCAGACCCGTGCCCTCTGGAAAATCCTGTATGGGGCCTGACCGCACCGGGTGTAACCACAAATGCGTGGCGCAAAATCGGCGCGCACCGCGATTTTTGAAAGGGTACGTTATTCACCGGTTGTGCGAGGAATGGGCGGCCAAAGCCGGTGGGTCGCTTTAGCGCCCACCTCCGGGAGCCGGGGATTTTCCGAGTAGTCTCAACTGATCTTCTGACATCAGGTCGAGCCCGATATCCACCCAGCGTGCCTGGTGGACACTCGCTCCGGTCGAGACAAAGTCGAGACCGATCCGGGCGAGCGACGGGAGTGTCGCGGCGGTGATTCCGCCGCTGGCCTCCGTCAGGCACAGGCCGGCGACCCGCCGGACCGCGCGGCCCAGGTCGGGTTCGGAAAAGTTGTCGAAGAGAATGACGTCGGGCTCCGCTCCGAGAACCAGGTCGAGCTGGTCGGGGCGGTCGATTTCCACCTCGACGGGCAGATCGGGACGGGCTTTCCGGGCGGCGGCGACGGCGTCGCGGAGTGTGGCCGCTCCCGAGGCAAAGGAACCGGAGGCCAGATGATTGTCCTTGAGCATGATCCGGTCGTGGAGCCCGAGCCGGTGGTTCCAGCCGCCGCCGGCGGCCACCGCGTATTTCGCGAGTGCCCGGTAGCCGGGCGGGGTTTTCCGGGTGTCGAGGAGGCGGGTCTCCGAGTCCGCCAGAAGCGCGGCCAGTCCGGCGGTCGCCGTCGCGATTCCGGAGAGAAGCTGGAGGAAGTTGAGAACCGTCCGTTCGGCGGAGAGGAGACGGGCGACCGGGCCGCGCACGGTTCCGAGTGTATCACCGCCGGACACCGGGTGCCCGTCCCGGGCCCGCGGCTCGAAAACAAGGTCGGAACCGAACCTCGCGAGAATGGCGGGCACGAGGGGAAGTCCGGCGGGGACCAGGTCCTCGCGCGCTTCAATCCGGGCTTCGGCTTGCGGATGACCGGCGAGAAATAGGTCCGAGGTGGCGTCGCCCGGTCGTTCCGCCCCGGAACGGAAACCCAGACCTTCGAGGTCCTCGCGGACCGCCCGGTCGATCAGCGCGTCGAGAGCGGCCGGGTCCAGATCCTCCCAGCGGACGCGGCGGTACAAGTGTTCGCGGAAGCGGGAGATCCTCCCCGCGGCGGCTGCGGGGGGCGGGGCGGGCGGATGACCGGATTCGCTCATGGGCGGGCGGTGGCGCTCAGGAGTCGATCCCGCGGAGCCGTTTCTCCCACTCCCACGCGCTGGCGATCATCTCCTCCAGTCCCAGCCCGGTTTTCCAGCCGAGCACCTCGTTGGCCTTCCGGGTATCGGCGTAAACCGCCTGAACATCGCCGGGCCGCCGGGGGGCGATTTCCCTGGGGAGGTCGAGCCCGGAGACTTTTTCGAAGGTGTCCACGATTTCCTTCACCGAGCTGCCCTTGCCGGTGCCGAGATTGAAAAACTCGAACGCAGGCGCGTCGGGGGAGCGGAGCAGGCGCTCGGTTGCCACGACGTGGGCCTTGGCCAGATCGACGACGTGGATGTAGTCGCGGATGCAGGTGCCGTCGGGCGTGTCGTAGTCGTCGCCGAAGATCCGCACCTTCTCCCGGATGCCCGCGCCGGTCTGCGTGATGAAAGGGACCAGATTGTTCGGCACCCCCCGGGGGAGTTCGCCGATCCGGGCGGAGGGGTGGGCGCCGATCGGATTGAAGTAGCGCAGGGAAATCACCCGGTGGTCGGATCCGGCCGCCACGGCGTCGCGGAGGATCTCCTCGCAGACCTGCTTGGTGTTGCCGTAGGGGGAAAGGGCGGGCTGGATCGGCGCGTCCTCCCCGACCGGCAGTTTCTCCGGTTGCCCGTAAACCGTGCAGGAGGAGGAAAACACGATGCCCCTCGCCCGCGAAGTCGGGAGAACCTCCAGAAGATTAATCAGCGAAAGGAGGTTGTTCCGATAGTAGTGGAGGGGTTTTTCGACCGACTCGCCGACCGCCTTGGCCGCCGCGAAGTGAATGACCGCCGCGATGTCCGGATGGGCATGGAAAAAGAGTTCGAGCTTCGCTTCGTCGCAAAGATCGAAAACGGCGAGGTCGGGCCGGGTCCCGGTAATGGCCTCGATGCCGTCCAGGACCGACTCTTCCGAATTCGAGAGGTCGTCCACTACGACGACTTCATAGCCCTGCCCGATCAGTTCGACGACGGTATGGGAGCCAATATATCCGGCACCCCCGGTAACGAGGATTTTTTCTTTCATGGGTTTTCAAATTTCGTTGGCCAGCAACTGATCGAGTGTCTGCCGCCGGCGGATCAAACTCAAGCTTCCATTGGGGGCGCGGAGGACTTCCGGCGCTTCGGGGAAACTGTTGTAGTTCTTCGTGCTCATCGCCGAACAATAAGCGCCGACCCCGCCGATCACGCACCAGTCACCGATCCGGGCTCCGGGGAGGATCCGCTCGGAAAGGGCTTCGGCGTCGCCCGGCGCGGGAGTCAGCAAGTCGCCGGATTCGCAGCAATGCCCGACGACCACGTAGGGGGTGTCGGGGCCGCCGCGGGCCGGATCGCGCGGGACAAGGGCGAGCGGGTGCTGGGCCGCGTAGAGGGAGGGGCGCAGCACTTCGGTCATCCCGGCGTCGAGCTTGAGAAAGCAGTGCCCTTCCGCCCCCGTATCGACGATGTCCTGGACACGGGCGACGAGAAACCCCGCATTGGCGACAAGAAACGTCCCCGGCTCGACCTCGAGCCGGATGCGGCGACCGGTTTCGGCGGCGAATTCCTCCAGCGCCCGGGCGACGGGATCCCCGATCCGAAGCAGGTCGGTTCCGGTCTCGTCAACGGTCCGCGCCACCTTGTAGCCGCCACCGAGGTTGAGGCAGCGCACATCGGGGAATTCCCGGACGAGGGCGAGGCTCAACCGGGCCGTCCGCTGCCAGACGGCCGGGTCGCTGCCCGAACCGATGTGCGTGTGGATTCGCTCGGCGGTCAGGGAATGGGCCTCGAGGATCCGCTTCACCTCGTCCTTCTTTCCGTGCCAGATCCCGAAACTGGAGGAAGGTCCGCCCACGTTCGTCTTGGCCGTGCCGCCGGAGCCGAGACCGGGATTGAACCGGAGGCCGACCCCCGTGCCCGGGAATCGCTCCCCGTAGCGCTCCAGCTGCGCCAGCGAGCAGGCGTTGACCAGCACCCCCTCCCGGACCCACCGGACGAAATCGTCCGACAACTCTTGGGTGCTGAGGGAAATCGACGACGGGGCGAAGCCCGCCCGGACCGCCCGCTCGACCTCGTGGGTGGAACTGGCGTCGATGCCGAACCCTTCCTCCCGCAGAATCCCCAGAACCGCCCGGGTGGGGCAGGCCTTCATCGCGTAGCGGGGAAAGAGCCCGAAAGGCGCCGGGAACCGCTTCACGACATCCGCCTGCGCCCGGATGGTTTCTTCGTCGTAGAGAAAACAGGGTGTGCCCGCGAGGCGGTCAACTTCACCGAGAAGTCCAGAGTCGATGAATGAGGGAATGCTCATGGGAGTAAACAGGAGGAATAGACCGCGGAAAGCAAGCAAGCGGAAAGCCGTATCCCCGGGATACCCACAAGTGCGTGGAGAAAAATCGTAAACCATCGCGATTTGGAAATGGGCCGATCTTCCATCGGCTCAGGGGGGGCGGCTGCCGGGCCACGGCGTAGCATTGTCTTCAGCGCGCTGCTTTCAGCGGGCTGAAACTGCATGATTGGGCGGCCAAAGTGGGTGGGTTGCTTTAGCGCCCACCTTCGAAAGCCCGGAATTTCACGTTCACGCTGAACCTCTGAGGCGATCCGGAACCTTTCCTCCCGATGCGAAAACCGGGCGCTGAAGCAACCCGGCCACGGTGGGAGGTCTTCCGTG
>CAZDRT010000236.1:0-5505 GCA_964507815.1 uncultured Puniceicoccaceae bacterium
GGGATGGGACTGGGGGGCAAGCACTGGACGGAAAGAAGTTTTGCGAAGACGGGTCCCCAGCCGGCGCATTGCGGGGAGCGGAATGGCAAGCCACGGAATATATTCAGCGGCGCGGGAATTTTCCGGAAGTGCTTTGGCCTCTTCCGACGTATCGCGGCGGCTGAGGACCAGCCGCCCTCCCGCCTCCGCGCACTTGTGGTTACCTGCCATGTCTCCCCCGTGGTCGCGGGGCTTGCCCCTCGATCCGAAGGTGGTGGTGGCCGCGGATACCACCAAACCTCTCCGGGCCGACACCGGGCATCCGAAAAATTTCTGACCGCGTCTGATAAATGGGAACGCCCATACGGCCAGACACCCGCCATGCGGTCTTTCCCGATTCCCGATTGCCTCCGGCGTGGTCTTTGTTTTTCTTTGCAGGATGAAAAGTGCGAAGCGGTCGATATCCTTGGCTCACGGCGAGTTCGGTGATCCGGCGGAAGTCCTCGAAGTCCGGGAGGCGGATATTCCGTCGCCCGATCCCGGAGAGGTCCTGATCCGCATGGAGGCGGCGGCCATCCATCCGTCCGACCTCGGCATGGTCGGGGGAACCTACGGGAGGTTGCGGGACCTGCCAGCGGTGGCGGGTCGCGAGGGAGTCGGGAAGGTGGTCGGAATCGGCACCGGGGTCGATGCGGAGTGGCTCGGTAGCCGCGTTCGGATGGTGGAGGACGAAGGGGTCTGGCGGAGCCACCAGATCGCCGCGGTAACGGAATTGTCGGTCGTGTCCCACGGAGTTTCCGCCGAGCAGGCCGCCCTGGCGGCGGTCAATCCGACGACGGCGCTCCGGTTGCTCGAGGATTTCGCGGAGTTGCAGCCGGGGGATTGGATCGTGCAGAACGCGGGGAACTCGGCCGTGGGCCTGGCCGTGATCCAGTTCGCGGCGGCGCGCGGGCTGCGCACCGCCAGCCTGGTGCGTCGTGAGGAGTTGTTCGCGCCCCTCGGGGATCGCGGTGCCGATCTGGTGGTTCTCGACGACCGCGGTGCCGTCGAAACGATCCGCAAGGCCCGAGGGAGCGACCGGATGCCCCTGGCCCTCAATTCGGTCGGCGGTACAAGCGTGCTGAATTTGGCGGGTTCGGTGAGCGAGGGCGGGACGGTCGTTACCTTTGGCGCGATGGCCGGCGACAAGATCCGGTTTCCCACCCGGCAGCTGATTTTCAACGACATTTCCTTCCGGGGCTTCTGGATGGACCGGTGGAACCGAACCCATACCCGCGCGGAGCGCCAGGCGCTTCTCGACCGCGTTTACGAGGCGATCCGGAACGGAGACCTGCGCACTCCCGTCGAGAAAGTCTATCCGTTATCGGAGTTCCGGGACGCCCTCGCCCACAACGGCGCCGGTCGGTTCGGCAAGGTTCTTTTCGGCGATGTCTGATCCGTTCGACGCCCTTGTCGCCTCGTTGAAGGCTTTGCCGGGGCTGGGCCGCCGGTCGGCCGAGCGGATCGCGATCCACTTGCTGGTGGGGGAGCGGAATGCGCTCGGGGATTTCACCCGGGCACTGGACCTCGCCGCCCGCGAGATCGGTCGCTGTCCTTCGTGCGGCAATCTTTCCCGCCGGGGTAGCGAGTGCTCCATCTGCTCCGACCCCCGTCGGGATTCGACGGCTCTTTGCGTGGTGGAGAAAATCCAGGATCTCGTCGCCATCGAGGAGGCCGGCAGCTGGAAGGGACTTTACCATGTGCTCCACGGGAAACTCTCTCCGCTGCGCAACCGGGGGCCGGAAGACGTGAATCTCGCCGGTTTCGCCGACCGCGTTGCCCGTCTCGGGGTGGAGGAAATTGTTTTCGCGCTGTCGAACGACATTGAGGGAGAGGCCACCTGCCACTACATCGTCGAATCCCTGCTGCCGCCCGACACCCGGATTCGCGTCAGCCGGATCGGATTCGGGCTGCCGAGCGGGGGGGAGGTCACCTACGCCGATTCGGTGACGCTCCGGAGCGCGATGGACGCACGGCGGGAGTTCGTCCGATGAGTGGAAAGGTGCGTGATCTGGCGGCCGCCGCGGGCGATCTTTCGGCCGGGGTGGAGCGTCTCCGTTTCTCTGCCCCGACCGCCTATGTGTATAATCCTCTTGAATACGCGTGGGCCCCTCACCGGGAGTATCTGCGGACGTGGGGCAAGGGGCGGAAAAAGACGGTGTTTCTCGGAATGAATCCCGGCCCCTGGGGAATGGCCCAGACCGGAGTGCCATTCGGGGAGGTCTCGTTGGCGGGGGATTGGCTCGGTATCGGCGGAAAGGTCGGGAAGCCGGAACCCGAGCACCCGAAGCGGCCCGTCCTCGGATTCGCGTGCGCCCGCTCGGAGGTCAGCGGCCGCCGGTTGTGGGGCCTGTTCCGCGAGCGATTCGGGTCGCCGGACCGTTTTTTCGCCGATCATTTCGTTTTGAATTACTGTCCGCTCGTTTTCATGGAGGAGAGCGGTCGCAACCGCACGCCGGACAAGCTTCCGGCGGCGGAGCGGGAGCCGCTCGACGCCCTCTGCGACGTTTTTTTACGGGAAGCGTTGGCGATTCTGCGGCCGGCGTTTGTGGTCGGGGTGGGGGCATACGCGGAGCAGTGTCTTCTTCGGAATGCTCCGGCGGACGCCCATGTCCTCCGTATCCTCCATCCCAGTCCGGCCAGCCCCGCCGCGAATCGCGATTGGGCCGGCGAGGTGACCCGCACGCTCGAGTCGAAGGGGGTCTGGGCAAAGTGAACAGCATCCACGGGACCCATCGGAGCGGGTGCAGGGGGAAGTGCAATTCGCTCCGGCCCGTCGTCGGATCGATGCGGGTGATGCCATTGCGCCCACCGGTTCCGCTCCAGTCCGGGCAGCCGTAGTGGTAGAGGAACCCGGCGTCGGCGTCGTAAACAAGCGGCGAATCGACGGGACCGGCCGGTCCACCGTCCAGCGGGGCGCGAAAATCAGTCTCCGCGATCCGAATACGACCGGCGCTCTCCCAGGCGATCCGCAGGCCGGTGGGGCGCGGGGGGACTTCGCGCCAGCCCGGTCCGGTGCGCAGGGGCATCTTTCGTTGGAGAGTCATGGCGGGTCAGGGATCGGTTCGGAAAGCGGTCGCGCCTTCGGACTCCTCCCGGTAGAGTTGCCGCAGGATTTCGCGGACGTTTCCCCGGTGTTCTTCGGCGAGGCGCGGGATTCGGTCGCGCGCGGCGGGTGGCGCGGGCGTGCCTTTGAGAAATTCAATCATGGCGAGAACGGCGGCGGCGTCAAAGCGGGTTTCGAAAAGAACTCCGAAGGCCCGTCTCGGTTTGTGCAGGGTGGCGACGATGCGCGGCCGGAGAAGCCGCGCCGGCCAACGGGTGAGCCACGGAGGCAGGGCCTCGAGACCGTCGATGAAGAGCGGTCTCCGGTCCGCGCCGTAGAGTCGGCGGGCGAGCGCGATGCGGCGGGGCAGGGGATCGTCGAGGTGGATCCGGAGCCAGTCAACCGGGCCGGAACCAGCGGCCAGATCTTCGAGAAGGACCGTCTTTCCCGTGCCTTCCGGCCCCACGATGGAGAGGCGGCTGGTCCCGCTCTCCCGGATCGTCCGCCTCCATTCGTCCAGCCGCCCGGGGTCGATCCGGTACCGGAACTCAGCGACCCTTTCCGAACGAAATGGATTTTCCCTGGCTTTTGTAGGTTTCGGCACTGATATCGATTTCGCGGAGGAGCGGCGAGACGATCACGGACTCGACCACGTCGTCAAGGCGGATTCCCCGCGCCGAGAGTTGCAGCCCCCACTCGACCGAGACGAGACGCCCGGAAAACGAGGGCACGGCGGCCCCCGGGATGGAAAGGGCGAAAGATTCCTTCCCGATGGCCGCGGGCGACGGCCATTCCTGCTCCGCCACGACGTGTTCGTCGCGGTCCCCTTTGCCCGAGGTCCACCAGCCGAGGCGGAGGCGGAGGGTGCGCGGAGCCGTTTCGAGATCCCAGAGAATCTCGCCTTCGAGGACCGTTCCGGGCTGGACGTTCTTCTGCCCGGGATCGAGGATCATGTGGTTGGCCATGGCGGATCGGGATCAGTCTTGGTTGGCGACCGGATGCACCGGCAGGAGATAGGTCTCGTTCAGATCGGGCCAGCGGCGGATGTCGCCGCGGACGATGACCTGCCAGACGATTTCGTTGTGGCCGGCTTTCATGGAAGGGACGCTTTCTTCCGCGAGGGCGGATTCCGCCTTTCCTTCCCGGAAAGCCCCCCGGTCGGTCGATTCGAAGAGGAGGCTTTGGAAGAACACGTTCCGGTCGGTCACGGTGGAGGTACCCCGTTGGTAGCGGGCGACCTCCATTCCCTCGAGATAAATCCGGAGATCATTGAGGCGGCTGATCGATCCCTTCAGGTGCCAGGAGAGGCGGAACGACCGCCCGGGCTCGATCCGGCCCGGTTCGATCCGGATCAGCGGGAGAGGGTTCTTCAGGGAGAGAACCGTATAGACGGCGGCTCCGATCAGGAAGAGACCGATGGCCAGGAATACCAGACCGAAAATGAGAAGAAACCAGTCGGGACCGCCCTGTCCTTTCTCCTGAAAGAAGAAAATGATGGGAAGGGACGAGATCCCGTTCCAAAACACGGCCACCAGAATCGCGACGACAACCCGGGTCTTTCTCCCTGTGGCGGGTCGCAGCTCGAGGATCCCGGGAGCCGATTCCCCGATCACGCCACCGGCACCCGCCGTGCCCGCCGACGAGGAGACGGCGAGGGGTGCCTTCTTCCGCCGGAATCCGGCGATCATGAGACCCCCGCCGACGGTTGCGAAGACCCCGCCGAAGGCGATGATCCCGTAGGGCAGGAGCCCGACGTCCGCCGTGATCACCGCCTCGGAGGGGTCGTCCGGATTGACGAGGCAGGTCGCCTCCGATCCGGCGGGGTACTGCCCGACCACCGCCGCCTTCGAGGAACGGCCCGACGAGGATGAATTGCCGAAGGTGTAGTTCTCCCCATGGAAGGTCCGGCCCTCCCACTCGTAGGTGAACCGGATCTCGACACTGTAGGTGGTGCCCCCGTCGGAATCGCGGTGCGACTCCACGAAACTCTTGTCGATCCGGCACGGCACCTCCGGCCAGTCGGCCGCCGCCTGACTCCGGAGGAGCGGACTGACGCCGCCGAACCAACCGAAACCAAGCCCGGCCGCCAGGAACGGCAGTCCGAAAAGGGCCAGTCCCAGGTGGCGGTTTTTCGCGCCCGGCCCGGAATCGGAAAACCCTTTCGCGCGTTTCCCTTTGCCCTTGCCGAAGATCGCGCCGAAGATACCTCCGCCCGGGGGGGCGGAGCCGTGGGAGCCGGAGCGGGACCGGGAGCCGATTCGAGAGCGAGGCGACATGAATAGGGGAGGTTGCCGGAAAGCACGTCGGCGGTCAAACCTTTCGGCTTTCGTGGAAACGGCTCTGGTGTAACCACAAGTGCGCGGAGGGAATATCAAAATATATTCCATAATAGTGCGTGCGCCACCGAACTAAGGCGGGAGGGCGGCTGTCCTCAGCCGCCG
>CAZDRT010000237.1:0-406 GCA_964507815.1 uncultured Puniceicoccaceae bacterium
ACTCCGGAGAACGGCGGAAAGCGGGCCGGATCAACCTCCTTATGCGCACCATTAGCAAAAACGTTTGAACAGCAACCAGTTGAAGAACGATTGGAACCGTCCTCTCCGGTCGTCAACGCAACCGCGCCCCCGGCGCGCGACCGGAAAACCCCTACAAAATCGGAAATTTGTAGGGGTTTTCCCTACGGCAAATTAGGGGTGCCACCCCTACAGACAAAGGGGCGGAAATCCGGTATGCTTTTAGCTTTCCTTTCGCATTCTCTAATTTCCGCGCACCAATAAGAGCACAACCACCGATCCCGCCTTACACTGATCTTGGACACCTGAGGAACCGTCCATCGTAAATCCATGAGCAACTTACTCGAAATTCTCCCCGGAAAACTCAAGGAACTCGGATCTCAATTCG
>CAZDRT010000237.1:416-5500 GCA_964507815.1 uncultured Puniceicoccaceae bacterium
ATCAACCTCGGAAACCGATTTCCCTGAAGGTTCCAACCGAAGAGTGGTCTCTTTTCGACTCGGAGGTTGGCAGCCTGAAAGTCGATGCATCCGCCGGAATCGAGTTATCGGTGGTCAATGCCGAGGAGGCGCTCGAGCTGGGGATCAATTCCCTGTTCATCGATCTCGAGGAGGAGTCCGGGCAGCCGATAGAACCGCTCCTCCGCGCGGACGGAGAAACCGTTTGGGTGCGGATAGCCTTTACCGCTGAAGCCGGGGCGGACGGCGATTCGCAGCTTGGCCAGATCGGAATTTCACTGGCGGCCGAGGCTCACTCGCGAATCGCCCTGTTCCTCCCCGGTCAACCCGAAGAGACCATGGAGACGGTTCTTCACCGGGCGGCCGCTCGGTGGAGCGGCCCGCGCAAACCCTTCTCGCCGCAAAACGCGCTTCCGGAACAGGGAGCGGTCGAGGTGACTTTCGACGGGGAGGCCGCGGCAGGCGTTTCGCTCGATCTCTCACCGTTTGTCCTTGCGGGTGTGAATCGGCTTTCTTCCGTGCTCGGGTCCGTCGTGCAATTGGATCCGGTTTCCGTCTCCGCGATAGTCGATTACACGGTTTCGGTCGGCGACCGCTTCAGCATCGGGATGTCCCGTCTCGAGCCGGGCCAGGCGGGCGAGGCCCGTTACCGCTTTCGTTTCGGCAAGGCGGATTGGCGTCGGTTGGATCGCGGCGTCACTCTCAAAGCCGTTTTGAAATTGTCACCCGGCAAAGCGGATGATCTCCGGAAAAAGATTGATGGGGAAATCGCCGACCGGCTCGGTGCGCGGGTGGGAACCGCCTCCCTCCAGGACCTTCGCGCCAAGCTCGGACTCGACGACACCATCACCGATCAGCAAATACAGAAAGCGGTCGAAAGTTACCGGGATGGCCTCCAAAGCCTCTTCGAGAAAGAAATCGCGACCGAACTCAAGTGGCGTTGGACGAGTATCGAGACGGAGGGAGTCTTGTGCCAGTGGATCTCGCAATTTGATTCCTCTTCCCGATGGGATAAGCCGCTGGCCTCGGCGTTGAAAAGTTTGAACGCGGAAAAGGTCGGCAAGCGCGTCAAGAAACTGGAATCCGACTCCGGAGGAGCACGGGCTACCCTCGAAAGCGCCTGGAAGAATGAAACCTCCACCTCGCAGGCGGCCCGCACCGCATCGTTGAAGTCGCCCTGGTTCACCATCGGCTGGTCCGGCCTCTGGAGCTTTTCGCACGAAAAGTTCGACGACCTGATCAAAGAGACGAGCCGCGTGGCCTTCGAAGCCGGGCGCAGCACCTCTCAGGACCGCATAGCCAACCGACGCCATTGGAGTTTCGAGATCGACGCCCGTCCGGTCGATGGCTCCCCGCCCCACGGATTCGCCGATCTGGAGTACCGGCTCGGGTTCGAATGGTCTTCCGGCTCCGAGCCGAAATCCGACGATCCCTTGGACGAATCGGACGCGGTTCTTCTCGTCGATACCGTGGCTCTCCTGCGCCGGAGCATGGAGTTCGATCAGCCGCTGCAAGTGAAGAACTTGCTGGAAAGAGCGAGAAAAAGTGGATTTTTCAAGAAGCCCGCGACCGCGAAACTGAAAGCCGAGACCGTCTGGATGCCCGCCGCCGAATTCGCATCGCGCTTGAGGCAACTGCCCCCGGCGCGGCTGAAAAACCCCGCCTTCGTCAACCAACTGGCCCGGGCCTATTTGCCGGAGCGGGACCTGTTCGCCCACAGCGCCGCCCTGCGCGAAGCGCGCTTCACTCCCGGTTTCCTCCAGGGCGACCCCGCGAACAAGAGGCGAGCCAAAGAGCGCCTGGAGCGCTACCTCGATTTATTGGAGCAAACCGCATTGCCGGATGACTTCGCCGAAAAGGCGCGCAGGGAGTGGCGGATTTGGTGGTGGGGCGACGGAAAGCACGGGCGCTTCATCCACCGCTTTGACGAGGACGACAGCGCCATCCGCGATTGCTTCGTGCGGTCGATGGAGGGCTTCCACGATCTCGCCGGGGTTGTAACCAGCGACTCCTTCGCTCCAGTCCGTTCGCTGCGGGAGGCCGCCCGCCATGCCACCGCCCCGGTGAATGCGGGAGGCCAGAGCCACCTCGCCTTTCGGCTCTTTCTAGGCCTCCTCGGTGCCTCCTTCTCATTCCCGCTCACCCGCGCCATCCTCGCCGACCATGGCGGCGAAAAAGTGCTCCCGCTATTCATCAATCCCCAAACCGGAGACGACGCATGATCTACCTCATCACCAATCGCAGCGTCCGTAAAAAGGGCGGGAAAGACATCGTCGATTCCGACGGCACGGAGGACGGCTCGGACCTCTTTCGGGTCGGGAAAGTCACCCTCAGGAGACGCGGACTCCCCAAGGTCGATCTTCTTGAGGATGGAGACATCAAAGATTACCAGAATTTGGATTTCGACAACCTGGCTGGCGAGTGCGGCAGCCGCTCGGCCTTTGCCGACCTTTTTCTGCGAATGTCGGGCCATCACGGCGACGCTGAGAAGGGCGACGTCCTCTTCTTCATCCATGGATACAACTATGAATTCGATGAATCCCTGAAGCATCTATCCGAACTGCATGCCACTTATGTGGGCGGGAATTCCCCGATCAAGCATCTCGTCTACTTCAGCTGGCCTTCGAAGGGAAAGTCCCTCAGCTATCGGCGGGACGCTGGCAATGCGCGGATCTCCGGCTACGCCCTCGGGCGGGTTTTTCTTAAATTCCGCCAGTTCCTCGATGAAAACATCAATCCCAAAGAAGGGCGTCCGCCCTGCGACCGGAAAATCCATCTGATGGCGCACTCCATGGGTGCTCAGGTTTTGGAGCATTTTTGCCGGGCTCATGCGAAGATGAGTGGCAGGCCCCCCAACGCCTTCGAGAAGATCTTCCTCCTTCACGCCGACTGCGATCACGATACGCTGGAACCCCACGGGCTCATGGCCCAACTGCCGGACATGGGGGACGTGATTGTTTACAACAACCGAAGCGACGACGCGCTTCTCATATCGCAGACCACGAAGAACTCCCTGAACCGCCTCGGTCGTCGGGGTCCGCGGGATCTCGGGTTGCTCTCCACCCGTATCACGGTGGTCGATTGCACCGGGGCCTCCAGCGATTTGGTCGGACGGCGTGGCAGTTTCTCCAAAGGCATCAAGGAACGGACCATTGATCATTGGGGCTACATGGTTCGCAAGGCCGTCGTATCGGATATCCGGCAAGTCCTCTCCGACACAGGCCGCAACGAGATCAACGGACGCAAAAAACACCAGGATCACGTGAATCTCTTTCTCCTCTGATTCACCAGGAACAACCACCGATGAACACCCTATTTGATTGCGGATTTACGATTGCGGATTGCGGATTTGGGAATGCGGATTGCGGATGATGAATGCGGAAGAACTGAAACGGCGGACGAAGGTCTTTGCGCTCCGCGCCCTGAAGGTGGCCGAGTCGCTGCCGAAGACGATGTCCGGGAAAATCATGGGGAACCAAATGGGACGTTGTGGAATTTCCGTGGCCGCCAACTACCGGGCCGCCTGTCGGGCGCGATCAAAAGCCGAATTCGTGGCCAAATTGGGCATCGTCGAGGAGGAAGCGGACGAGACGCTATTCTGGCTGGAGCTAATCGAAGAATCCGCCCTCCTACCCGGCGAACGGCTAACCGAGCTAAAACAAGAAGCCAACGAAATCATAGCGATCACAGTAGCCTCCATAAAATCCGCCCGCCCAACCTAATCCAATTTCCAAAATCGAGAATCCAATCAATCCACAATCAGCAATCCACATTCAACAATCCAAAGAATCCGCAATCCGAAATCCAAAATCCGCAATCGAGAGAATCAACAATCAACAATCCGAAATCCATGAAAATCAAAACGACACACCTCCTCCTCGCGGCTGGCCTGCTGGCCGCCTCCTCGGCCTCGGCCATGATCAACATCGACACGGTTCCTGTGGGACCTCCGGGCAATACTGGTGAAGTCCAGTCCCAAGGCACCTTCGGTGCGGTTGACTACGGCTACGACATCGGCACCTACGAGGTGACCAACACCGAGTATGCGGCGTTCCTGAATGCGGTGGATGCTACCGGGACCAATCCCAACGGCATTTACAATACGAGTATGGAATTGGATACCCGTGGAGGGATCAATTTCGACAATTTGGCGGCCAACGGCTCGAAGTATTCGACCAAAACGAACATGGGGAACAAGCCGGTGAACTACGTCTCATTCTGGGACGCCACGCGTTTCGCGAACTGGCTGACGAACGGGCAGGGAAGCGGAGGCACCGAGGATGGTGTTTACGACCTGAATTCGACGGACGTCACGAACAACACGGTGACGCGGGACATGAGCTACGGCTTCAACACGCTGAGCGCGGTGTGGGCGGTGACGAGCGAAGACGAATGGTACAAGGCCGCCTATTACGATCCCGGCCTGAACTCCGGCACGGGCGGTTATTGGGATTACCCCACGCAGAGCAACAGTATCACTACTGCGGATGCGAACTACAATAACAGCGTGGGTACCGTCACGGATGTGGGAACCTACTCGGGCGATGCGAGCTTCTACGGAACCTTCGACCAAGGCGGTAACGTGTGGGAGTGGAATGATGAAATTATTGGCAGTTCCCGTGGGCTGCGGGGCGGCTCGTTCGTCAACAGCGTCGGCTTCCTGCAGTCCTCGGACCGCAACAACTTCAATCCGACCATCGAGACCAACGGCATCGGCTTCCGCGTCTCCAGCCTCGCGCCCATTCCTGAACCTGAGTCCTACGCCGCGATTCTCGGCTGCCTGGGACTTGGGCTGGCACTGATACGTCGGGTCCGTCGTAACTGCGGAGACGACGCGTGAATCTCGCAGGAACGTCGCTTTAGAAAAAAGCCTGCACCCAGCCCAGAATAACCAAGAATCAAGAGACTCGTGCCTTCGAAAACCATAAAATGCAAACTCTCCCTCGAGCCAGCGGGTTCGCGGGGAGGGCTTTCGGAGGATGTGGATAGAACATCCAAGTTCACCGCGATGAACGAGGCGGCGACAGAATCCGGCACCCAACCCACAATCCGAAATCCGCAATCGA
>CAZDRT010000238.1:0-5422 GCA_964507815.1 uncultured Puniceicoccaceae bacterium
ACTTCGTAGTTGGATGACTTCAGTCGTCCAACCCGAAGCGGCTTGGCGGAAAAGACATTCCCTTGTGTTGGCAGACCACTGGAAAATGGGGAAAATCCCTTCCATAGCTCCACGCACTCGTGGTTACACCCGTCGCCGCGGACACCTCCGAAAGGTATCGCCAAGCCCCCGGAAATTGTTTTAGAACCCTCTCCGAAAAGCCATGAACACCCGAAACTTTCTCCTCCTCTTCCTGGCCGCCCCTCTCACGGCCCTCACCGCCCAAGCATCGATCCAGTGCGCCAATCTCATCTACGCGGGCGACAACACCTCGCGTTGTTTCAGCGATCAATTCCTGACCATCGTCCAGCGCGAGACCTCGGTGCCGACCGAGCGGCGCTTCCGCTCCGTCAAACTCGATTCCAGCGAACTGTTCCGCTACCCCTTCGTCATGATGACCGGGGAGAAGGACTTCCAGTTCTCCGGGACCGAGGTTGACCACCTCTACCGCTACCTGTGCAACGGGGGCTTCATGGTCGCCTCCGCCGGCTGCTCGAGCAAGACCTGGGACAAGAGCTTCCGGCGCAACCTCGCCGCCGTCTTCGAGGGTGAGGCCGAACTCAAGCCCATCCCGAAGGACCACCCGATCTACCGGACCGTCTTCAACATCACCAAACTCGAACTCTCCCGCGGCACCGGGGACGTGACCCTCGAAGGCCTGGAGTACAACGGCAAGATCGTCCTGGTGTACTCGCCCCACGGTCTCAACAACACCGCCAACACCGAAGGCTGTTGCTGCTGCGGGGGCAACGAAATCAAGAACGCCGACCAGGTGAACGTGAATATCCTCGCCTACGCCCTCATGCACTGAGCCGCCCGCCCGCCGCCAGAACCGCCCTGCTCTCCGGCCCGAGCCCCGCGCCCGCATGATCCGCTCCCTCCTTTTCCGCCTCGCCGTCCTCCTCCCCGCCGCCGGGGCTCCCGCCGACACTCCCCCGCCGATCTGGCTCGACGACCTCGACGAGGCCTTCCACCGGGCCAAGGCCGACTACCGCCCCGTTCTCATCCTCTTCCACCGGGCCGACTGCCGCTGGACCGACCGCCTCCGCGGGGATGTCTTCACCGACCCCGCCATCCGCGCCCGGCTCGACGATCTGGTGCTCGTCGGGATCGACTTCGAGCAACAGACCGATGCCGCCCAACGCTACCGCATCCGGGGCTCCCCCACCCTCGTTTTCGCCGCGCCGGACGGGAGCCGGCTCGACATCGTGGAGGGCTTCATCCCCGCCGACGAACTCCGGCCCCGCCTCGAGAAAATCTTCTCGCCGGACGAAGAAAGCACCCGTGAGGACCTCGTCCCGGGGCAGGACAGCCCGCCGGATCTCCGCGAAATCCTCGCCCGCTTCGGCGACCGCGAGACCCGCGGCCGGCACCAGCCGGAGCTTCTCCGGCGGACGCCGTTCCCCCGGAGCGAACTCGTCGCCCACCTCGAAGACGAGCGCCTCGCTGTACGCCTCGCCGCCCTCGAAATCCTCGAGCGTGCCGTCGGCGACGACTTCGGCTACGACCCCTGGATCCCGCCCTCCGGGCAACCCGCGGCCCTGGCGGGCTGGCGGACCTGGGCCGAGGAGAACGACGATCCCCGCACGCGGAACATCACCCCGTTGACCGAATCCGACGTGCGGGCCGGGCTCTCCGAACTCTTCTCCGGCGACCGGCCGCGCGCCCGGCGGGCCTTCGCACGGCTCCGCGACGGCGGTCTCCCCGTCGCCGGGTTCCTGCGCGGTTATCTCGCCGAAAACCCCGACCTCGACCGCGCCCGCCGCGAGATCGCCCGCGAACTCCAATACGCGATCCTCCTCGAAGCCATCGGCATGAACCGCCCCGCCCGCCGGGCCAACGAACTCGTCCACGGCCAAACCGCCCGGATCCGCGAAACCCTTGAAACGCTGGGCGGCCACGGCGAAGCGGCGGCGGAGATTCTGACCGACTTCCTCGGCTCCGGCGACAGCCTCGTCCGCGAAGCCGCCGTCGAGGCCCTCGCCCGTGCGGCGGGGGCGCAGGCCGTCCCCGCCTTCGCAGACCTCCTCCTGCGCGAGGGCGACCGCGAGGTGATCATCGTGACTCTCGGGGCACTGGGAGGCATCGACACGCCCGGAAGCCGGGATCTCGTCCGCGGCTTTCTGGCCGACGGCGACGAGGACGTGGTCATCGCCGCCCTGCAGTCCCTGACCCAGCTCGGACTCCGCGACGAGGTCGAACTCATCCGGAAAGCGCTGGCCGACGAGCGCTGGCGCGTGCGCGTGGCCGCCATCGAAGCCGCCGAAGCCGACCGCCTCTCGGCGGTTACCCCGGAGGTCCTCGGTCTCCTCTCCGGCGACGACGCCTTCGTCCGCACCACCGCCGCGCGGGCGCTCCGCCAGGTCGGGGGCCGGGCTACCGTCGGCCGGATGGCCGAAGCCTTCGTAACCACACCGGCGGCGCGCCTGCCCATCGCCAACACCTTCGATTCGCTCGACCACGCCTGGACCGCCGAAATGCGCGCCGCCGCCGCCGCTGACGAGCCCGCCCGGCTGGTCGCGCTGCTCGGAGTCTTCGAGCCGCGAAACCGTCTCGAATGGGACTGGTTGCGGGAACTCGCCGCCGCCCCCGACGAGGATGTCGCCCTCGCCGCCCAGCGCATCATCGCCAACGACTGGTTCGAGGACCACAGCGACGCCTCCGCGATTCTCGCCTTCTTCAATGCAGAGGACGAGGCCTCCGCCCGCCTCGTCTTCCGCCACCTCGATCTCCACTCCAAGGCGACGCTGCGCGACCGCGTGACCGCCCTCGGCCCCCTCTCCCACCACCCGGTCCGCACGACCATTTACCACGCCAGCCTGCTCGAGGTCTTTTTCGGCGGCGGGCGGAACCGGAGTGCGGGCGGTGACGACTCCACTGGCGCGACGGATCTCGTCGCCCTGGCCGAGGTGGGCCGCCACTGGATGATCGAAGGAGGCAACGCCGACATCCGGCGCGACGCCGCCGTCTTCCTCCTGGGTCTCGGCGATGTCGCCGCCGTTCCGCATCTCCTCGACGAATGGGAAAACCTTTCCCTGGAGCAACGCGAACGGCTGGCCGACTCCCTCGAGGGTCTCTCGGGGCCGGATTTTCTCCCCGTGGTCGAGAAGCTCCTCCTCGACGGCGACGAGCGCGTCCGGACCGCCATGGTGCGATCGATGCGCGACGGCACACCCGACCGGAAGTGGACGAATCGGTATTTCGAGATCCTCAACACCGCCGACTCCCCCCTCGTCCCGGCCGACGGCTACCGCCGGAACATCCGCGAAATTAACGAAGAGGATCTCCGACGCCACCTCCTCGCCATGGTCCGCGACCCACTCGGCGACGATCACCTCGCCTTCGCCCTCGACTGGTGGTTTCCGGTCTGGGAAGCCGGCGACCTCCCGCTCCTCGAATCGTTTTTCTCCGACCCGCGGCTCCCGGTCCGCCGGGCGGCCTGGACGCTCGCCCTGCGCGTCGCGAATTCGCCGCAGCATCCGGACGCCATCGACTTCGCCCCCCTCGTCGCCGCCGAAGATCCCACCCTCCGGGCACTCTACGCCCGCTTCCAGCGGCGGGACGGATTCTCGTTCCAACACACCCTGCCGTCCGGCCAGACCCGCTACGACTACCAATCCTTCCCCTATTCGTATCGCCGCGACGCCCGCGAGCACAAGATCGACCCGGCCACCCTCCGCCACCTCGAGGCACTTCTGGGCGACCCCGCCCCCGCCGTCGCCGGCGAAGCCGTCGTAGCCCTCTACTCGCACGGCGAAAAGATCGACCCCGCCGAAGCCCACCGCCTCATCGAGCGCGCCGCCGAGACGGAATCCGGTCTCCGGCGCGACCTGGCCTCGGTCCTCATCGACAAGCCCGACCTCATCACCCCGGAGGACGCCCCCCTCGCACCCGTTCTCGACAGCATCAGCTATGCCGAGGACCGGGTGGCCACCCTGCGCGACAAGATGGGGGTGAACGCGGCGGTCACGACCGACGCATCCGATGCCCCCGCCGACTCCCGCCGGGACGGCAGCCTGCTCGACTCCGCCGGCGAACTGCGCCGCGACTCCGCCACCCCCGTCCGGGGTCCTCCGCGGACGGCGCCGCCCCCGGCGGCAGCGAGGGACACGCCCCTCGACATCGTCTTTTTCACCCAATCCGGCTGCCCCGACTGCCGCCGGGTCCGCGAGCACCTCGACCGCCTGAGCGAAGCTTTCCCCGACCTTGCGGTCCGGGAGTACGACGTCCGGGAGGTCGATGCGATGCGCTTCAACGAAGTTCTGGCCGAACGCCACGGAGTCCCCGAGCGCCTCCGCCTGACCGCTCCCGCGCTCTTCTCGGCCCGGGGTTTTCTCACCCGCGACCAAGTCTCCTTCGAAGCCATCGCCAACCTACTCGAAGACGCCTCCGGCCACACCGGACGGGAGTGGCTCGCGGTCGCCCCGGGTCAGGAGACCGAATCCACTGAACGCATCGAGCGCCGGTTCGGCGGGCTCACCCCCCTCGTCGTTCTCGGCGCGGGTCTGCTGGACGGCCTCAACCCCTGCGCCTTCGCCACCATCATCTTCTTCCTCTCCTACCTCCAGGTCGCCCGCCGCACCCCCTGGCAGATCCTCCAGGTCGGCCTCGCCTTCGTCCTCGGCATCTTTCTGACCTACTTCGCCGTCGGCTTCGGATTTCTGAACATCGTCGCCCGCCTCACGGTGATCGAGAGCGTCGCCCGGATCGTCAATTGGACGCTCGCGCTGATCGTCCTGGTCATCTTCGTACTCAGCCTCCGGGACGGATTCCTCTGTCTCCGCGGCCGCCTGCGCGACACCGCCCTCCAACTGCCGAAGCCCCTCAAAAAACTGGTCAACACCACGATCCGCAAGGGCGTCCGCCACAGCCGCTTCATCCTCGCCGCCTTCGTCACCGGCGCGGTCATCGCCATTCTCGAACTCGCCTGCACCGGCCAGGTTTACGCCCCGACCATCGCCTTTGTGCTGCAAAGCGGAGCCGACCGCCCCGCCGCGCTGGCCTACCTGCTCCTCTACAACCTGGCCTTCGTGCTCCCCCTCCTGCTGGTCATGCTCCTGGCCTACCGCGGGCTGACCAGCCAAAAACTCCAGCACTTCTTCGAGAAAAACGTAGCCCTGGTGAAATTCGGAAACGCGGCCCTCTTCGCCCTGCTCTTCGGGTTCTTTCTGGTAGTGCTTTTGTAGCCGGCCCCGATTGCGTTCGAGTGTACCCACAAGTGCGTCGAGCAAGATCGTAAAGCACCGCGAATTCGGAATGGGACGTGATTTCCCGAGTTCACTAAATCAGGGTCTCAGCGGGAGATTCGTTCGCAAGTTTGATGCCCGGATTTCTCCCAAAAAGGAATGAAATTTTACAACCGCTTCGCTAGAGGGGGGAGTTT
>CAZDRT010000239.1:0-5388 GCA_964507815.1 uncultured Puniceicoccaceae bacterium
TGGTGGTGGCCCCAGACACCACCGCACCTCTCCGGACCGACACCGGGCATCCGTGGAAACCAGAATCGTCGGCCGTGCCGCCGGGGATCGGAGGGCAAGCCCGCCGACCACGAATATTCCCCGTAGCATCGACGCCAACGTCTCAACCGGCCAACGCCACCGCCTCGGAGGCGGTTTTGAAATGGGTCTTCGCGAAGCGGCCCAGCGCCTCCTTTCCGTGTTTGGCCACCAGGCGGGCCGCCTGTTGCTTCACCTGGGCGCTCGCCCCCCGGAGGAGCGGTTCCCCGGCTTCTTTGGAGAGCTTTACCATCTGCCGGACGTAGAGGGCACGGGCGACAATGGAAGCGGCCGCCACGACCGGATCCGCCTCGGCACGGGGCATCATGCGCAGATCGATGGGCACGCCTTTGAGGTTCCGCTGCACGAGCGGTTGCTTGGTGAACTGGTCGAGCATTCCCCACGGGACCGGGCGGGCTTCGAGCGCCTCCTTGAGCACCGTCGCGTGCATCCAGGCCATCAGCCGGTTGGTGTTGGAGCCGAACTTGCCGTGGAGTGCGTTGTATTTCTCCATACCCGCGAAGAGAGTCTTCACGACCACTCCGGAAGTTTTGCGGATCTCCTTTTCCAGGGCGAAGATCCGGGCGTCGGAGGCGATCGTCTTACTGTCCTGGATACCATTGTCCCTCCACTCGCGCACAGCCGTCCCGTCGGCGATCACACAGGCCACCACGAGCGGACCGAACAGATCCCCCTTTCCGCTCTCGTCCAGTCCGGCGTGCGGCTCGAACCATTCCGGGTGATGGACCTCGTCGTAGCCGAGCCGGGGGTCGCCGGTTACCCGCGCCTCGAGGACATCGCGCACGAAATCCTCGGTCCCCTTGCCCTGCACGACCAGTTTCCCGCTCTTGTAGCAGACGACATTGAATCCGTCGCCCTTGAAAGCGTAGTCCGCATGATCAACCTCGAAATCGAGATAGGGTCCGGATCCGAGTACCTCGCGGAGTTTTCCGCGCTGTTCGGGATCGAGTTTCAGCGAATAAACGGTTTTCCGGGGAGGCTCGTCTTGGTCGGTTTTCTTTTTCGGTGGCATCGGTAAATCTTTTGGGGAGCGTTTCATTTTCGAAGCGCGGAAACAAGGATTTCCGGCGGCTCTCGATTCCGCCTGATCAGGGGGAATGCGGTGCTTTCATCAACGCTCTCCTTCAGCCGCCCTGGTCGGATGAAAACCATGGGTGGCGAACTCGCGGGCCAGGGCCAGGCGGTGGATCTTCGCGTTATGGCGGACATCGACCGGAAAATCCCGTTTGAAAAAGAAATGCCGGATCGGGGCCGTTCCGGCGGTCCGCGACCCGATCTCCCTCAGTTCGCGGACCCATCGGTCAATCGCGCTCCCCTCGCGCGGAAAAGCTCCCTTCCGCGGCTGGACGACGATCGCGGGAACCCGGTTCTCCCCGGAACCCAACCCGACCAACGCGGTGCGATACACGTTCGGATGCCGGTTGAAAACCTGCTCGCAACATTCGGGGTGGAAAACCGACCCCTCCGCCGTCACGACACGCTCGACCACCCTTCCGCAGAACCAGAGGCGGCCCTCCGCGTCTTGATATCCCAGGTCTCCCATCCGGTGCCAGACCCGGCCCTCCCACTCCACCTTCGCGCGGCGGGTCGCCTCCGCCATCCGGTCGTACTCCCGCGTCACCATCGGACCGCTCGCGATGATTTCGCCTACCTCGCCGTCGGGAAGGGGTTCGATCCGACCGGCATCCGGAATCCCGTCCACCACCGCCACAATCCGGATCCGGACCCCGGCCAGGGGCCTTCCGACGCAAACTCCTCCGCCCTGCTCCGTCCGTCCGGCGGCCCCGGCAATCCCCTCGCCGTCGATCACGGAAAGCGGGAGCGCCTCGGTGGCCCCGTAGGGGCTGAACACAGCGGCCTTCGGAAAAACCCCGCCCATCCGCGCGGCCAGGGGCGGGGGCAGCGCGCAACCGGCGGCGAGAATCCGCCGGAGGCACCCGACGGAGACGGAAGTCCTCTCCCCCTCCCCCACGAGGCGCTCCCAGAGCACGGGGGAACCGAAACTGTTCGTGACCCCGGCCGCCCGCATGACTTTCAGCAGCACTCCCGGATCGGCCCGCGCGGGTTTCGAAGGGTCCATCGGCGGCACGACCGTGGTCATACCGAGGGCGGGATTGAAAAGCGCGAAAACCGGCAGCATGGGAAAATCGATCTCGCCCGGTTCGATCCCGAACCGGTCCCGGACGGCGTCGATCTGGGCGGCGAACATTCCGTGCCGGTAGAGAACTCCTTTCGCCGGACCCGTGGATCCGGAGGTAAAGAGGATGGCCGCCGGATCATCCGCCCCCGCCGGGACGACGGGAAAGGCGGGCACCCCACCCCCGGAATCCGTCCGCGAAACGGCCCTCGTCGGAATCCGCGCCCGCACCCCGCGGAACGCGCCCCGGAAAACGCGGGAAATCCACAGCCCCCGCGGAATTCCGAACACCGCCTCCGGCCCGGTCCGGCGGACCGAGCGCAGAAACCCCCGCAAACCCATTCCCGGATCGATCACGACGGGCACGGCACCGGTCCGGAGAATCGCGAACACCCCCGCAATCAACTCCAATCCGGGCCGCGCCAGGACCAGCACCCGCGTGCCCTTCCGGATTCCGGCGGCGGCCATCCGCCCGGCGACGAGTCCCGCCCTGCTTTCCAATTCGGCGAACGAAGTATCGGCGAAACCGACCTCCCCCCGGTCGATGACCGGCACGCGGACCGCCGCGCGGTCACCGGAATCCGCCGCACGCAGGGGCAGGTGCCGGGATACGTTGAAGTCAGCCTCCGCTTCGCCGTTCATCCGCCGACCCGGTCCAACGTGGCTTCGAGCCGGGCGACATCGTCCGGAGTATCCACCCCCACCGTCGAAGACTCCGTCAACGCGACCTCGATCCGTGCGCCGTTCTCCAGCGCCCGCAGCTGCTCCAGTTTCTCCAGGGCTTCCAAAGCCGAAGGCTTCATGCCAACGAATTTCTCCAAAAACCCGGCCTGGTAACCGTAAAGACCCAGATGGCCGAGGAACGCCCCCTCAGCCATTTTGGAAGGCGGCGGCGCCCCCCCCTCGTCGCGACTCCACGGAATCGGCGCTCTCGAAAAGTAGAGGGCCCGCCCCCTCAGATCCCGGACCACCTTCACCTGCGAGGGATCGGACAGGCGGGCGGGGTCCTCCAACCGGACGGCCAGCGTACTCATCTCCGCCCCCGCCTCCACCAGCGCGAAAAGCGTCCCTATCTGCTCTCCGGTAACCATCGGTTCGTCGGCCTGCACATTCACGACCATCCCCGCTCCGATCTCCCGGTTGGCGGCGGCGATCCGGTCGGTCCCGCTGGCCAGATCCGGATCGGTGCGAACACACTGAAAGCCCTCGCCGCCAAGGACATCGGCCAGCGCTTCGTCAGCGACGGCGAAAAAGAGCGGAATGCCGGGTGCCGCCGCCGCGATCCGATCCGCCGTATGGAGAACGAGGGGCCTGCCCCGGACCGGATGGAGCAGCTTGTTTGGAAACCTCACCGATTGGAGCCGGGCCGGGACAATGATCGCCTTGGAAATTCGCACAAACAAAATCTCCACGGGGCGGGCGACCGCGTCAATGCAGATACTCAGCGCAAAGGCCGGAAGGAAAAAATTTTGTTTGCGGTGAACTTTTTTGTTGCACCGCTTGGATTTTCCGGGATTCTTGGGGCATGAAAGTACGAAATCGGAAGCGACATAAATTGAGGATCAAAATCGGAGAAGGGAGAAAGGCTTACTATCACCTGATGAGCCGGACGGTGAATGGGGAGAGGTGGTTCGGACTGCGGGAGAAGGAGTACCTGCGGAAGCTGATCTGGCAGGTGGCCGAGTTTTCCGGGGTGCGGGTTGTCACCTACGCCGTGATGGACAACCATTTCCATGTCCTGGCCGAGGTGCCGCCCGAGCGGGTGGTGTCGGATGAAGAGATTGTCCGGCGTTTCGCGGTGCTCTATCCGGAACCCACTCCCTGGCAGCCGCTTTCAGCCGAGGCCCTGGCCGAATTGCTCGCCAAAAACGAGGTCCGGGGGCAGGAATTGCGGGAGGAGCTTCTGGCGCGGATGCACGATGTGTCGTGGCTGATGAGGACGATCAAGCAGCGGTTCGCGACGTGGTTCAACAAACCGCGGGAGCGCTTCGGCCCGGTCTGGGCGGAGCGGTTCAAGAGCGTGCTGGTGGAGGGCGATGTGAAGGCGCTGCGGACGGTGGCCGCCTACATTGATCTGAACGGGGTGCGGGCCGGGCTCGCCGACGATCCGAAGGACTACCGTTTCTGCGGCTACGCGGAGGCGGTGGTCGGCCACGCGGAGGCCCGGGACGGGCTGGCGGTGCTGGCCTGCGGGGGCCTGGCGGGCTACCGGCAGATCCTGTTCGGGATCGGCGCCGCTCCGAAGGAAGGAAAAGCGGGCATCGATCCGGCGGCGGCGGCACGGGTGATCGACGAAGAGGGCGGCAATCTGTCGCTGCCCGAAGCCCTCCGGAGCCGATGTCGCTACCTGACCGCCAGCCTCGTCATCGGTTCGCGGAGTTTCATTTCCGAAGTGCTCCAGCCGCAGCAATCCCACCGGAAACGGACCATTCGGCCCCATCCCCTAGAAGGCGGGAATTGGGAGGGGCTGAACGTTTTCCCGAAAATGCGCACGTGACCGGTCTGTTTTCAACCAGGGTGCGGGGCAGGGGCATTTGATCTGAGAATTGGCGGGGCGTGTGCCCTGTTGGAGTCCCGGATTTCCTGTCCTCCGTAGTTCGGCCTGCCTAACAGGGCCTTGGCGTGGGCGGGAGAGCGTAGGAGGGATCCGGTTTCCGGCCCCCGGGTGGAGCTCCGGTGGGACCGCCTAAACAGCCGTCGCTCTTCGAGCTATGGCCGTCAAGAGGCGGTGTCGCGGCCAGTCTGAAACTGGTCTGATTCTACCGATTTGAAAGTGGCGTGAGCTTGGCCGTCCTTTTCTTCCTAAAAGCCTTAAATAAGGCATGTTCTTCGTTCTTCAGCGACATTATCGCCTGAATTCCGGGGATTTCCAAACTGGTAGTTTTGCGCCGTTTTCACGTCGGCGCCGACAAGGCGGGACTCCAACGGAACCAGTCAGATGAAATGCCCGTGTCCCCCCGGGCGTAACCACAAGTGCGTGGAGAAAAATCGTAAAACACCGCGATTTTGAAATGGGCCGATATTCCATCGGCTGAGGGAGGGCGGCTGCCGTGCCACGGCGGAGCAGTGTCTCCAGTCGGCTGCTTTCAGCGGGCTGAGACTGCATAATTGGGCGGCTAAAGTGGGTGGGTTGCTTCAGCGCCCACCTGCGAGAGCCCGGAATTTAACGTTCA
>CAZDRT010000240.1:0-5387 GCA_964507815.1 uncultured Puniceicoccaceae bacterium
TGATTCCACAAGGCAGTCACAGAAGAGCCAAAATCCCGGCCGACCGGGTGAACCACATGGAATGAAACCCGCATGAATGCTGAAGTTTCATAGAAGGGGGGGGCAGAGCGTAAAAGGAAGAAGGAAGCCTTGCGCGAAGGAGAAAGGCCGTATCGAACTGCAACAACCGGTCGACACTTGTCACTGTCACGACCTGCTTCTTCGCGGGATCATGCGACTTCGAGTGGCTTCACCCTCGCCCGGATGTCGGCGGCTTTTTCCATCTCGACACGCCGCAAATCGCAACCGCTTTGGAGGTTGAGCCAAAACTGTCGAGTATTCAATCAGGTAGAGCTTGTCCATAGCCCGGCGCAGGATGGTGGTTGGCAGCTTGACGTGCTTGCCCTGCCAAAATCTCGCTGTGCGCCTATCGCCAAACCTGGGTGTAACCACAAGTGCGGGGACATCTAGGAAAATTGTGGGAGCGGGTTTACCCCGCGATAGCCGGGGCCGGACAGTCACATCCCCGCCCGATTATCGGGGCAAAAAGCCCCCACTCCCCGCACTTGTGGTCACACCCGCCAAACCTCTTGATCCCTTTATTGAGTTTACGAGACGCGTAATCAGATGTAAAGAATTTCTATGCTTTTCCCAGAAGCGTACGCCGGGTGGCCTGACTCGCAGTTGAGGACATTCCCATTTCGAGACGGCCGACCAACCATTTCGTGCTGAAGCGGGAAACAGCCGGAGGGCGTCAGTTCAAGTTTCCATGATTTTAGTGCCATATTACGCTATTTAAAATATTGACCCTATATTTAATTAGCACCTACTCTTATTTAAATTTCTTTGTTTTCCAACCACTGATGCAGGCATACAGCGCGGGAATTTGGCATAAGCAGTTCGGATACAACAGCTTTCAGCCATCCAGAATCAATCGGCCATGGACGATTGACGATCCGCGCGTGCTCGAAGCGCTCAGCCGGGCTGACCGCCAGCTGGGTCGGCTCGACATGTTTTCGGAGTACGTGCCGAATTTGGACCTTTTCGTGCGCATGCACGTGACCAAAGAAGCCACGGAATCCAGCCGCATCGAAGATACTCGCACCGAAATGGAGGAAGCCGTCCTGCCCGAAGATGAGATCGCGGAGGATCGGCGTGACGACTGGCGCGAGGTCAATAACTACATCCGCGCCATGCGGAGCGCGGTTCAGCAGTTGGGGACTCTCCCGTTTTCCGCCAGGCTACTGCGCCAGGCTCATGCCACCCTCATGGAGGGTGTGCGAGGCGAGCATAAGACACCCGGCGAATTCCGCCGCAGCCAAAACTGGATCGGCGGCTCCAATCCCGGCAACGCACGCTTTATCCCGCCCATCGCCGAGGATGTGCCCGAGCTGATGAGCGACCTCGAGTGCTTTGCCCACAACGCCGACCTCCACCTGCCGCCCCTCTTCAAAGTCGCGCTCATGCACTACCAGTTTGAGACCATTCACCCCTTCCTTGATGGCAACGGGCGGATCGGCCGTCTCATGGTGCCCCTCTACCTCGTCTCCCAAAACATACTCCAGCAACCCGTCCTCTACCTCTCCGATTATCTGGAGCGCAACCGCGGGGAATATTACGAGCGCCTCACCCGCGTACGGGAGCAGAACGCCATTGCCGACTGGCTTATCTTCTTTCTCGACGGTCTTGCCGAAACCGCCGCCCGTGGCGTTGACACCTTCAGCCAAATCCTCCGCTTCAAAGCACACTGGGAAAAAGAAATCGCCAGCTGGAAGCCCCAGCGCCGCGCCGGCCTCGCACTTTTCGAACACTTATTTGGTCAAGTCTGGGTCAACGCCAAGATGGTCGCCGAAGCAGCCGGGGTTTCCCAGCCCACCGCTTACAAGCTGATTGACCGTTTCGTGCAACAGGGGCTCCTGGTCGAAATGACCGGTGCCAAGCGCGACCGCCTCTTCCGCTTCGACGCCTACCTCAAGCTTTACCGCCGATCCTGAGCTTGCCCAACGCAATGGACCCTCCCGTAACCGATCAGCCTACAGTCCAAACCCGCTGAACGAACAATGCATCAGGTAGCGAACGTCCAACGCTAAACAGCCAACATCGAACACTCCTGGACGTTTCCGGCAGCTGCCGGATTCGATGCTGAAAGTCCGGCTACTGCCGCGATTCGCCCTCTCTGTGTCCCGGTTCCCCGGTTCCCGGTTGTTCAGTTCCCAGTTCAAGAGAAAGAACCTGATGATCCCGTAGCTTCGGTCCCCAAGATCCAGACCGATTATGATTACGATTAGATTATGACTGGTCTCAAGTCTCCGCCCTCTCCACCACTCCAATACCCCCGCTCAGGTCCAGGTCTCAGATTTCAGGTCTCAGGTTTCAGGTCTCAGGTTTCAGGTCTCAGGTTTCAGGTCTCAGGTCTCAGGTTTCATCCCTCCCCCCGACTCTTTCCCCTTGCCCAACCCCGCTCCGCCTTCGATGCTCTCCCCCCATGCAGTCCGGCCCTGAGAGCGCCCCCACCGACGAGGTTTCCGCCTTCGTCGAGCGCTGGCGTCCGGGCGGGGGCCGCGAGCGCTCGAACTACCAGCTTTTCCTGACCGAACTCTGCGACCTGCTCGGTGTCCCACGCCCCGATCCCGCCCATCCCGACAACGCTGAGAACCACTACGTCTTCGAGCGCGCCCTCACCCGCCGTCAGCCCGACGGCGGATCCTCCACGGTTTACGCCGACCTTTACAAACAGGGCTGCTTCCTCCTCGAAACCAAACAAGGCGCCGACCAGAAATCCGCCGCCCGCGGCGCGGTTGCCGAAGAGAGCGGCGGCTACCGCCGGGCCGGACACGGCGTCCGCGGGAGCGCCCGCTGGGACCTCGCCCTCGAGCGCGCCTACAACCAGGCCCGGGCCTACGTCCGCGACCTCACCTCTCCCGAAGGACGCCCACCCTTCCTCATCGTCTGCGACGTCGGCTACGTCATCGAGCTCTACAGTGAGTTCACCTGCACCGGCGGCACCTACCTCCGCTTTCCCGACCCCCGGAACCACCGGATCTACCTCGACGACCTCCACGATCCGGCCCTGCGCGAGCGGCTGCGCCTCGTCTGGACCGATCCCCACGCCCTCGATCCCAGCCAACACGCCGCCCGGGTCACCCGCGCCGTGGCCGACCACCTGGCCCGGCTCGCCAAGTCACTCGAAGCCGCCGGACACCCGCCGCAGGGCATCGCCACCTTCCTCCAGCGCTGCCTCTTCACCCTCTTTGCCGAGGACGTCGGCCTCCTGCCCGGGCACAGCTTCACCGACCTCCTGCACAAAATCCGCCCGACCCCCGAAGGCTTCGTCCCCATGGTCAACGCCCTTTGGAAGGAAATGTCCACTGGCACCGACTGGTCCACCGTCCTCCTCCAAAAAATCGCCCACTTCAACGGAGGCCTCTTCGAACGCGCGACCGCCCTCCCCCTCGACCGCGACCAGGTCTCTCTCCTCATCGGCGCGGCCGAGGCCGACTGGTCCGACGTCGAGCCCGCCATCTTCGGCACCCTCCTCGAACGCGCCCTCGATCCCCGCGACCGCCACAAACTCGGGGCCCACTACACCCCGCGCAGCTACGTCGAGCGCCTCGTCAAACCCACCGTCATCGACCCCCTCCGCGCCCGCTGGGACGCCGTGAAGACCGCCGCCGCCCAGCTCCAGTCGCAGGAGCAGTCGGCCAAAGCCATCGCCGCCGTCAAAGACTTCCACCACGAACTCTGCCACATCCGCGTCCTCGACCCCGCCTGCGGCTCCGGCAACTTCCTCTACGTCACCCTTGAGCACATGAAGCGCCTCGAAGGCGAAGTCCTCGAACTCCTCGAATCCCTCGGCGACACCGAGCTGACCTTCGAGATGGAGCAATTCAAAGTCCGCCCCCAGCAATTTCTCGGCCTCGAACTCAACGAACGCGCCGTCGCCATCGCCCAGCTCGTCCTCTGGATCGGCTACTTCCAGTGGCACAAGAAAACCACCGGCACCGCCGACACCCAGGACCGCCCCCTCCTCCCCAAAGACCAGACCATCCGCCGCCAGGACGCCGTCCTCGCCTACGACCAGAAAACCCCGCGCAAAGTAGAAGTGGCTTCCAGCCGCTTGAAAAACGTAGAAGTGGCTTCCAGCCGCTTTTCCAGCAACGACCCCAAGCGGCAGGATGCCGCTTCTACTCTCGACGACTACCGCTACTTCAACCCACACCGGGAAGTGAAAATCACCGAGGCAAACCTCCCCCACTGGCGACAGAACGAAGCGACCTACTTTGTCACCTTTCGGTTGGCCGACTCCCTTCCGCAAGAAAAACTTCATGCTTGGACGGCGGAACGCGACGCCTGGCTGGCAAACCATCCGGAACCGCGCACCGATGAGCAACGGGCGGAATACTATGATCGCTTCCCGGCCCGTATGGAAGAATGGCTCGACGCCGGTTCGGGATCCTGCCTCCTGCGCGATCCGAAGACCCGGCACATCGTCGAGCAGGCCCTGTGGTTCTTCGACGGCGACCGCTACCGGCTCGGAGAGCACTGCGTGGCCTCCAACCACGTCCACGCCCTGGTCACCCCACTTGCCGACCATGACATCTCCGCCATCCTCCACAGCTGGAAATCCTACACGGCCAACGAAATCAACAAGCGCCTCGACCGCCAAGGCCCCCTCTGGCAAAAGGAATCCTACGACCACATCGTCCGCACCCCCGCCGCCGCCTGGCACATCGAACGCTACATCCAAAATCACCCCAAAGTAGAAGCGGCTTCCAGCCGCTTTGGGTCAGCTTCCGGTTCGGCTTCCAGCCGCTTTCAACCTGAAGACAAGCGGCAAGATGCCGCTTCTACTTTGGACACGGCTTCCAGCCGCTTTGAGTACGTCCTCCACTGGGACGGCCACACCACCAAGCCCCACCCCGTCACCGGCAAGGAAGTCCCCGACGAATCCGCCACCCTCCCCGTTTACGACTACAGCAACCCCCGCCGCGCCGAATGGCCCGAGGCCGATTTCATCATCGGCAACCCGCCCTTCATCGGAGCCTCCCGCATGCGCGACGCCCTCGGCGACGGCTACACCGAGACCCTGCGCAAAGTCTGGAAAAAGGACGTCCCCGAATCCGCCGACTTCGTCATGTTCTGGTGGGAGAAAGCCGCCGAACTCGTCCGCGCGGGCAAAGCCGAGCGCTTCGGCTTCATCACCACCAACAGCATTCACCAGACCTCCATAAGCGTCAGGGGACACCCAAAATACGTCAGGTCTTGATTCTTGACAATTGATCTCCCCTCATCGGACCAAATACCATCCGGACGACTAAAGTCGTTCCGCGACGGAGGCCGAACCGACGGGTACAGCCCTTCCCTTTTCGTGAGTCTTTGTGCCTCTTTGTTGCAACCCCGCAGGTTCT
>CAZDRT010000241.1:0-5351 GCA_964507815.1 uncultured Puniceicoccaceae bacterium
ACCGGATCGAACGACCACGTAGTTGGATGACTTCAGTCGTCCAACCCGAAGCGGCTTGGCGGAAAAGACATTTCCTTGGGTCGGGAGACCATTGGAAAATCGGAAAGCATCGCGATTTTGAAATGGGAGGTTCAGAACTCACCAAATCAGGGTCGAGGCGGGAGATTCGTTCGCAAGTTTGATTCCCGAATTTCTCCCAAAAAGGAACGAAATTTTACAACCGCTAGAGGGGGGAGTTTTGGGAGGGAAAAGAATGCCGGAGGAAAAGCTACTCCCCAACCTCGCCCGAAGGGCTCTCTAGCGAAGCGGTTGAATAAAAAGGGAAGCACACTTGCGAGACGAATTGGGAAAAATGAGACTTTTTACTGAGGTCTGGTAGAGGAACGGCGACAGCCGTTTCTGGACCTGTAGAGGAACGGCGATAGCCGTTTCTACGAAGGCTCTTGCTACGCCATCGTTTTCAACAATTCCGGGGTGACCTCGTGGGCGAGGGGGTCTCCGGCGAGGTGCCTTTCCAGCTCCCCGATCATGGTATCGCCCATCCGTCGGCATTCCAGGTCCATGCTCCCCGCGATGTGGGGGGTGAGGATTACGTTCGGGAGATCCCAGAGGGGGCTGTCGGAGTTGTCGGGCTCTTCGGCGGTGACATCGAGGATGGCGTCGAGGTCGTCCCTCTCGGAAAGCACCTCGATCATCGCCGGTTCATCGATGACCTTGCCCCGCGAGGTGTTCAGGAGGGTGGCGCCCTCTTTCATGGACCGCAGGAGGGGGCCGTTGATCATGCCCCGGGTTGTCGGCAGATTCGGGGTGTGGAGGGAAACCACGTCGGCCTGTGAGAAGACGTTTTCCAAACTGACAAGCTCGACGCCGAGTGCGGCGGCGGCGGCGGGATCCGCGAAGGGATCGTGGGCGATCACCCGGAGATCGTGGGCCTGCAGCCGTTCGGCGACCATGCGGCCGATGGCGCCCAGCGAGACCAGGCCAACCGTGGTGGCATAGGCGCCGGGTACGGAAACGGGACGTTCCCAACGGCGGGAGGCGCCGACAAGGCGATGGATGCGCCAGAACTTTTTCAGGGAAAGGAGAATGGCGCCGAGTGTGTATTCCGCGACCGGCACGGCGTTCGCCCGCCAGGCCGAGGAGACCGTAACGCCCCGCTCGATGGCCGCCCCGGTGTAAAACGAGCGAACCGACCCGGCTCCGTAGAAAACGTGTCTGAGCCGGGGGGCGGCCGCTAGAAACTCTTCGTCCATCCACGCCATGCCCCAGCCGGAGAAAACGAACTCCACTTCGGCGAGAATATCCTTCCGCTCTTTCCACGATCCCCGGTCGAGCCGCTCCGGAAGCAAATCGGTGCGGCCGGCGATGATTTCACGCGCGGCGGGCGAATAAATCTTCTCGAAGGAGTCTTCGGAAAGGATGAAGATGCTTTTGGGTTTCGGGTTCATGGGTCGGCTTGTCGAAAGGGAGTCGGGCTATCGAAGGCGGTGGGGTTGTCACGACGGTTCTTGCCCGATCCGTCGGCAAAGCGCTTCCCGGACGAGCGGATGGTCTCCGAGGAGCCCCGTGGTCGAGATCCGGAGCGAGGGGCCGACCTCGGCGACGGCCCCGTCCCGGATGGTGGCCACGTCGCCGCCCTCTCCGGCGTGCCTTCCGGGCAGGAGAAAAAAGAGGCTTAGAATCACCGGACGGTCCCGCAGGGACGGTCGCCGGAGAACCTCTTCGAGGAGCGGATCGCTGAAGGCGTAGCGCTCCCCCTCTCGGCGCTCCATCGAGGCGGGGATAACGCGGTGGACCTCCTCCCGCAGGAGCGCCTGGACCTGCCCGGCCACGAAATTGCGGACGCGGGCGGCCACCGGAACCGGACTGCCGTGATCGACGAGGACGACGACCGGCCGCGCGGGGGAATCCGCCGCGATCCGCTCCCGGATCCGATCCGCCGCCGCGAGGGCGAGGACCTCCTGCTTCGGGCCGTCCTCCTCAAAGAGGAACGGAGCGAGGCGGACGGAAACCGCCGGTCTTTTCGCCCGGGCCTTTTCGATTTCGGCCTCGACCATCCGGACGATCGCCCCCCGGTTGCCGAGAAAAAACGGCAGGATCACAAAAGAGCGGCGGGAAGGCTCCTCCGGGCGGGTCAGCCGGTCGAGGAGGGTGAGGGCGGGGGTGCCGCCGAGGTCCGTGGGATCGATGCGGTCGCAGTGGGCCAGGGAAACCGGTTCGACCGTTTCTCCGGTCCGGCGGGCGAGGTCGGCGGCCGCTTCGCGCAGGGCGAGGACCGAAGCGGGGCGGATCGAGCCGTTGTCCGTCAGCAGGAAAACAGGCTCGTCGCCGGATGGTCGGGGCGGGGAATTCTCCGCGGTGCCCGTCATTCGACTGCCGGCTCGTTCGGAGAGGCGTCCGCTGGGTCCGCGCTCCCGGCCGGGACGCTCTCGGCGGTTGCGGTCTCGGCGGTTTCGCTCTCCGCAGTTGCGCTCTCTGCGGTTGCGGTCTTGGCGGCTTCGCTTTCGGTCGGGACGTCCGTCGCGGGGGTGGCGGAGGAATCCGGGGCCGGGGCGACCGGAATGGCCGCACGGTCCCGGTAGTAGGCCAGCTTGTCCCCCCAGATCCCCATGGTGTCGAGGGTCTCGAGTTCGCCGGTCCAGCGATCAAACCCGTCGGCATCTCCGTCGGCCAGCGCCATCAGGGCGAGGAAGTAGGCGGCTTCCGCGCGGGCGGCCGGAAAGGCCTCCCCGTCGCCGGCCAGCGCCCCGAGCACGCGCCCGGCCTCTTCGGTCTGGCCGAGCTTGGAATGGGTCGCGCCGAGCCCAAGGCGGGCCTTGCCCCCCAGGGGGCTCCGGGTGAGGGATTCCGTGGCGGTCGTGTAAAAAGTCAGAGCCGTTGTCCAGTCGGCCCCGGCGAACGCGTCGTGGGCCGTCCGCAGGGCCGCGATTCCGGCGAGGGGATGGCCGGCGTATTCGGTCGCGAAATCGGCGAGGGATTCGTTCGCGACCGCCTCATTGTAGGCCGATTGCACGGCCTTTTCCTGCGAGGCGCGGTAGGCTCGGAAACCGAAAATGACCCCGGTCAAAACGACTGCCAGGACGGCTCCGGCGATAATCGACCGCCCGTTTTTCTGCCACCACGCGTGGAGGGGATCATCGAGCGCGCCGTCCGGGTGATGGCGTTCGTCATCCGGCGATGGCGCGGCGGGAATGGGGGCGGGGGCGGAAGTGGATTCGGGTTCTTTCATGCGGAAGTTTGAAGGAAACCCTGAAAAAACAACCGCCCTCCCGATTGTGCAACCACGAATCCGAATCGAAATCACTGGTCATCGCGGGAGAGAGCCCCTTAAAACCCTTCCGCGATGGAGATTATTTTTCTAGGAACCGGAACCTCCCAGGGAGTACCCATGATCGCCCAGCCCGAGGGTTTGTGCGATCTGACGGACCGGCGGAACTGGCGGACGCGTTCGTCCATCCACGTGCGGGTGGGGGAGACCCGTATCCAGGTGGACGCGGCCCAGGAATTCCGCCTGCAGTGCATCGAAAACGAGATTTCCGCCGTGGACTGTTTCATTCTCACCCACGGGCATGCGGACCACGTTCTCGGGATGGACGATCTCCGGCGTTTCTGTGATTTCCGGGGTGGGGAGGCGCTGCCCGTTTACAGCACCGAAGAGGGGCTCGCCCGGGTGCGGGCGATTTTCCCCTACGCCATCCGGGAGAAGGCGGTGGTGCCGGGTTATCCGGCCTTCGCCCCGCGGACCATGCCGCCCCTGCTCGAGGTGCCCGGAGGCCGGGTCCGTTCCACGCCGCTTCCCCACGGCGCGATCAAGGTGCTCGGACTCGTCTTCGAGGAGACGGACCGGCGCTTCGCCTATTTCACCGACTGCTCCTCGGTGCCTGACGAGGCCCGCGCTCTCGCCGCCGGTGCCGAGGTCGTCGTCCTCGACGGGCTCCGCCAGAAGCCGCATCCCTCCCACATGACGATCGACCAGGCGGTCGAAGCGGCCGCCGCCATCGGCGGAAAACGCACCCTCCTCACCCACATGACCTGCTCGGTCGATCACGAAACGGTCGGCGGAATCCTGCCCGAAGGGGTCGAACTGGCGTTCGACGGGTTGCGGATCAACCTTTGAGGCAAGCGGCGCTCCCGTGCGGATCGGGGCCCCCCCAGCCTTGCCGGGGGCGACTATCTGACGCGGACCCAGGTCCGGCTGAGGAACCGCGCCCGGCGTTCCAGCGGGTCCTCGATTTTCCCGAAGACGAGTTCGTCGCCGTCCACTGCGTAAACATACGTGCCGGGCGCTGGGTCGGAGGCTACGGCGTCCGTGCCGCGGTCGTTGACGAAAGTCACCTGTTTCCCTTCGAAAAGCAGGTGCCCCTCGACCTCGATTCCCTCCTTGGCGGGGACATCCACGTGGAAAGTGTTGTCGCGAAACACGACCAGCCGGGCGGGGACGGAATCTCCGTCGGCCTCGGTCTCCCATGCTCCGGAGAAGGAGGGGGAGGTCAGGCTCTGGCAGCCGGCGAGGAAGGCCGTGAAAAAAAGGCAGATGGTGAAACGGAACATACGGGTACCTTGGGAACGATGGGGATTCGGGTCAAGAGTGGGGAGAACTCCGGCCCCGACCGGGCATCGCCGATGCAAGACCGGCGAAAAAAAAATTTTATTATCGCTGAAAATTTTTATTATCGCTGTAAAGTTTAGTCTTGCCCCCCTTGGGCTCTTCCGGAATTCTCGGGGCATGAAAGTACGAAATCGGAATCGCCATACATTGAGAATCAAACTTGAAGAAGGGGTTCGGGCTTACTACCACCTGATGAGCCGGACGGTGAACGGGGAGAAGTGGTTCGGACCGCGGGAGAAGGAGTACCTGCGGAAGCTGATCTGGCAGGTGGCCGGGTTTTCCGGGGTGCGGGTGATCACCTACGCGGTGATGGACAACCATTTCCATATCCTGGCCGAGGTGCCGCCCGAGCGGGTGGTGTCCGATGAGGAGATTGTCCGGCGCTTCGCGCTGCTCTATCCGGAACCCACTCCCTGGCAGCCGCTCACCGCCGGGGACCTGGCCGAATTGCTCGCCAAAAACGAGGTCCGGGGACAGGAGTTAAGGGAGGAGCTTCTGGCGCGGATGCACGATGTGTCGTGGCTGATGAGGACGATCAAGCAGCGGTTCGCGACGTGGTTCAACAAGCCGCGGGAGCGGTTCGGGCCGGTCTGGGCGGAGCGGTTCAAGAGCGTGGTGGTGGAGGGCGATGTTAAGGCGCTGCGGACGGTGGCGGCCTACATCGATCTGAACGGGGTGCGGGCCGGACTCGCCGACGATCCGAAGGACTACCGTTTCTGCGGCTACGCGGAGGCGGTGGTCG
>CAZDRT010000242.1:0-5350 GCA_964507815.1 uncultured Puniceicoccaceae bacterium
CGAGTTAGGACACTGCTTCGCCTTGGCACGGCAGCCGCCCTCCCGCCGCCACCCACTTGTGGTTACATCCCATGTCTCTTCCGTGGTCGCGGGGCTTGCCCCTCGATCCGAAGGTGGTAGCGGTCGCCGATACCGCCGAACCTCTCCGGACCGACACCGGGCATCCGTGGAAATCAGGGTCGTTGCCCGTGCCGCCGACGATCAGAGGGCAAGCCCACCGACCACGAATATCCCGGATGCAACGACAAGTGTGGGCGGCCGCCGCATTGCGGGGAAGAGAATGGAAAGCCACGGAATAAAATCGGCGGCGCGGTTACCGCTTGGCCGTGCGGTGGCGGCGACGGCAGTGCGGAATCCCACGGCCATCCCGGGCAAGGCTGAAGCCATGCCCCACGGGGAATCCCGTGGCAGTCTTCCCTACACCAAAGCTAGGATACCTTTCCGGGAGGTTTCTCGATTTCCGCATAATCCATTACAAACCAAAAGTGTAAGATTTATTATCCATCGGCGGTGAAACACAGGGGTGTGACACCCAGTGCGTCCCCGCAACGACTTTTCGATTGCCCTTCCGCCGGTTGACGGAATGAATCTCCGCATTCACGATTTTCCGATGTATCAGAACAAGAAGGTCATGGTGGTCATGCCCGCCTACAACGCGGAGCGGACGCTTGAACGCACCCATGCCGAGGTGCTCGCCCAGGGGGTGGTCGATGGGATCATCCTGGTCGATGACCGGAGCCGGGACAGGACCGTCGCGATCGCCCGCTCTCTCGAGCGCACCATCGTCCACGTCCACGAGGAGAACACCGGTTACGGGGGCAACCAGAAGAGCTGCTACCGGATCGCCCTCGAACAGGAGGCCGACATCGTCGTCATGGTCCATCCGGACTACCAGTACACCCCTCTCCTGATACCGGCCATGGTCAGCATGATCGGCAATGGGCTCCATCCGGTTGTTCTTGGGTCGCGCATTCTCGGCGGTTATGCTCTCAAGGGGGGGGATGCCTCTCTACAAGTACGTCGCCAACCGCATCCTGACCGCCGTGCAAAACCTTCTCGTTGGTGCGAAACTCTCCGAGTATCACACCGGATACCGGGCGTTCTCCCGGGAGGTGCTGGAGTCGATCGATCTCGGGCGCAACTCCGATGATTTCATTTTCGACAACCAGATGCTGACCCAGATCCTCTGGAAAGGTTACTCGATCGGCGAGGTTTCCTGTCCCACGAAGTATTTTCCCGAGGCGTCCTCCATCAACTTCCGCCGGAGCGCGCGCTACGGAATGGGTTGCATTTATAACGCGGTGTTATTCCGTCTGGCCCGGCTCGGTCTTGTTTCGAAAGGATGGTTGGAAGGTTGATGAAAGGAAGGGTGGGGGCGGGCCCGCGTTTAATCCTTTGGCTGGCCCTGGCGGCGGCCGCGGGCACCGGTCTGGTTCGGAGTTGTTCGGAACTGCGGGAGCGGTCCGCCTTCAATGTGATCGTGGCGGTCGAAAACCGCGGGGAAGGGAAGTCCGGACGCTGGCAGCTCTTTTACGATCGGGGATCGGGAATCGTGGAGGAGGATTCGGTGACCGACGACCGCGAAATCGCTTCCGGAGAGGCGGCCCGGATCGTTTACCGGGTTCCGGCGCACACATTGCGGGGGATTCGCTTTGATCTTCCCCCGGGTGCCAGCGAGGTGCTCCTGCGCACCGTTGCGTTCCGTTCCGCCGGGGGAGAGCTACTGCGCGAGACCGATCCCCGCGACTGGGAGGGTGCCGAAGGTCTCGAAGTGCTCGGTTTGCCTGCCGCCGACGGCGTGCTGGCGGTTTCGGACGAGGATTGCGTGGACCCGCAGGCCCGGTTGATCTGGAATACGGACGAGAGGTTGTCTCCCGCCTGGATCGGGATCGGCCTGGCGGTCTGGACTTTCATCCATACGACGGTCCTTGCCTGGGCGGTCTTTTTCGCAATCGCGCTCTTCGCGTATCTTTACGGACGGAGGACCTGGGGGTGGGCGTTGTCTTTCAGGGTGGTCTTCCCCGCGGTGGCGGAGCACGACCGCCGGGGCCGGACGTTGGTGATTGTCGCCTCATCCGCCGTCTTCATTCCGATTCTCCTTTTTCTGGCGTGGGAACCGATCACCACGCCCGGGCTTCTCGTCGAGGACAGTCACCACTACTTCAATCGATACTACGATTCGGGACACACCCTTTTCGACGCGATCCGGGCCCGGCCCAACGGTTACTATAATATCGCCAACAACGCGTATGCGTGGGCGGTTTCGTGCATCGACGATGTCCGCTGGCATCCGGCGGCTTACAACGCGGCGGCTGTCGTCGTTTTTTTAATCGCCTCGATCCTGCCCGCCTTCACCCCCTTGGTCCGGAACCGATGCATTTTGGCGGCGCTTGTTCCCGTGCTCGGGCTGGCGGCCATGAATCATGTCTTTTATCTGATCACGCTGACATTTCAGATGTACGTGGTGGTGTTGATCCTCTTGACGATTCTGTTTCTACAATCGCCAAAGTCCACGGCGGGGCTTGTGGCGCAGTGCCTGCTCGCGGTTTTTCTGGTCTATTCCGGCCCCTATTCGGTGGTCGCCGTACCGACGGCCCTTCTGCTGCTTTTCTTTTTCCGGGATTGGCGGAAGCAGATCCTGTGGGGCGTCGTGGCCGCCGCCGGGTTTGCGTACAACCGGATGACCCCCGGCATGGCCCGGTTCGACAACCTGCTCGATCCGGAGATTGTCGGAAAAATGGTCAATGTGACTTTCGAACAGGTTTTGTTTCTCGATCTCGGGGGTGACCTCGAATTTTGGAAGGTCGGGGTCTTTTGTCTTATCCTGGCCCCGGCGGCTATTGTCATCGCCGGCGATCCGGTGAGGCTGCGGGTCTGTCTCGTGTTGTTCGCTCTGGTTCTTCTCGCGCTGACTCCGCTCTTTCTCAGCCGCAAATTCTTTTTCTACTCCGATCCGGCTCCCTGCCACGTTCTGATCTCGCGCTTTTTCTGGATATTCCTCCTTGTTTACGTTCTGGACGGTCTCGTGGAGCGCCTCCCCCGCTTCCGGCGCGGATTCGCCATCGCGGTTGTGGCGACGTTGGTCTTCTACATTTGGGGCGATACGCGGATCCGTCCGTGGAAGTTCGATTACCCCCACACCCGGAGTGTCTCGGAGTTTATGGAGACCATCAGAAGAGCCGAGAGTCTCGGCCTCAAGGAGAGCAACGAGTACATGATGCTCTCCTTCGACGGAAACCCGGTCAACCCCTTCGGTCCGCGGGTCCGCGTCGGCAGCCAGAGGAGCGGGGCGACCCGTGTTCCGGCGATCGAGTGAGGCTGTAGAAGCTCCGGAGATTCGAAAGCCCACCCGAAAAAGCCCGGTACCTTGCGGCACCGGGCTTGCGATTTCCGGAAGATGCGGATCTCCGGCGGCTTACTCCACGGTAATCGCCCGCGGCTTGCTCTCTTCGGCCAGCGGGAGCTTGACCGTCAGGACGCCGGCGTCCGACTGTGCCTCGATCTTCTCCGCGTCCACATTGACGTTGAGCTGGAGCTGCAACCGGTAGTCGTCGTTCGGCAGTTCCTCGTGGACGATCTTGGCGTTTTCGGGGCGGACCCCGGCGCGGCGACCGGTGACCAGCAACTGGTCTTTCTCGATGGTGACTTCCGCCTGCTTCTTCGGTACCCCCGGCAGGAAGACCTTCAGCTCGTAGGCTTCTTTGCCGGCGGTTACTTCGTAGCGCGGGCGCCGCCAGTTTTCCTTGCGGGCCTCCGCCGGAAGGCGGGATTCGGATTGGGTGATTTCGTTTGTCATAGTGGTTTCTCCTTTTGGGTGAGTGGTTTTCGTCTGGCGGGAAGGCGTCAGGCGATCTGGATCGCCTTCGGCTTGCGGACCTCCTTCTTCGGGAGATGGACCGACAGAATGCCGTCCTCCAGCCGGGCCTTCACCTTGTCGGCGTCCACGTCGTCTCCGACCGTGATCCTCCGGGCGAGGGCGACCTCGTTGCGACCGCTCTCCGATTCCTGGCTCCGGGTGGCCCGGATTTCGAGAACCGCGTTTTCCATTTCGACCGAGACATCCTTCTTGTTGACCCCGGGCAGCTCGGCGCGGACCTCGTAGGAATCTTCCGTCGCGTACAGGTTGACCGGAATCTGCCGGGTGCCGAGGGCGTCCGTGAAGTTGCTGCGGAAACCCCGGGAGAATTGGTCGAGCAGGGCGTCGAGCCCCGAGAACGGATCCTGATAGGGTGAATCGTATTTGAATAGTGTCATTTGATTTATCCTCCTTTGGTTGTTGGTTGCGATTGGTGTCGCTTGAAGAGGTTGCAAAGAAAATGCCAAGAACTTGATATTTGTAAGGCATTCATGTGCAGCATTATAAGGAAAGGACACTTTGAAAGAGTAGAGTCATTTTGACCCATAAAAGAAGATATCCGGATCGCCATGAGGCAATATGACCCTCATCGACCTTCCCGCCCGCCGAGCCCTACGGACTCCGGGAATCGGTCTGAGGGAGTTCTTCGGCGCGGACGCAGGCGGCGGCATGGCCGGGGGCGAGTTCGCGGAGGGCGGGGGGCTCGTTCGGAAGGTCGCAGAGACCCTGTTGGGCGTGGGGACAGCGGGGGTGGAAGCTGCAGCCGGGGGGCAGGTCGGCGGGGTCGATCGCCCGCAGAATGCTGCGGGAAGTGCGATTCCAAACACACACCGCTACTCTACTAGACGGAGGAAGAGGTTTCCTGATGGTAGGTGAGTTCTTTGCGGTCGGTGTTTTTGCCGATTAGGATGGGCTCACCGGGTTGGATGGAGCCCCCGAGGATTCGGTCTTTGGGCCGGTCGAAGTCGGCCATAGTGTCCTCGGAGCCATCCGGTTCTCCCCGGTGTTCCGCAGTTGCGGATCGTCCGGTTATTCCGGTCGTAGGTCGATCAGCGCTTGGACGGGCTCGGGCGCACCCAGGTCGCGGGCCGTCGAGCCGGGAGCGGCGGCGGCGGCGATGAATCGGTGAGGGCCGGTGAAAGGGTGGCGGTTTCCGTTCTGATCGGTCGCGAGGAGGTCGCGCGGCTGGAGTTCGAGGCGGAGTTCCCGCTGTTCGCCCGGGCCCAGCGCGACGGTTTCGAAGGCGGCCAGCTTGACCGGAGCGTCTCCGGGCCCGGCGGATTGGACATAAATCTGCACGACCTCGCGGGCTTCGCGGACACCGATGTTGGCGAGTTTCAGGCGAAGCGGGAGCGGCTGCCGGGGGTCGTGGGTGCCGGGGGCTTTCATGTCGGAATAGCGGACCTCCGAGTAACCGAGGCCAAAGCCAAAGAGGTATAGGATGTCGGCGTCCCGCATGAACCGTTAGCTGCGTGCTTCCATCCGGTAGTCGTC
>CAZDRT010000243.1:0-5312 GCA_964507815.1 uncultured Puniceicoccaceae bacterium
CCCGCCGCAAGGGGCCACTGGAAACGCTCGATGGCGGTGCGCTGGAGTTCGGACGAAATCTCCTCCTTTGGAATAGAGCCCAGCCCCGCTTCGAGCACCTGCTCCAACCCGTATCCGGTCGGTCCCAGTTCGACGAAAAAGCCGCCCGTTTCGGAGGCGATCCGCTCGAGTGTCTCGGAATCGAGTCGGCTGCGGACGACGTTCCCTTCCTCGTCGCGGACGTATTCAATACCGCCAGTGCGGGTGCGCAGGGGGATGGGACTTCCCTCCGGAGTGCCGACGCCGACGGCGTACACCGTGACGCCGCGCCCGGCGGCTTCGCCCGCCTGTTCTATTCCGCTCTCTTCGAGGTCCTCGCCGTCGGTGATCAGGATGACGATCTTGAAGTTGTTTTCGGAGGAAAAGGCGGCCTCCGCCTCTTGGAGGGCCGCCGCCAGATCGGTGCCCCCGGCGGAGATTACATTGGTATCGACCGCCTCCAATGATTGGAAAAAGGCTCCGTAGTCGAGAGTCAGCGGGCACTGGAGGAACGCGCTCCCGGCGAAGGCGACGAGACCGATCCTATCGCCCTCCAACTGGTTTACGAAGTCCTCGATGGCCAGCTTCGCCCGGATCAGACGGTTCGGCTTGATGTCTCCGGCCAGCATGCTCCGGGAGGAGTCGAGGACGAAGACCACATCGATCCCCCGGCTGCGGCTCTCGGTCCAGGTGTGTCCCCACTGGGGGCGGGCGAGGGCGAGGAAGAGGAGGCCTGCCGCGAGCAGGAGAAGCGTGTTTTTGAAACGTTTGCGGAGAGGGCTGTAGGAACGGACGAGTTCGCCGATCAGGCGGTCGGAGGCAAACCGGCGGATGCTCGCCCGCCGCCCCTTCCGGTCGATGTGGAAGAGCAGGAGCACCAGCGCCAGTGCGGGAGCCAGGAGGAGGAGCCAGAATCTGTCGGCGAATTCAATCATCCGGGAAGCGAGCGGAAACGGGTGTTGGAGAGGAGGAGTTCCAGTCCGAGGAGGACGGCACCGGCCAGAAGCGGCCAAAAAAACAGTTCCTCGAACTCGGCGTAGTGGCGCAGCTTGACCTCGGTTGTCTCGAGGCGGTCGATCTCGTCGTAAATCCGCGCCAGTTGGTCGGCGTTGGTCGCCCGATAGAATTTCCCGTCCGTGATGGAGGCGATCTCCCGGAGCGTCTCCTCATCAACCCGGCTCTCGGCGTAGCCCGCGAACACCATCTCGCCGTTCGGCCGCCGCAGGATTTCCCCGTCGGCGTTCGTGCGGGGCATCGGCACCCGGCCGCTCTTGCCGGCGGCGATGGTGTAGATTCGGACGCCGAAGGTCTCGGCCGCCTCGGCTGCGGCGATGGGCGGTATCTGGCGGACATTGTCCTCCCCGTCGGTGAGGAGGATGACGATCCGGCTCTCGGCGGGGAGGTCGCGGAGGCGGTTCACACTCATGCCGATAGCCGGGCCGATGGCCGTCTGCGATCCGTCGATGAGTCCGGTCCGGACCCGCTCGAGGTTCTGCAGCAGCCAGCCGTGGTTGAGGGTCAGCGGACTGACGAGGTAGGACTCCTTGGCGAAGGCGACGAGGCCGATCCGGTCGTTTGGGCGCCGCTCGATGAATTCGCGGACCGTCTCTTTCACGATTTCGAGGCGGGTGGCGATTTCCTCGCGGGTGGCGAAATCGAGGGCGTTCATCGAACCCGATACGTCGATGGCGAGGACGATGTCGATGCCGCTCGACTCGACCTCGCTGTGGCCCTTGCCGATTTGGGGGCGGGCGAGCGCGGTCAGGAGCAGGAGAATGGCAAAGAGCCGGATCAGAAAGAGAAACCCGCCGGCCCGGGAGCGGGCACCCTTGGTCACGTCGCGGGCGATGGCCACCGACGAGAAGGCGAGGGCGGCCTTCCGCCCCCGGCGGCCGCGCAGGAAAATCCAGAGCGGGAGAAAGGCGGCCAGCCAGAACCATTCGGGATCCTGGAAGAGAAATTCGTTCATCGCGCGGACATCCTCTCCTCGTTGGCGGCCACGAAGCGGTCGGCCCGGGCCAGCAGTTCGCGGCACTCCTCCCCGCCGAGACTCCTCCGGGCAAACTTCGCCTCGTCGGCGAGGGCGAGAAAGGGCCGGAGTTCGTCAACCGCCTCGGGCGGGAGGGTGCGGCGGGTGGTCTCGCCGAGGCCGCTTTCTCCCTTCCCGTAGGCATCCCCTGTAGGCGGTCTCGCTGAGGCCGCGCCGTCCCCTGTAGGTGGCCTCGCCGAGGCCGCTCCGTCCCCTGTAGGTGGCCTCGCTGAGGCCGCGCCTTCTTCCGCAGGCGGTTTCGCTGAGGCCGCCGAGGCCGGGGCCTCCCCCCCCTCAAGGGCGGAAGAATCCGCCGCCCTTTTGCCGGGGTCTGCCGGGGCTTGTCCCGCCATCGCCAGAAATTCCTCGGTCGTCTGCTCGGGGGCGCGGACGCCGGTCGCGCCTTCGATATACTGCCGGAGAACGCGGGAGAGCCGGGCGGGGACCTCCGCGTGTTCGTTTTGTTCGAGGAGCGTGCGCACTTCTTCGGTCTCTTCGCGGTAGAGGGCGAGCGGGGACTTCGGTTTCGGACGCCGGAGGCTTTTTCGGATCAAAAGGGCGAGCGCGAGAACGGCCACAAGCCCCAGCACCAAGGCGGGAATCGCCCACTGCGCGTTCTGTTCCCAAAATCCGGGAACGATGGGTCCGCGGATAGGCCGCAGACCCTCGGCCGCCAGAGCGGTAGGGGTTAGCAACGACAACCCTGCGAGACGGATTCCCCCATGTGGAAAAGGGGACCGCGTAAACGCGGGACTCCAACCGAACTCCGTCGTGGAGAGTCGATACGGGTGGATTCGCTGCGGTGGATGGGGTTGGAGTCCCGCGTTTACGCGGTCTTCCGTGGTGCCGGAAGAGCGGGAGCAGCCTGAAGGCTGTGCACCATACCCGAGCGGACGCAGGGTAAGGTTCGGTGTGCGGGCTTTAGCCTGCGATTTGGGTCGAAAGAACCCTTCGAATCGCCGCAAAGAGGCGCAAACGGACGCAAGATCTTTCAATCTCTGGAGAAAATTTCTCATCGGCGGCCCCTCCTCTCGAAATAGCGCCGCAGCTCGTGGGCGTAGGGTTGTCCGGTTTGGAGGGAGAGGCTGCCCAGCCCGAGCTGGTTGAAGGCCCGGGTCATCCGGGCGAGGCGTTCGCGGTTCTCCCGCTCGTAGCGTTCGCGGATGCGGCGGCTGGAGGTGTCCAGTTCGACCGTTTCGCCCGTTTCGGAGTCCTCGAGGGTGATCCGCCCGACCGCCGGCAGCGCGTGTTCGCGCTCGTCGGAGAGGAGGAGCGTGGTCAGGTCGTGCCGCCGGTGGGTGCGCGAGAGGGCCTGGAAAACCGCGTCGCCCCGGGGTTGGTCGGGATCGGGCAGGCGGCCGTCCGGTCCCTGCAGGAGATCGGACAACAGGAAGACGACGGCCTTGCGCTTGAGCAACCGGTTGAGGTGGTCGAGGGCGTCGGCGAGGTCCGTGCCCCGGCCCTCCGGCTCGTAAAAGAGGATCTCGCGGATGACCCGCAGGATGTGCGAGCGCCCCTTCCGCGGCGGCACGTAGGTCTCGATCCGGTCGGTGAAGATGAGCAGCCCGACCTTGTCGTTGTTCCGGGTGGCGGCGAAGGCGAGAACGCTGGCCACCTCGGCGGCGAGTTCCCGCTTGGACTCCGCCGCCGAGCCGAACGACCCCGAAGCCGACAGATCGACCAGCAGCATGAGGGTCAGCTCGCGCTCCTCGCGGTAGATTTTGACGAAAGGCCGGTCCATCCGTGCGGTCACGTTCCAGTCGATGGAGCGGATCTCGTCGCCGGGCGTGTATTCGCGGACCTCTTCGAAATCCATTCCCTGGCCCTTGAAGACGCTGTGGTAGGCACCGGAGAGGGCGTCCGTGACCATGCGGTTCGTCCGGATCTCGATCCGGCGGACCTTGCGGAGGATTTCCCGGGTCTGGTCTTCTTTCGTACTCATGCGGGGCACGGAGGAAAGGCGTCGCGGCGGACTCCGGCGTAATCAGGGGACGGCGACCGTGTCGAAGATCCGGCCGAGGATGGCCTCGCTCGCGAAGCCCTCGGCCTCGGCCTCGTAGGAGGGGATGACCCGGTGGCGGAGGACGTCCATGCCGATCGTCTTGATGTCGTGCGGGGTGACGTAGCCGCGCCCCTGCAGAAAGGCCCACGCCTTCGCGGCGAGAACCAGAGAGATGGTCGCCCGCGGGCTGCCGCCGAACTGGATGAAATGGTCCATGTCGAGGCCGTAATCGCTCGGCTTGCGGGTGGCGAAGACGAGGTCCACGACGTACTGACGGATCTTCGGATCGACGTAGATCCGGTCAACCGTCTCGCGGGCGCGGAGGATTTCGGCGAGATCGATGACGGCCTCGACGGTCGTCTTCGGGCGGGTCACCGCCATCTCTTCGAGGATGCGGAGTTCCTCTTTCTTGCTCGGGTAATCGACGCGGAGTTTGAGCATGAACCGGTCCACCTGGGCCTCCGGGAGAGGGTAGGTGCCCTCCTGGTCGATGGGGTTTTCGGTGGCGAGCACGAGGAAAGGGGAGGGCAGCATGTGGGTCTCGTCCCCGAGCGTGACCTGCCGCTCCTGCATCGCTTCCAAGAGCGCGCTCTGCACCTTGGCCGGGGCGCGGTTGATTTCGTCGGCGAGGACGACATGGGCGAAGACGGGCCCCTTCCGGGTCTGGAACTCACTCGTGCGCGGGTTGTAAACGAGGGTGCCGACCACATCGGCGGGCAGGAGGTCGGGGGTGAACTGGATGCGGGAGAAGTCCGCCCGCACCGCCGCGGCCAGCGTCCGGACGGACAGGGTCTTCGCGAGGCCCGGCACCCCTTCGAGGAGCACATGGCCATTGGCGAGAAGACCCACGATCAGCCGGTCGATCAGGTACTCCTGGCCGACAATGACCTCGCGGATGGTCTCGCGCAGGCGCGGCACCCAGGCCGCCGTTTCTTCCACTTCTTTCTGAATTTCGTCGGTTTCGCTACTCATGGTGATATGAACGGGAAAAGGAGATGATTGGACGGAAAAGGTAAAAAACCCTGGAGGCGGAGGATTGGAGAATCGGGACGGATCGTCAAGCGGAAGGAGCCGCCCGGTTTGTCCCAGGGTGTGACCACAAGTGCGTGGAGTAGAATCGTAAAGCAAGGCGATTTTGAAATGGGCCGTTATTCCATCGATTGAGGGAGGGCGGTTTTCAAGGGGGCCGGGTCGTCACCTGCGCAGTGGTGGACAACCATTTCCATCTCGTGGCCGAGGTGCCGTGCGAGCGGGTGGCGCCCA
>CAZDRT010000244.1:0-5305 GCA_964507815.1 uncultured Puniceicoccaceae bacterium
GTGGCCGCGGATACCACCGAACCTCTCCGGCCCGACACCGGGCATTCGTGGAAATCAGGATCGTGCCCCCGGAAATTTTTTCCGAAATATCTTTACAGCCCGCCATGATCCCGATTTTCTCTTCCGTTTTCCGTCATGCAAAAGACCAAGAAATCCATCGCCAAGCGGTTCAAGGTTACCGGTTCCGGTCGCCTCATCCGCCGTAAACCGGGCAGCCGTCACCTTCTCCGCAAGAAATCCACGAAGCAGCGTCGGGCCGGCCGCCAGGATCAATCCGTTTCCAAGGGCTTCCAGAAGCGCCTGGAAAAGGCGATCCTCTGACCGAAGACAAATCCGCAGGCTCCGGGTGACACAAACAGGCGACCCGGCACCGCACCAAACCGAACCAAACCAACATGCCAAGATCCACAGGAAAACCAGCCTCCCGCGCGCGCCGCAAAAAGGTTCTCTCCAAAGCCAAGGGCTACTACGGGAACAAGTCCCGCCTCTTCCGCTACGCGAAAGACGCGGTCGAGCGCGCCGAAAAATTCGCCTACCGCGACCGCCGGAAACGGAAATCCGAGATGCGCCAGCTCTGGATCGTCCGGATCAACGCGGCCTGCCGCGCCGCCGGCATCAACTACAGCCGGTTCATGTCCGGCCTCCGCGTCGCGGGGATCGATATGAACCGCAAGGCCTTGTCCGAGCTGGCCATCCACGATCCGGCCGCTTTCGAGGCCCTCGTGCGGAAGGTCAAGGACAACGCCCCCGCCGGGAAAGCCGACTGAGCGGCCCCGGGGCGGTTCCCGTCCGTTGCCCGCGTCCGGGGAGGCGATCACAGTCCGCCCCGTTCCGGGCGCTTCGGGAGAGCGCGGCCCCGGCCATTCGTTGAAACCGTCGGCAGAGAAGGAGAACCCCATGGACGAGGATATTTCCGGCATCATCCGGGAGGCGCGAGAGGCGGTGGCCTCGGTCGATTCCCGCGCCGCCCTCGACGAGGTGAAGGCCCGTTTCTTTGGAGCGGGCGGCTCTTTCACGGCGTTCCGTAAGAAAATCGCCGATCTGCCCAAGGAGGAGAAACCGGCCTTCGGCAAAAAGGTGAACGAGCTGAAGACCGGGCTCGAGGCGGTTTTCTCCGAGGCGGTCCGCCGGGCCGACGAGGCCGGGTTCCGCGCCCGTCTGGGACCCGGGGTTGACCCGTCGCTCCCGAGCCCCGATTTCCCGCGCGGGCGCGAACACCCCCTGACCCTGGTCCGCGACCGGATCGTCGAGGTCTTCCGGCGGATCGGCTTTTCCGTCGTCGAGGGCACCGATGTCGAGACCGAGTACTATTGTTTCGACGCGCTCAACACCCCGCCCGACCATCCGGCGAGGGATCTGCACGACACCTATTATTTAAAGTCCGGAGTCCGTTTCGCCAATGTGGCGAAGAAGGAGGAGGGCGAGCGCTACCTGCTGCGCACCCACACCTCGAGCACCCAGATCCGGACCATGCTGGCCAACAAGCCTCCGATTCGGATCATCTCCCCCGGTCGTTGCTTCCGGCGCGATACCGCCGACGCCACCCACAGCGCCAACTTTCACCAGGTCGAGGGTCTCTACGTGGACGAAAAAGTCACCGTCCGCGATCTGAAGGCCATTCTCGACTACTTCGTGCGGGAGCTGCTGGGGCCCGGATCGAAAACCCGTTTCCGCCCCCATTTCTTTCCCTACACCGAGCCGAGTTTCGAGGTCGATTTCTCGAGCGAGCATCTCGGCAAAGTCGGCTCGCGGTGGATCGAGATCATGGGGTGCGGGATGGTCGATCCCGCCGTCTTCGAATCGGTCGGCTACGACCGGGATTCCGTTTCCGGCTTCGCTTTCGGGATGGGGGTAGAGCGGGTCGCGATGTACCTCTACGGGATCGACGACATCCGGTATTTCTACCAGAACGACGAACGTTTTCTCCGCCAGTTCTCATGAAGATCAGTTACCAGTGGCTAACCGACTACACGAACCTCGACCGCCCGGTCGAGGAGATCGAGGAGGCGCTGACCCTGATCGGTTTCGAGGTCGAGGGGATCGAAACCGTCGGCCTGCCGCCGTTGGAAAAAGTGGTCGTCGGCGAGGTGCTCTCGCGCGAGCAACACCCCAATGCCGACCGCCTGAGCGTTTGCTCGGTGAACACGGGCGAAGGCGGTGATCCGGTCGGCATCGTTTGCGGGGCGACGAATTTCCAAATCGGCGACCGGGTGCCGGTGGCCCTGCCGGGATCCGTGCTGCCGGGCGGCTTCAAGATCAAAAAGTCGAAACTGCGGGGCGTGGCCTCCGCCGGCATGATGTGCTCGGCGAAGGAACTGAACCTCGGGGACGACCATTCCGGTCTCCTCATCCTCGACGGGAGGCCCGCCGTCGGCACCCCGATCAACGAGGTGCTTCCCGCCGGGGACACCGTTTTCGACATCGAGGTCACACCGAACCGACCGGACTGCCTGAGCGTGATCGGCATCGCCCGCGAACTCGCGGCATGGTTCCGGGAGGACCTCGCCTATCCCGAAGTGCGGCACGATGTGTCCGGAGCCGACGGGGGCGGACATCCGCTCGAAGCCGTCGAGGTCCGCGATACTTCGGCCTGCCCGCGCTACGCGGCATGGGGGATCCGGGGCGTCTCCGTCGGCGAGAGCCCGGAATGGATGCGCCGGAAGCTGACGGCCGCCGGGCTCCGCCCGGTCAACAATGTCGTCGATTGCACCAACTACGTCCTGCTCGAGACCGGCCAACCGCTCCACGCCTTCGACGCCGCCAAGATCCGCGGGGGGCGGCTCATCGTCCGGCCCGCCCGCGCGGACGAGACCATCCGCACTCTCGACGAAAAGGAGCGCCGCCTTTCCACCGGCGATCTGGTCATCGCCGATGCGGAGGGACCCCTCGTCATCGCCGGCGTCATGGGCTCTCTCGACGCGGAGGTCGATGGCTCGACGACCGATCTCGTTCTCGAAGTCGCCTCTTTCGAGGCCACGGGAATCCGCGCCACCTCTCGCCGCCTCGGCCTGGGCACGGACAGTTCCCACCGCTTCGAGCGCGGCGTCGATCCGACCGGCATCGAGTACGCGGCCGCCCGCTGCATCGATCTCATCCTCGAAACCTCCGGGGGAAGCGTGGCCGGCGCGCCGCTGGTCGAGGGGCACATCCCCGGGACCATCACCGAGATACAGGTCTCCCCCCGGCAGATCGTGGACCGGATCGGGTTCGAGGTGTCCGACGACGAAATCGCCGAAGCCTGGGAACGGCTCGAGTTGACGGTGTTCCGGACCGACGATCCGCTTGAGCCTTGGACGGTGCGCGTCCCCTCCTTTCGCGCCGATCTCTGGCGGGTCGCGGATCTGACCGAGGAATTTCTGCGGATGTTCGGCACCCATCGCATTCCGGAAGCCGGGGTCGGTTGCGAGACCGTCTCGGGCCTTCCCGAATCGCCGGTCGATACCGTCTCGGGTGCGTTCCGTTCCCATCTGGTCGCCAACGGTTTCAACGAGGCCTTCAATTACAGCCTGGTCGCCGGGGACGAGGTGGAATTCTGGCAGGGCAGCGCCGCCGCCGACTCCCTCGCCCTCGAGAATCCGCTCGCCCGCGACCAGAGCCATCTGCGGCCCTCCCTCATCGGCGGGCTGTTGGACGTGGTCCGCTACAACCGCGGCCGGGCCCGCAAGGAATTCCGCTTCTTCGAATGCGGCCGGGTCTTCCGCGAGGAGGACGGCAATGTCACGGAGCTGCTTTCGGTTGCCTTCGTGGCCGCCCCGTCGCCGGAGAAAACCGAATGGCTGGCCCGCGAGCCTTTCGACTTTCACCGCGCCCGCCGCCTCGTGGAGGATCTTGCGGAACGGGCCGGATTGGACTGGCGGGCCGACCGCATCCGGGCGACCGGGCATTCCCCGGCCTGGACCGACAGGAGGGCCGCCTTGATCGAGAACGGCTCCGGGTGGCGGGCCGAATGGGGGGCGCTCTCCCGCGCCTGCCTCGAAAGCCACGGAATCGACGATCCGGTCTTCGCCGCCGAGCTGATCGTCGATCCGGCGAAGCTCACGGCCCCGTCGATCCGGCGGAATGTTTTCTCCGCTCCGAGCGCCTTTCCCCGTTCGGTCAAAGACATCGCGGTCGTCGCGGCGAAAGACCTGCTGGCCGAAACCGTGCGCGCCCGGATCGCCGACCACGCCCGCCGGGGGGTCGCGGACTTCGCCGTCGAATCCGTCCGCATCTTCGACGTTTACGAAGGGCGGGGCCTTCCGGACGGAACCAGGAGCATCGCCGTTACGGTGGAATACGGCTCCAACGAGCGCACCCTCACCGACAAGGAAGTGGGCGCGGCCTTCGAAGACCTGCAGGAACGCATCCGGGCCGACGAAGACCTTTCAATGCGGTAGAGAGCCTGTGTTGGTCCGATGGCCGATACGCCACGGAAAGCCACTTTCGAGCAATGATTCGACCATCGAAGACCTTTCGAGTTTGTCATAGTTTATCGCGGCTAATACTTGGCCGAAGTTGCGATTTGCGCTTTCGATGGTCTGTTGACCCGCCGGACACAATCAGCTCTCCGGCGGGGAACGGCAGCGAATCGCCCTTGGGCGCGCACTTTGTGCGATGCCGAATTTACTGGTTCTCGACGAGCCGATGGCCGCGCTCGGCCCGGACGATCTGGCCGACCGCAAGACGGCGGACCGCGCCCCGGCGGAGGAGGTTCCCGATTGGGGGCTCCGCCAGTTCATCCTGACGAATCTCGTCCGCGATCCCAGCGGCGTCTGCGCTGGCAGGTCAACCTGGGCGGCCTCCGGCGCAATCTCCCCGGCCTCGCCGGGCTCCCCTACGCGGACCGCCCGCCCGTCGATACGCCGACTCTCCTGGTTTACGGGGGGCGTTCCCATTGCGTTCGGCAGGAGGATCTCGACCGGCTCGATTCCTGGTTCGCGGACACCCGGGCGGAGTGCGTCCCGGAGTCCGGGCACGACCCGCATATCGAGACCCGCGAGGAATTTGTTCGGATCGTCCAAAGATTTCTCGACTCGTAGGGTTGGAGAATAGGGGATTGGGACACTCCTGTCCCGCATCGCCGATGAAAAATAAAGCCTAAGCTTTTGGATTGTAATAAATTAAGCGAAAATCGGAAAGACTCTCGAAAAAGTATTTGTAGCTTCGGTGTATGGAAGAGCGCCACGGAATTCCCCGTGGGGCATGGCTTCAGCCTTGCCCGGGATGGCCTGTGGGGCTCCGCACTGATGTCGCCGCCACCGCACGGCCAACCGGGACCGCTCCGCCGTCGCGCACCGGGGCCTGAAGGCCGCCGGCCACGGAGGAG
>CAZDRT010000245.1:0-5295 GCA_964507815.1 uncultured Puniceicoccaceae bacterium
GCAGTCTTCCCTACACCAAAGCTAAAATACCTTTCCGGGAGGCTTCTCGATTTTCTCACAATCCATTACAAAACAGAAGTTTAGGATCCATTATTCATCAGCGATGGCGGCCCGGGCCGGACGCGGTGATCGTCCGAACCCGGCGACGAGCCACCACTGGATCGCCAGAAAACCGTAGAAGGCAATGGTCCCGACAATCTCGTGCATCACCATGTAGTGGTCGCCGACGTGGGGAGCCAGGAGGATTATGATGAAAATGCGGACGAGGTTTCCGACCAGGGCGAGAAACACCGCCGCCACCAACAAAAGAACCGCGTCCGCCCAACCCACCTTCCGGTAGAAAACGAAGGCCACGGTCAGGAGAAGACTGGTCCCGAGGAGGCCGAAGCCGTTGCACTCGGCCGCGACGTGGAACGGGCGGTCGTTGATGACGAGGAGGAGCATGGGCACTCCCTCTTGCACGACAAAGCCGAGTTCCGCCTGCTGGTGGAGCCATTCGAAAATCCGGGCCGACCACTGGCCGGCGAAAATCCGCAGGGGAACGTCGAGAAAGGGCAGACTCACGAGCAGGGCACCGAAGAGCGTGAAGGAGAAAAAAAGGGAATTCAGGAGCGGCCGACCGGTCGGATCGAGGAGGACTCCGCCCCCGGCCCGGAGAAAGAACCCGAGGCCGACGAAGAGAGTGGCGGTTTTTGCGGGGCCGACCGGTAGGAAAAAGGAAACGGCGGCCAGCACAGCGCCGCCCGCCGCCCACGCCCGGGCCAAGCCGACAGGTGTCTCCGGGCCGGCGAAGCCGGGGCGGAAGTCGAAGACGAGATAGAGGGCGAGGATCGCGAGGAGAATCGCGGTGTTGACGATCTGATCGGCCGACTCCAGCGGCGGCGGGAGAGTCGCGAAAAGCCACACCGCCAGAGCCGCCGCGGCAATGGAGAAGCAGAGGAAATCCGGGCGCCGCATCCGCGCCGCGGGCGAGTTTTCTTCGCGCGGGTTCAATTCGGAACGTCGAAGGATTCGAGGTTTTTCTTCACCTCGCTCAGGAACGAGGCCGAGCCCGCTCCATTGATCCAGCGATGGTCGAAGGTGAGAACGAGGCGCACGACTTCGCGGCTTTTTTCGCCCCCGCTTTCGGGGTCGATCTCGTAGTGGGCCGATCCGACGAAAAGGGTGGCGATGGAAGGGGGCACCACGATGGGGGTGGCCGACTGGACGTCGTAGCTCCCCATCGTCGAGAGTAGCACCGGGATCCGGGTCTTCGGCTGGAACCGTCCCTTGCGGGTGTCGTCAACGGCCTTGCGGAACAGCTCGGCGAATTCGGGCCAGTCCCTCCGGTTTACGTCGGGCACGATCGCCGTGGCGAGCCGATCCTCCGGGAGCGAAACGGCCACGCCGAGATCGAAATCCCCGATCGCCCGGGGCATCTTCCCCATCAGAAGCGTATGGGTGAACCGGCGGTGCCGCTTCATTGCCTGCACGAGGCACCACGCCACGATGGCCGAAGGGCTGGGCGGGGTGCGGTTGGCCGCCTTGGCCCGGGCCCGGACCTCGCGGATCGGCGCCCACTTGGCCTTGACCATGATGGTGGCCGGAACCAGACCCTGCATCTGCTGGATGATCTCCGCCGAGAGGCCCGAGGTCTTGGCGATTTCGCCGTTGGGCGCCTCGTACTGCCGGAATTTGCGAATGTTGGCCGCCTCGATGCCGGTTGACGGTGCCGCCGCGGCCGCTCCCTCCTCTTCGCTCCCGGAGCGGAAAGTGCAGCGGGCGATTTCGTCGCCGACACCGACCTCGTCGCCTTCTTCGAAAAGCCACTCCACGATGGTGCCGCTCTCCGGTGCTTCGATCGGGAAGACCGCCTTGTCCGTCTCCACTTCGCAGATGGAATCGTCCGGTTCGAAGGTTTCCCCCGTCTTTTTGAAGAGGGTGAGCAGCCGGGCCCGGGTGATCCCCTCGCCCAGAACCGGAACGCGGATCGTATCCGGTTGCGCGGGTGCCATCGCCTCGGGCTCGTCCTCGATGGGCATCGGGGCCATGGGCATGGGAGACGGAAGCGGTTCCGCCGCGGCCGGCGACTGTTGGGCGGAAACGAGGGAACGGATCCCCTCGAGAATGGTTTCCACATCCGGGAGCGCGGTGTACTCGTAGGTCGGATGGAAGCCGACAGGCGTGTTCGTCCGCGAGATGACTTTCGGCGGGGCCTGCAGGCGCGGCCAAATGTCGGGGGTGTGGACGACTTCGGTGACGATGGAATGGCCGATACTGCAGGGATCGGAGTCCTCCTGCACCACCAACAGGCGACCCGTCTTGCGGACGGAGTCGAGGACGGTCTCGCGGTCCCACGGGACGATGGTGCGCAGATCGATGAGATCGACCTGCGTGTCGTCGCCGAGTTGCTCAATGCTCTCCTCGACCAGCTCGACGCAGTTTCCCCAGGCGACCACGGTGACCATGTAGCCGGTCCGCCGCCGGCGGGCCCTGCCGATCGGGACCGCGCGGATTTTCTCGGGAAGCTTTTCTTCGCCCCACAGAAGGTGTTTGGGCAGGAGCAGGAGAACCGGGTCGGTCGATTGGTTGGCGCTCCAGATCAGCCCCGCCGCGTCCTCCGGAGTGCTCGGCACGGCGATCAAAAGTCCGGGAAGGTTCGCGAAAAGACCCTCGCTCGAAGAACTGTGCCAGATCGCTCCGCCGGGCAGGTAGGCTCCGTAGGGGGCGTAGATCACCGCCGGGCATGACCATTCGCCGAAACTGCGCCAGCGGATGTTCGCCAGGTTGTTCGCGAGCTGGTTCCACCCCGGGCCGATGAAGTCGATGAACTGGATTTCAAAAAAGGGCTTCTTCCCGTAGCAGGCGAGGCCGCAGGCCAGGCCGATGATGGTGGACTCGGCCACCGGCGCGTTTCCGGCCCGTTTCGGATCCGCCGTCGAGAGACCGGCCGTCAACCGGAAAACCCCGCCCTTGGGGTCGGCGATGTCCTGCCCGTAAAAGACCGAGTTCGGATTGCGCCGCAGGACCTCCTTCAGGGACAGGTTGACCGCGTCGAGCATGCGCCCCCGTTCGCCGAGATCGACCGGGGGCCGCTCCGCGACCGGCGGGGCCGGGTCGGTGAGGTGGAGGGCGACCTCCGAGGGTTCGGGATCGTCGGCCTTTCTGGCTTCCAGATACACCTTTCGGGCCGCTTCCTTGGCGTCGTTTTCCATCGCCGCCACCTCCTCTTCCGAGAGGGTTCCGTCGGCCACCAGCGAATCGCGGAGCATCTTGACCGGATCCCGTTCGTCCAGGTGGTCGATCTCGGTCTTGCAACGGTAGAGCCGGTGGTCGTCCGCGCTCGAGTGGCTGGTCCCCCGTTCGAGATCGAGCCAGAGAAAGGTGGGCCCCCCTCCGCCGCGGGTTTTGGCGATCGCCTCGACGCCGGCCCGGTGGACTTCCCCGGCCGAAGCACCGTCCGCCCGCACCCAGCGGCTCTCATCCATTACTCCGAGAGCCAGCGGGTTCGCGTCGCGGTTCGGCGTACTGATGGCGATCCCGTTGTCCTCCACGACGAAGACAACCGGCAGGTTCTTTTCCACCGCCACACAGGCCGCTTCGAGAAAATCCCCCTGGCGGCTGGCCGCCTCGCCCGTCGTGGCGAGAACCACGTTCGGCTTTCCATCGAGCTGCAAGCCCCAGGCGATTCCGCAGGCCGGGAGGAGGTGGGATCCCACCGGAGAGGGGTGGGTCCAGATATTGTGCTTGCGGGAGCTGAAATGCCCGGGCAGCTGGCGGCCCCCGCTGGAGGAACCGCGCTTGCCGAAGAAGGAAAGCGCGATGTCGAGCGTGCTCAGGCCCCGGGACAACACCAGAGCCCGGTCCCGGTAATAGGGAGCGAGGAAATCACCCTCTTCCAAAAGCAGACCGAGGGCGGCGACCGCTTCGTGGCCGATCCCGCCGACGTGAAACCAGCCGTGTCCCTGGCGGAGGAGATTTTGCTCCCGGAGGTCGCCCATGCGACTCTCCGTCATCAGTCGGAGCAAGCGCAATTTCGTTTCGCGGTCGGGTGCGGAGGCTCGGGTGTTTTCGGGCTGGGCCATGAGTAATCGGAATCATCGGTACTGAATGCACCGAATTCAAGCGGTTTTCTCCGTCTGTGCGAAGGTGGGTTGCGACCGGATCAGCTTTGGACAGGATTCCGAAGCGTCACGATTTCGTGGATGAAACGCAGCTTTCGGAAAACCGCCGGGACCAGCACGAAAGGATAGGCGCCGGGCATCCCCAGACTGCGGCTGGAGTTGTTGCCGACAAAGGAAAGAGCGGGCCGGTTCTTTCTCGATCAAGTCGAAACAAGGGGTGTAAGCACAAGGGCGTGGAGATATTGAGGAGATTTTTCTGGTTTCGTCTACTTGTGAGGACACCCATTATTCTAACCGGGTCCAATATTGATTGACATCCAGCCGTGCCGGGGGGCGGACACTCCTGTCCGCCGATTTTCCTCCAACCAATAGCGAATTTTACCCGACCCCGCAGGACAGAAGTATACCACCCCCTTATTGACGTCAGACTACAAAATTATTTGACACGTGGGAAAACTGCCCGAATTCTTGGTTTTCGGGAAGCCGGATTCGATGAAATATTATGAGGTTTAACCTGTACAAAGGAATTCGTTATCACCACCAGATGATGACAATGAGCCTGGAGTAATCAGAAGTGCGTGGAGTAAGGGAAGGGGTTTTTGATTTTCCAGTGGTTTCCCGACACAAGGGAATATCATTTCCGCCAAGCCGCATCGGGTTGAACGACTGAAGTCATCCAACTACGGTGTCGCATGACTTTAGTCGTGCGATTCGGAGCGGCGGTTCGGTCCGGATTGCCGGCCCGGTCGCCATGCCGCCGAAGTTATTCCTTGGCTTGCCATTCCCATCCCCGCATTCGTGGTCACAGCCGGTCACGAACGTATCTTCGGGAAAACGTTCAGCCCCTCCCAGTCCCCGCCTTCGATGGGATGGGGCCGTATGGGCCGTTTTCGGCGGAATTGCTCTGGCTGGAGCACTTCGGAAATGAAACTCCGCGAACCGATGACGAGACTGCCGGTCAGGTAGCGGCATCGGCTCCGAAGGGCTTCGGGCAGCGAGAGTTCGCCGCCCTCCCCGTCGATCACCCGTGCCGCCGCCGCCGGATCGATCCCCGCTTTCCCTTCTTTCGGAGCGGCGCCGATCCCGAACAGGATCTGCCGGTAGCCCGCCAGACCCCCGCACGCCAGCACCCCCAGTCCGTCCCGGGCCTCCGCGTGGCCGACCACCGCCTCCGCGTAGCCGCAGAAACGGT
>CAZDRT010000246.1:0-5166 GCA_964507815.1 uncultured Puniceicoccaceae bacterium
GGATTGGGACACTCCTGTCCCGCGGCGTCAGAGTGGAGTCGGAGTGGATGGCGGGGAAAGGCGGTGGACAGGAGTGTCCACCTTCCGGCAGGGGTGGGGCGGCGATAGGGGATTGGGACACTCCTGTCCCGCGGCGTGGAATCCCGGGCTTCAGCGAATCTTCTTCGCTTCCGCGCTTTCCCACAGAGTGTAGTGGCCGGGTTCCAAACCGCAGGGATTCTTCCGGATGTAACGGATGACCCGCCTGAGATGCTCCCCGTCCCGGATCAGGGTGTCGCGGTAGTTGCTCATCCAGATCGAACCTTTCCCGATGCGCCTTGCCGAGACACCTTTCCATACTTTCATGGTTCTGGAGATCGATTCCAAGGGACGAAAAAGGAGGTGAACGTGGTTCGGCATGATGATGAAAGAGATAAAATCGGCGGTCTTTCCTTCGTCGTGGAGTAGCGTATCCGCGAGAATTCCGCGTGTGCCGGATTCTCGCAAAAGGCACTCGCCGTAGCCCGCATCGAGCCATTTCTCGATTTGTTTCGAAAACCGCTCGTGATACTCCTTCCAGTCTTCATCACTCCATGGCTCCGGATGACGCCGAAACCACCGTTCGCGACGTTGACTCCATTCGGCAAGTTTATCGGCGGGCAACGAATCATTGAGGCGAAAGGTGACAAAGACCGGACAATCCCCTTGTTGCCAATGAGGAATTTTCGACCCGTGCATGGCGAGGTCTCCCCGGGGATTGAAAAAGTTCGCAGCCATGGGGAAGGGATGAATCAGCCGGAGAATTATGTCGATGTCGATTGTGGGCGGGAAAGGTTGTGGACAGGAGTGTCCACCTCCCGGCAGGGGTGGCGCGGCAATAAGGGATTGGGACACTCCTGTCCCGCGGCGTCAGAGTGGAGTCGGCGTGGATGGCGGGAAAGGCGGTGGACAGGAGTGTCCACCCTCCGGCAGGGGGGGCGGGGATGCTCCCCGCCCGATTCGTTTGACCTGGACGCATTCGCCGCCGACAGTCTGCACCGTGAACAGCGAATTTGACGCGATCATCGTCGGCGGCGGGCACAACGGCCTGATCACCGCCGCCTATCTGGTCCGCGCGGGCCGCAAGGTCGCGGTTTTCGAGCGTCGGCCCGTTATTGGCGGGGCCGTCTGCACGGAGGAGGACCGTATTTCCGGCTACAAAATCGATGTCGGGAGTTCCGCCCACATCATGATCCACCAGACTCCGGTTCTCCGGGATCTCGAACTCGCGGCCCACGGCCTCGAATACCTCGAAATGGATCCGTGGGGGTTCGCTCCGGTCCCGAACGGAGACGGTCCGGCCATCCGGTTCCACAAGGACATCGGTCGGACCTGCGAGAGCATCGCGGCGGTCAGTCCCCGCGACGCGGAGGCTTATCTCGCCTTTACCGAGGCGTGGAAGGGCCTCACCGAAGGAGCCTTGCGCGCCTTCCTGGGCGAGCCCAGCCCCTGGAAACTCTTCCGCGCCTTCTTCGGCAAATCGATCAAGGGCTGCGGGCGGATCGATATGCTGCGGAAGATTTTCGGCCCCTATGGCCAGTTGGTGGACGAAACCTTCGAATCCGAACAGCTCAAGGCGGCCATTCTCTGGCTTGCCGCCCAGTCCGGGCCCCCGCCCTCGGAGATCGCCGGGGGCAACTTCGCGGGCTGGCAGTCCATGTACCACCAGAGCGGCATGAAGCGGGCGAAGGGCGGGAGCGGTGCGCTCACCCAAGCCCTGAAAAAGCGCATCCTCGCCGGCGGTGGAACCGTGCGCGAGGACGCCCCCGTCCGCCGCATCCTGACCGACGCGGCCGGCAAGCGGACGATCGGGGTCGAACTCGAGAACGGGGAGCGTTTCGGCGCGCGCTCCGTCGTGGCCGCCTGCCACATCAAGACCACGGTCGAGACCCTCCTCGCCGACGCGCCCCTCCCGGATCGAATCCGCGGGGGGGTGGCGAATCTCCGCATCGGAAACGGATTCGGCATGATCGTCCGCTGCGCGATGAGCGGCCTGCCGGAGTATCCGGGCGAATCGCCCGCCGGGGGGGCGGGCGATTGCCACCACGGGCTGCAGCTCCTGTGCTCCTCCCGGGCGGAGATCGACGATGCTTATGGCGACTTTGTCCGGGGGCACCCGCCGCACAACCCGGTTCCGCTCGCCATGACCTTTTCCGCCCTCGATCCGACCCTCGCTCCGGAGGGCAAACACCTGCTCTTCGTCTGGGGGCAATACCACCCCTACGAGCTGCGCAACGGCGAAAAATGGGACGACATCGCCGGACGCGAGGCCGACAAGCTTCTGGCCGCCGTTGACCGCTACGCCCCGGGGACCTCGGGGAAAGTCATCGACCGCTACATCCAGACCCCGCTCGAGATCGAGCGCCTCCACGGCCACCACCGGGGGAACGTCATGCACCTCGAGATGAGCCTCGACCAGATGTTTTTCTTCCGCCCGCTCCCCGAACTTTCCCGCTACCGGGTTCCGTCCATCGACGGCCTCTACCTCACCGGTGCCAGCACCCACCCGGGCGGCGGCGTCTGGGGTGCCTCCGGCCACAACACGGCGAAGGTCATGCTCCGGCGGAAAGGTTGAGCCCTGCGATGGAAGGGGATCCGGGATTGAATCGCCCCTGTGGGGCCGTCCCTTGTGTCCGCGGCATCGGATTTCGGCGGCGCGAATATTATGATCGGATGAGGAATTTTTCCTCTGTTTCTCCTTGCGCTCCGCGGCTGAATGCTTCAGGGTTCGGGAAGTTCTGTGAAAGGTCCGCTCAACACAGTGGATCCTTCGCTCACAGCTGAATCACGGGGGTGTTCCGGATTCGACTGCGGGCCGTAGGGTCTGGTTGCGTGCCGGAGACGATCGCTCCACTCCGTCAAAAAGGTGATCACCTTGCTATTAAATGCCAAGGATAACGTAATCGGCTTCCCGGGCTCCGCTCCGGAAGCTATGGCGGCCTAAGGTGCTGCCTCGTCCCGCCGGGGATACCTGTTAACCGGTTGGGGCGTCATTTAGCAGGCATAGCGTGACGTTGGTACCGCCCGTCGCGCCGTAACCCATCGGTGCTAGCGTTTTCCGAGTGCGTCGAATCGCGCGGGAAATGCGAAAATAAACATTCGACTACGCATGTAGATACCTCGCCTGAACGTCCGTAGGACGCGGGTTCGACTCCCGCCACCTCCACCATTATGCAAATTCCTATAGATCAACGATTTAGAGGTTTTTTCAGAAGAAAATTTCGGTTTGTATTGCCACCGTGTATCGATTATGTATTCTTTTGCTGCATTAGGGAGCATTAATCGGGATCATGAAACAGCCACATCCGCTGAAAACCACCAAGCAGGGCTACAGGGTATGGGAACACCCTGTGGGCAGCGGCATTAAAATCCGCGAGCGGAGGAACCCGAGCGGCTCAATCGGATATCGCATCACCCTGCCCGTAGCGCTCACGGGAAGTTTCGAGGCCGAACATCGTCAGAAAATGACACTGGAATCGGCCTTCGATTTCGCCGAAACTCACTTCGACGAGGTCAGGCGCTACGGAACGACATCCAAAAATCTGCAACCCTACGAACGAGTCGAGGCCATCAAAGCACTCAAGCTCACCCAGGGGACGGGTCTCCAACTAGACGCGGTTGTCCGCGATTACTTGGAAATCCAAAATCAGTGTAGGGCTGAAGGTTTGGAGCTGCGAGAAGTAATCCAGGCTGGCATCCAAAGGCTGAAACCCACTGGAGGCAGCCGAACTCTCCGTCAGGTTGCCGATGAACTCATGGCAATTAAATCCGGCGGACATCTGCGCGAACGGACGGTTCGCAGCTTCAGGGGTCGCTCGAACAGGATCTGCGAGGTGTTTGGCTCCCTGCCGGTCAACGAGCTGACAAAAGGCGACATATTCAAATGGCTGACCTCCATTCCGGGCTCCGGGCGCACCCGGCAAAACTACCGGGTTGATTTCGGGGAAATTCTCCGCTTCGCCGCCAACAAAAATTACGCGGAGCGAAACCCTCTCGATGGTCTGACCAAACAGGAGACCAACGCCATTCAGGGGCTCGAAGAAAATCGGCAGATCAACATTCTCACCCTGGAGCAGACCCAGTGCCTTCTCGATGCCGCTCAGAAAACGCACGGTGACCGATACGGGAACAAGCGGAACGAAAACAGAGCGGTCGGGATGCTTCCATCCATCGTGTTGGGACTTTTCTGTGGCTTGCGCACCGAGGAGTTAAAGCGACTCGACTGGCGAAATGTCCATCTCGACGGCGAAAAGCCCTACGTCAGTATCGGCTCCGAGATCGCCAAAAAACGCAGAAAACGGAACGTCGAAATCCCCGAGAACGCGAAGGAATGGTTGCTGACCTGCCGGAAGGACGAGGGCCCGGTAAGCGAGCATGTCCATATTACCGACTTTGATAAACGTTTCCGCAAAGTCCTTCAGGAAGCCGGATTCGGACATTGGACGACAGACAAGAAAACAGGCAAGAAAGTCTGGCAATCCGAATGGAAGGAAAACTACATGCGCCATACCTACGGGTCTGCCCTCTACGCCAAGACGAACGACAGCATGTTGGTCAGCAGCCAACTCGGCCATCGCAGCGATGACGTGCTTTTTGCCCATTACCGAGAGCTGATGACGCACGGTGAAGGCATAGCTTTTTTTGAAATTTTTCCGGCATCAGTAATCGCATAGACAATCCAATGGAGCTGACGGAGGAAATTATTCAAAACGAACTCAATCTGCAAGACGGGTATGATCGCCTCAGTTTTGACAGTCGAATTTCCAAGGACCGGCGTTCGAGTTGGAGGAGAGTGTTCTATTTTCACGAATTGGCTCGTAAATTACTTGTCCATTACCATGGCGAAAATGCTCATGCAAATCGTTTTGCGTTTGAGTCAGAGCCAAAACCAGGTGTAAATAAAAATGGGCCTCGCGTTCTGTTACGGGGAATTCAGCGATGTCAACGAGATGAAACGAAAAGCTTCTCACCTTGGGTAAGCCCTGACTCGGTCTCCCGACCTTATGTCCACATGAACCTCATTGGGCAAATCCGTGCAATGCAAAACCCCAAAAAATGAAACAGAAAATCCACGACCTTCCTCCAGAACAACAGATCGAAAAGGCTGCGAATCTTGCCATAAAAAGCCTAGAGTTTTTGTTTCAAAAA
>CAZDRT010000247.1:0-5155 GCA_964507815.1 uncultured Puniceicoccaceae bacterium
GGCTTCGGAGGACAAGCCGAGCTACGCAGGACAAGGAAGGCCGCCGGCCACAGGGGGGACCGAAGAGTGCCATACCATTGGGCCGCTCCCACGATTCCTTCTTCACCGATCTTGCATCAGCGATGCCGACATCCTTCCCTCCTGCTTTTTCGCTTGAAGCGACCTTACCTTCCGGCCTTGAATCATCTTTCATGCAACCCATCCAAATCGAACACACCCCCTTCGCCCGTGCGGGCTCTTTCATGACCTTCAGTATGCTGCCGCCGGCCTGGGGCCACGAGGGTCTGCTTCTGCGGACCATGCACCGGAAGCAGTTCCACGAAACCTTTCGCATCCACCTCTTCCGCGACGGCGAAAAGACCCCCTACCGGGTCGAGGCCACCGCCACCCTGGCAACCCTCACGCCGGAGGACGGCCGGGGCGGATCGGTCGAAATCTGCCTGCCGGAGACGGATGTCGCACGCATCCGTGTGAGCGGCGGTCTCGCCCTCACCCTCAGCTCCATCATTGAGGGCAAGGGGATCTATGCCTTCCCGCTCGGCGACGGCGTTGTCAACGTCAACAGCAGCGGTAACGGCATCCAATACCGCATCTTCCCCCGGCGGGGCGAACTCGACATGGACATGCCGGTGCATATTGGCGATCATGTCCGGAGCCAGAAAAAGGATGCCCCGAAACCGAAGCCCAAACCCAACCTCCCGGTCGAGGCCCGCTTTACGCCGGACGCCGGGGGGAACATCGAATTCACCCTTCAGGAATACGTGATGACCCCCCCGCCAGTCGCCACCCTTGACCGGAGCTTCGAGGACTGTCTCGCCGAGGCCGACGCCCATTGGCAGGCCTGGCTCGCCACCACCCCGGAGGTGGCCGATGCGTATCAGGAGGCCGCCGAACTCGCCTCCCACGTCAATTACGCCTCCACCGTCGGTGCCTGGGGCTTTCTGAAAAACCCGACCACTCTGATGAGCCGCAACTGGATGACCCGTTGCTGGAGCTGGGACCATTGCTTCAACGCCATCGCCTACGCCCCTCGAAATCCCGATACGGCCTGGGATCAGTTGAATGTCCACTTCCACCTGCAGGAGCCCGGCGGCTGTCTGCCCGACGGCGTCAAAGCCGAGGTCTGCGGCTGGAACTTCTGCAAGCCCCCCATCCACGGCTGGGCGCTCGGCCTGATGGAACAAGCCCATCCCGGCCTGCTCAGCGAGGAGCGGCTGCGCGATTTTTACCCCAAACTCTGCCGCTGGACCGAATGGTGGTTCGAGGCCCGCGATGCCGACGGCGACGGCCTTCCCGAATACCGCCACGGCAACGACTCCGGCTGGGACAACTCCACGGCATTCGACGTGGGCTTTCCCAACTGCGCCCCCGATCTCCAGGGCCATCTCGTCACCCAGATGGATCAACTCGCCCACATGGCCGACCGCCTCGGCCTCGACGCCGAGGCGAACGCCTGGCGGGAGCGGCGCGACCGCCATGTGGAGCGGACCATCGAAGGCCTCTGGGACGAGGATGCCGGGCAGTTCCGCGCCTTCCAGGCCTTCAGCGGCAAACGCGAAGAGACCGGCAACAGCCTGCTCAATCACATGATCATCGTCATGGGCGAACACCTGCCCCGGCCCTACCGCGACAAGGTGGCGGAATTCCTGCGCCCGGACGGCCCCTTCGTCACCGAATACGGCCCCGCCACCGAGGCACCGGAGAGTCCGAAATACCTTTACAGCGGATACTGGCGAGGAGCCATCTGGCCCTCCTCGAGCGTCCTGCTCATCGACGGCCTCTGGCGCGGCGGCTATGTGGATCAGGCCCGCGAAATCTCCCGCCGCTACTGCGAGATGGCGAAGAAAACCCTGACCTTCGCGGAGAACTACGATCCGCTCAGCGGCGATCCCCTCTGCGACAAAGCCTACACCTGGGGCTCCAGCGGCTTCCTCATTCTGGCCAATTGGCTCAAAAGCCGCGGTTAAATTTTGCCCTTTCATTCCATATTCTTGACACCACATTTTTTATGAAAACCACTCCCCGTATCCTCAACCTCAACCTGCTCGATCCGGTCAACGACTGAGTCGACTCGCCGCGCACAGCGACATCACATGCCACGGCTGCCCCATCCATCCCTCGCCGCCTTCGAAGTTTACTCCTTTGCCGGAGCCTTGCAGGTGCTCGATGCGGTGGAGAAGGCGGCCGCCGTCGCCGTGCTCTCCTTCGAACTGAACGATAACTTCGGCCTCTATTTCCTCGTCGGGGGCGACACCGCATCGGTGCGCACCGCCCGCCAGACCGCCGAAACCTTCGCCCGCGAAAACCGGCTGGAAATCCAGGCCGCCACCGAGTTTTCCCGCCCCTCGCTGCAACTGACACCCCTGATCGATGCGGCGGACGAGCCCAACGAACTTCTTGACCAGAATCTCTTCACCTGTTTAATTCATCGACCCAGCATGGCCAACCAACCCAACCTCGCCCTCGGCTTCATTGAAACCCGCGGCTTCACCGCTGCCGCCGCCGCCGTCGATGCCGCCACCAAAGCCGCCGATGTCAACCTCGTCGCCAAGGAAAAACTAGGCGGCGGTTTCATCACCATCGTCCTCGAAGGCGACGTCGCCGCCGTCAAAGCCGCCATCGACAGCGCCACCGAAGCCGCCGCCGAACTCGGTGAAGTCATCGCCGCCAACGTCATCGCGCGCCCCTCCGAGGGCGTCCGCAAAATCCTGACAGCCCTGGGCTGAGCGTTGGAGGACGTCAGGGGCCGAAGTCAGGATAAAGCATTCTGCAAAAAGGTCTGGAGGATCCCTGGCTGTCCTACAATTGTCGGAACCCACTCGCAGGGGGCATAAGCGTTAACTTGAAGATCTAGATCTTGTGCTTTCGTCCGCTCCATAAAAATTCAACAATCAACACTCAGCAATCGTCAATTTGTAACCCCTTTTTAAGGTTAACGCTTATGGGGGGATGCCTATAAGCCTTGCCATCTATTCATTGTACTCAATGCTTGTAACCCATGACTGATCTTGCCCGATACCTCGACGCCGCGATTCTCAAACCGGAGACCACGCGGGATGAATTCACCGCTGCCGTGCGCAGCTGCATCGAACTCAACGCTTTCAGCGTCTGCGTGCGGCCCTGCGACATCGGCCCCGCCCGCGAACTCTGCGCGGGAACGCAAACAAAGGTCTGCGTCGTGCTGGGCTTTCCGCACGGCTGCCAGCTCACCGCCAGCAAAGTGGACGAGGCGCGTCGCTACCTTACAGCCGGAGTCGATGAAATCGACATGGTGGCCAACTACGGCTGGGCCAAATCCGGCCTGTGGGACGCCGTCCGCGACGACATCGCCGCCGTGGTCGATATTTGCAAACCGGCCGGGGTGCCGCTGAAGGTGATCTTCGAAACAGCGCAGCTCGACCGCGAACAGATTGCCAAACTCACCGAAATCTGCGCGGAGACCGGGGCGGACTTCGTCAAAACCTCGACCGGCTTCAACGGCGAAGGCGCCCGGGAAGAAGATGTCAAATTAATGCTCGAAACCGCCGCCGGGCGTTGCAAGGTCAAGCCCTCCGGCGGCATTCGTGATGCCGAACGCGCCCGCATGTTCGTGGAAATGGGCGTCCACCGGCTCGGGGTCAACTGGAGTTCCTGCGAAGCGATCTGCCAAGGCGCGACAAGCTCTGCGGATGCCAGTGGCAGCTACTAAACCTTTCTCCCCCCTGCCCCATGACTCCACGCATCACAGTGATCGGCAGTGCCAACGTTGATTTCATCATGCAGGCCCCGCACCTGCCTGCCGTCGGTGAAACGGTGACGGACTGCTCCTTTCTCCAAACCTTCGGCGGCAAAGGCGCGAACCAGGCCGTCGCCGCAGCGCGGGCCGGCGGGGCCGTGACCTTCGTCGCCGCCCTCGGCAACGACCCCTACGCGCCGATCATGCGCGAAAACTTCGCCCGCGACGGCATGGACCTGACCCATCTCGCCGTGCTTGACGACGTCTCTTCGGGAACCGCCCTGGTCATGTTCGACGGCGGAGGCAACAATTACCTGACGGTCGCCCCCGGGTCGAATCACCGGGTCACCGCCGAATCCGTTCGGGCAGCCGAAGACTCGATTCGGGAGGCCGACTGGATCGTCCTGCAACAGGAAATCCCGCTCGAAGCCAATCAGGCCGCCCTGGAACTCGCGGCACGCCACCAGCGCCCCGTCCTCTTGAACTACGCGCCCGCTCGCGGCGGACGACCTCGCCGCCGCCGAGGCCATGGCCGGAGAGCTGCTTGCCGCAGGCGGTCATCGCGCCGTCGTCCTTACCTTCGGGGCACGCGGATCGGTCGCAGCCACCCCGGAGGAATCCTTCCATCTGCCATCGGCCCCGTGTGAGCCCGTGGACAGCACGGCGGCCGGCGACACCTTCTGCGGTGCGCTCGCCGTTGCCCTGGGCGAAGGCGCTCCCCTCCGCGACGCCATTCGCTTCGCCACCACCGCCGCCGCGCTTGCGGTGGGCAAAATGGGGGCCCAACCCTCCATCCCTACCCGTGCCGAGATTGAACGATCCCAATAAGCCGGAGACGATTATGCCAAAAGGACTGCTTTATTCCCAAGTCGGCTACGACCCGTCGATGCCCGTCCGGGTGATCCTGCGGGGCGATGCCCCCAAGGACTTTCCTGCGAATACCTGATCAAAACCCAAGAGGAAGCGGCCGAACGAAAGCACCCGGAGGGTTCACTTTCCCATGACCTGCTGGGCAACAAAGAGGTTGTCCTGCCCAACGACTCGCTCAAGGCGGTCGTCGCCTGGCGGCGCGCGGCCCGATTCCTGCCTGAGGCCTACGATCGGGTGCGCAATCGTGCGAATGCCGCCGCCGACAAGGCGCTTGCCTGGCTGAGGACGGACGCCCGCCCGATGGGAGCCAAGGGGATGAGCCTGCGGCAGCGCGGCCTGCCCCCCTCCACCGAAATTCCCGCCGAAGACGGCCCCCGCAGTTTCACCGACGAAGACTGGATCGTCCACAGCGCCGCATGGCTCTCCGCCCTCGCGCGGACGACACGGATAACTCCGACGTCAATTTAATTTTTCATCAGCGTGTGATGAGGGTGATAAGCGGTCCCCGACGCAGTCGGTTTGACGCAACGTAGTCCAGCAGAGCTGGTCAGGGATCCTGAGCCTGGCTCC
>CAZDRT010000248.1:0-5130 GCA_964507815.1 uncultured Puniceicoccaceae bacterium
CGCGGTTGCCCCGCGCGTTGCTCGCCCGCCTAGGCGTGCTTCGCCGCGCGGGGAAATCCCCGCCGCCGCCGGGCGATCCCGCACCCGGCGAGGCGGTCCGGATGCCACCCGGCCGAGCGCGGGGACATGGCCGCGCGGGGCGCACCCAAGACCCCGCTTGAAATATCGGGGCGGGCTTCGCCGCCGTGGATGGGAAGGAGCCCAGACTATCGCGGGCAAGCCGCGAAAGTCCCCGGTCGTGGGCCGCCTCGCCCGGCCCGCCGGAAGAGCGGCTAAGAGGAAAGTGGGAATTATTCCTTGCCCTTGGCTTGCGGCGTGGGCTTGAAAACTCCGGAAGAGAGATTACTTGGAGGGGTTGGCGTGGACGAGACGGATCCCTGCGGCTTGAAACCCTTCGATTCGGAGGCGGGCGGGGGGCTGAACGAGTTCGCCGCCGAAATAATAACGGCTTGTTCGTGTGCGGAGGGCGAGTTCTGTTTCGGGTTATCGCTCATTGGGAACTTTTGCGGACGGCGGAAACGAGAGGAGGTACCGGGGAGGGGACTTTGACGCTGCCTTTGGGCCGGTATCCCTCGGTAAGCGTCAAGTTGGCTCGTGCAGTGACGCGGACGCGCCCGGACTTTGCGCCGAGTTCTATCGTTCGAGCGCCGTTGGAATGCCTAGTGTGACCGTTGCTGGGTGCTGTCGTCTGGTTCTTCATAATGGAAAAGCTCGATGGTAGAGATATCTTCACCCCGAATGTAAACTCCCTCGGTGTTCGGGGCAAACTGGAAAGAGCCGTTTTCTGAATCGGAGTCCTCGATCAGAACATGGGAAATATACAAGTCTCGGTTGTCTGGGTCGGAGGATGCGTAGGAGTTAGGCCCGAGCAGGCCCCGGATGCGGGAATCGTCTTTGAGGCGGACGATAGCCCATGCGGATTGCACTTCGGAAAACAAGTATTCCCATGCTGTGGGAATGTGGTGTTGCTCGAAAGTCCCGAGACCGATCTTCCGGAGCAAATGCTGGGGGAATCGTTTTTGGCGGACGAATCCGCTGAGCAGGCCCAGCAGCGCTGGCAGGATCAGTAGAAACGCGACCATGCCCAAGCATGTGGCTATGGGATGTGAATCGATCCAGTTTTGTTGCCAGCCCGAACGGATCAGCGGAATTGCAGGAAGGTATACGAAGGTGCTGCGGGTGAGCAGGCCGAGGGCGAATCGCTCCCAAGCCAATCGCTTGTCTAGATAGACGAGTTGTCCTTCTACGGTGCGGAAGACAAATCCCGGAACGAGGAAGACGATGAAGAGAAGAAATCCCTGGAAAGTCTCGATCATGGATCAATCCGGTGTTTAGGAGGCTTGGGAAAGGAGCGCATCAACGACCTTGATGATCTCTTTCTGACGGTTTCGGGGGAGTTTGGAAACTTCCTCGAAGCGTTGTTCCAGGACGGACTTCGGTCCGCGTTTGCGAACTGTGGCATTGGCCTGGGCTGGGCCAACCAACTCGGACGGCGGGATGTCGAGGACATCGGCGCAACGGCGGATGAAAGCGAGGGTCGGATTTTTCGCCGACCGCTCGTAGTAAGCGACATTTGCCCGTGTGGTGCCAAGGGCTGTGGCGAAAGCCTCCTGAGAAAGTCCGCGTTCGCGGCGGACGGCAGCGAGCCGCTGTCCGAATAGGGGTGCCTCCTTGGTTGGAATCCTGCCTGCCATGATGGCCCAAGTATATGGAAGTTTTTGCGGAAAAGTCATTTTAGCTCTTGAAATGTAAGATAAAACCAACAATAAGAAAAAAGATAAAACTGTCAATCCAGGCTTGACGCACATTCTGAAAAAGGCCGCCCAATGAAAATAGAAATCGAATTGAACGAGGAAATCCAACGGGATGCCGAGCGGCTGATCGCCGATCACGCCCGGGCCACGCTGGAGGAAGTGCTGGCCGGGTTGGTGGCGGACATGGCGGAGGCCTGGGACCGGCCCGGCAGCTGGGAGGCCGCCGCGGTCTGCGGCTGGATGAGTTCGCACCCGTGGCCGCGACGGTCCGCCGAAACGGAAGGAGAGGATCTCTGATGGCGAGGATACCGGAAGAGGAACTGGAGGCGATCAAGCGCTCGATCGACTTGGCGGCCCTGGTGCGCTCGCGGGGGATCGAGCTGAAAAAGCACGGCTCGAAGGACCTGGCCGGTCTCTCGCCGTTCACCGAGGAAAAGACGCCGTCATTCATCGTGACCCCGGGCAAGAACCTGTGGCACTGCATGAGCAGCGGGCAGGGCGGGAGCGTGATCGACTTCATCATGAAATACGACGGGGTGAGCTTCCGCCAGGCGGTGGAACTGCTGCGGGAGAAGAATCCGGCGCTCTACCGGAGTTCCGGCCCGGTCAAGAAATCCACCGTGCCGAAACTGCCGCCGCCGGTCGAGTTCGACGCCGACGACCAGACGCTCTTCGACCAGGTGCTCGGCTACTACGCCGGACGGCTGCGGGAGAATCCCGCCGCCATCGATTACCTGAAGAAGCGCGGCCTGTGGGACGAGGAGGCGCTGGAGCGCTTCCGGATCGGCTACGCCGACCGGACGCTTGGATTGACCCTGCCGCACAAGAACCGCAAGGACGGGGCGGCGATCCGTCAGCGCCTAACGAAGCTGGGTCTCTACCGCGAGAGCGGGCATGAGCATTTTAACGGTTGCTTGGTATGGCCCATACCCAAGCAACCGTTGCCCTCCGTAGCTCCGCAAGGAGCGAAGGACGGGTCCGATGCCCCTTGGTCTCACGGCATCGCCGAAATCTACGGGCGCAAAGTAGGCAGCCAGAAGAGCGGGATCTACCACCTTTACTTGCCCGGCCCGCATTCGGGGATATGGAATCCCGATTGCTTCAACGTCCTGTCCCCGAGCGGGGCGAGGGGGGAAATCATCCTGACCGAAAGCATCATCGACGCGTTGACCTTTTGGGTGAACGGCTTCCAGAACGTGACTTGCATCTGGGGGACCGAAGGCTTCACCGACGAGCACCTCGAGGCCTTCCGCAAACACCAGACGCAGAAGATTTATCTGGCTTACGACCGGGACAAAGCAGGAGACCGGGCCGCCGAACGGGACGCCGAGCGTCTCCAGGCCCACGGCATCGAGTGCTTCCGGGTGAAGTTCCCCGCCGGGATGGATGTCAACGAATACGCCCTGGCTGCCGGAAGGCAGTCCGGCCACTGCCGGAGGAATCTTGCCGGGAGAAGTTTGGGCGTTCTGATCAACTCCGCCGAATGGCTGGGAAAGGGCCGGAATGTCTCCGAATGTATCAAAGAAACCGCTACGCGCGCATCTTCTTCTTTAGTTGCTAAGTTAGCTGCTGAGGGTTCCGTCTCGGCGGAACCCGAAGTCCCGACTTCAGTCGGGGCTGAGGGGCACGGAGATGCAGCTAAAGAAAAAAAGGCTTCGGATTCCCCGCAGTTGAAGGCGGTCGGAGAGGATTATGTTTTGGAGCTTGGCGAAAGATCGTACCGGGTGCGGGGTTTGCAGAAGAACGGATCGCTCGAAGTGCTCAAGATCAACCTGCGGCTGGTCTATGAAGAGCGCTTCCACCTGGACACGTTGGACTTCTACCGGGCGAAGGACCGGGAAAGCTTCATCCGCGCGGCGGCGGCGGAGACGACGCTGGAGCCGGACCTGATCAAGCGCGACCTGGGCAAGCTGCTGCTGGCCCTGGAACAGGTGCAGGAGGAGCGCATCCGCGCGGCGACCGAGCCGCAACCGTCGCACCCGGAAATGACCGGGGACGAGCAAGCGGAGGCTTTGGAGTTGCTCAAATCCCCCGACCTGCTGGAGCGGATCCTGGCCGACTTCGAGGCGTGCGGGATCGTGGGCGAGTCCACCAACAAGCTGACCGGCTACCTGGCCTGCGTCTCGCGCAAGCTGGACAAGCCGCTTGCGATCATCATCCAGAGCACGAGCGCGGCGGGCAAATCGATGCTGATGGAATCGATCCTGGCCTTCATTCCGGAGGAGGAGCGCGTCAAATACTCGGCCATGACCGGCCAGAGCCTTTACTACCTCGGCGAGACGAACCTGAAGAACAAGATCCTCGCCATCGTCGAGGAGGAGGGCGCCGAGAAAGCGAGCTACGCCCTGAAGCTCCTCCAGAGCGAGGGCGAGCTGACCATCGCGAGCACCGGCAAGGACGAGCAGGGGCGCATGAAGACGGAGGAATACCACGTCGAAGGCCCGGTCATGATCTTCCTGACGACGACCGCCGTCGATATCGACGAGGAGCTTTTGAACCGCTGCCTGGTGCTCACCGTGGACGAGTCCAGGGAGCAGACGAAAGCCATCCACGACCTGCAGCGCGAAGCGGAAACCTTCGAGGGCTTGAAGCGCAAGGTCGAGCGCGAGCGCGTGCTCGCCGTCCACCGCAACGCCCAGCGGCTGTTGCAGCCGCTGCCGGTGGTCAACCCCTTCGCCCAACGCCTGACCTTCCTCTCGGACCGCACCCGCACCCGGCGCGACCACGTCAAATACCTCACCCTGATCCGCACCATCGCGCTCCTCCACCAGCACCAAAGGCCGCTGCGGGAGAAAGACGGACTCCAATACATCGAAGTGACACTGGAAGACCTGGCGGCCGCCAACCGGATCGCCCACGAAGTGCTGGGCCGCTCGCTCGACGAGCTGCCGCCGCAGACGCGGCGGCTGCTAGGAATGCTGGAAACCTGGGTTGATTCCGAATGCGAAAAGCGAGCCATCGAACGCGGTCATTTTTTCTTTAGCCGCCGCCGTTTGCGCGAGGTGTTTGGCTGGGGCGACACCCAGCTGAAAGTGCATCTGGCGCGGTTGGTGGACATGGAATACCTGCTCGTGCATCGCAATCCGGATCAGTGGCAGGGCTATGTTTATGAGCTCTTGTATGCGGGAGAAGGCGAAGACGGAAGCCGTTTTGTAACGGGATTGCTCGACCTGGATTCGTTGAAACATGCCTACGACGGCCAGCGGTCGGGGTCTGGTCGGGGTGCGGTCGGGCGTCGGTCGGTCGGTGGTCAACCCCCGGAAAAATCCGCCGAGCCCAGTAAAGAAAAGGCTTCCGGGTTGAATGGTTCGAAACTCCCCCAAAACGCACAAGAGGCCCCTGAACTGCGGGCCGTCGTATCGTAGTTGCGGAAAGG
>CAZDRT010000249.1:0-5111 GCA_964507815.1 uncultured Puniceicoccaceae bacterium
CACGCTCGGTTTCGACCTCACGGAGGCCCATTTCTTCTGGAAGCTCCAATACAGCAACGACCCGGAGTCCGATCTGCTCGCGACCGACTACAACGGCATCGGCCTCTCCGCGTGGGACCAGCTCCAGCTCGGCTACAACCCCTTTGATTGGGTGGATACCAATTTCAATTCGATACACGATGCATGGGAGGAATATCATTTCGCGGATCTCACGACAGATCCTTCAGCCGACCTTGAGCCGGATGGGCTCAGCAATGCCAGCGAATACGCTGCGGGAACCGATCCGAGCGTCCCCGATCATCCCGACCTCGAGCTTCTTCTGTTTTAGGCAAGAGTGACGAAAACCATGAAAACTTTCTTTTGCAATCGTTCAGCCACATTGAAAATTCTCTGCCTCAGCGCGTTGGTCTTGGGTTGTCTTTCCCCGCTTGCCTGCGGGGTCCGGCCCATCGTTGGCACCCTTTCCGGCTATTCAGAGGAGACGTATTACACTTACGTGGGCGAGGAGGCACCGGCTTCGCTCGCGCCCACCGTCGGCGAAGGTTGTATGGAGAGGGCCCAGTTCTTTCGCGAAGTCCGCTACTCAGGCAATTACATCTATCAGCTATGGTTCCTTCTGGAATTTACGAACCGGGCCTACGAGGTCAGTGGTGCGCGAATATACAGGTCCAGCGACGGCGAGTTGATCCAGGAACCGGAGATCCAATATTTCGCGGTTGAGGGCACGGGCGGCGAGATCGCCTTTGGAGATGCGACAGGAGATCCCGGCACTTTTGACAACATTCCCTCCGGGCCGACTTCGGGCGATACTTTCTCCATCGGCCGACAGGGCGATGATATTCTTCATGAGGTGCATACTCCGCCGACTCTCGAACTCCCGGGTTCGACCTACTGGTTCCGCGATAACATCCGCATCGAGTATTTGCAGCCCGATACCCAGGAGGATGCGATGGGTCGAGGCGAGACCTACGAGGTCGGTGGTATCCTTTCGTCTCACCAAAGAGGCGGCGCAGACGGAACATTCGTCCATAGCCAAGGCTACTACCGGGCCAGTTTTACAGACGGGTGCGGCGAATACAGGGTCCGGTTCATCATCAAAAAAGAGCCTTGCGATGGCGGCCCGGTCATCGAGACCATTGAGGAACAGATCATTGGTTTGTCGGGAGAAGGCAGCACTCCTTACATCAAACTGGAGATCGAGGACGGCTTTCGGACTTGGGTCGATCCAAAGGTTCTCGCCTATCCTGTCGATTGCGGGGATTGCCCGGACGGGCAGGCCGGGGCCGGGCACGGGAAAGGGCCGCGGGCGGGTTCGGTCGATTGGGACATTCCGATGGGTCGAAACGCACAGGGAGAATCTTACGGCATTCTCCGTCTCCACGCGCAAGTCCTGTCTTCCGCCTTGTCTTCTCCGGATTCGCTGGTCTTCCTGCGCGGGATGGCCGGGGCCGAGTGGATCGAAAATCCCTCGTTTCTCCGCTATCAGGCAAAGACCCCGGATGTCCTTGCCAATGTGGAGGAACGAGTGAATGGAGGCTACGTGATCGAGTTTTTCCATTCGGAAGCGGTCGGCCCTCCGGATGGCGATGGCTTCCACACATCCACCGGAGATCCGTATCTGGTCTGGACGGTGGAAATGCCCGAGACCGGCTCTCCCGATTCACTGAAATTGCGAATCACCAAAGAATTCAACGGAACCTCGAAGGTCTCGGAATTCACCGAAGACTCCGCACCCGCCTCCGGCGACCGTTTTCTCGTCTTCGTTTCCGGAAACGGCCTGCGCACGGAGGAGAAAACCTACCATGCGAACCCCGCGATCCCCGAAGAGGAAAGAGTCGTGACCATTGTCAAAGACGCTACCGGCACGGTCGCCGCCAAGAAAGAGGAGGTCTTTGAGGAGCTTGAATTCGGGCGGACCCTCATCCGGGAAACCCTCGATCCTGATGGCCGGGCGGTCACCACGACCTGGAGTTACTCGGTCTCCGGCGATACCATTCGCGAAACGACCGTGCTGCCGGACGGCACCCGCACTGAGTATCGATCCGCTCAAACGGACTATCCCGCCTCCCGCACCCGTGAGGCACCGCGTCCCAATGGAGCCTTGCGAAGGATCTCCAGTGAGATTTTTGGAGACGATTATGCATTCGGTTCGTTGTCGGGCAGGGTCCGGGCCCATTATGGAGAGTTTCGCGCCAATCCTCAGAGTGATTACAGCCGCACCCTTCAGGACTATACGATCCGGGGGATCGCTCCCGTTGAGATCGACGGCGTTCTCTACCGGGAATTCGAAAATCGAAAGGCACGCTATCTTGGGGAGGACTGGGCCGATGGCTACTGGGTGGTCGATACCGATATCGACAACCCGGCCAACCAAAAGAGCGCTTACAGGGAGTATGCCGACGGCCCATTCGCGAACAAGATCGCCTGGCGGCAAAACGTTGACGACACGATAGAGACCTGGATCTATTCCATCGATGAAATGACCGGTTCCCAGACCACCGTTCACAGCCACGGCGAGGCTGGCCCGGATAACTCCTCCGTCGTCTCCGGCACCCGCCGGACAACCGTCCGATCGGGTTCTGGAACGCTTCTCCTCGACGAATCCGTGGACATTGAGTCCGGCCTCGTCCTCGCCCGCCTCGAAGCATTGACCACCGATGCCTCCGGCCGCGCCACCTCGCTTCTGCACCTCGACGGTTCCATCGAGACCCGCGCATATAGCGACTGCTGCGGGCACCTCGAAACGGTGTCGCGCCATGGCCGCACCGTCGCCTACGGCTATGACAGCCTCGGACGAAAAATCTCCGAGACCCGTGACGGCCTGACCTTTACCCACGAGTATGACGCCGCCGGCCGTCTCCTGAAGACCACCCGCGTGGGAAGCGACGGCACGACCATGGCCGTGCTCGAGCAGACCTATAATCTCGCCGGCGAACTAGTCTCCCGCGCGGAGAACGGCAACGCTCCCACGCTGTACGCCATCGAGTATCCCGGCGACGGCACCACCCGCACCACCACCACTCTCCCCGGCGGCGGCACGACCATCGAAGTCACCAATCCCGATGGTAGCCCGCAAAGCCGGTCCGGCACGGCAACCCCGCCCGTATCTTGGGAATACGCCCCTAGCGGCGACCCCTGGGACGAGGAGGATGTCGTCGAGGTCGTCACCGAGCAACGCGGTGCCGCGGAGTGGTCGCGCACCCGCCGGGACATGACCGGACGCACACTCGCCATCGAATATCCCCCGGCCGACGGACACACCGGCGAGGCACTCGCGGAGTTCACCTACAACGACAAGGACCAGCGCATCGGATTCCTCGATCCGGACGGGGTCCAAACCCTTTACGCCTTCGACGCGCTCGGCCGGCTCGAGATCGAGGCGACCGACTTAAACGGCAACGCCGCCATTGACTTCGACGGCGACGACCGTATCGCCCGCACCACGACCGACCACACCCTGCGCGGCGGCATACCCGTGCGGCGCACCCGCACCTACCACTGGGAGACTTTCGGAAGCGACCTTTCGACTCTGGAGTCGACCGTGGAGACCCGCCTCGACGGCCTGGGCTCCTGGCACACCGTTCATGGGCGTGAGACCCGCACGGAAGTGGAGCCTGATTTCGATGGCATGGGCGGGCGACGCGTCACCACCACGTACCCCGGAGGCAACACCACCGAAGAAACCTATGCGGAAGGTCGCCTCATCAAGGTGGTGGACCGTGACTCCCTCGGCGGATTGCTCGGTCAAGTGGAGATCGCCCATGATCTCCACGGGCGGATCTCGGGCCGCACCGAAGAAGGCGGCGGCACGACCCTCTACACCTGGTCATCCACACAGGACCGGCTTGAGGCTGTGACCACCCCCGACCCGGACCCCTCCCTGAGCGGGCCGGGCTACGATCCGCAGACCACGGCTTTTCTCTACGACACCGCCGGTCGGGTCATCCAAACGACCCATCCCGACGGCAGCGTTACGCATAACAGCTATTGGCCCGACGGTCGCACCCGGCGGATCTGGGGTTCCCGGCGGTATCCGGTCGAATACTCATATGATTCCCGCGGCCGCATTGCCAGCCTGCGCACCTGGCGCGACTACGCCGGGGAAACTGGCGTCACTCTCACCGAATGGACCTATGACGAGGCCCGTGGATGGCCGACCTCGAAGTTGATCGCCGGCACCGTGACCGCCCAATGGACCCACACACCCGCCGGACGCCCGGCCACCCGCACCAACGCCCGCGGCACCCTTGTCACATACGATTATCTCGCCGGGCTGCCGAGCGCCGTCACCTATTCGGACGCCGTTACGCCATCGGTCACACTAGCCCACGACCGCCGGGGGCGGCTGAGTTCGGTCACCGACGCCTCCGGCAGTCGGACTCTCGCCTACCGGGATGGAGTTCCCACGGGCGAACACTACCTCTCCGGGCCTCTTGAAGAACACCGAATCCGTCGTGGGCATGACGATCTTCAGCGCCTTGCATCCCTCCGGATTTTTGGAAACGATTCCGGCGAATCTCTCTATTCGGCCAACTTTGCCTACGACGAAGCCTCGCGGCTGGAGAGCGCCTCCCACCGTGGACACACGGCCCGCTACCAATACGACCCGCTCGGCGAATTGCGGCGGAGTCTCGCCTTCCACAACGGCGACGCTGACATCCTCTCGGTGGAGGAACGATACGACGAACTGCACCGCCTCAAAAGCCGCCGCACCCTTGACGTCTCCCTCGTTCCCGTGGACTCCCACGAGTACCGATACAACGCCCTCAACCAACGCACCCGTCACACCCGGGAAGACGGCACGTACTGGACCGTCGCCTATGACGATCTCGGGCAAGTCGATTCCGCGGTTCTTCACAGCCCTCAGGACCAAGCCATCCCGGGTTACGAATTCGGCTTTTCCTTCGACGACATCGGCAACCGTATTGGCACGACCACCAACGGCCGACCCGCCAGCTATACTTCCAACGCCCTCAACCAATACGAAGAGCGCACGGCTCCCCAAGCCATCGACGTGCGCGGAAGCGCCGATGCCTCCGCCGCCGTGACGGTCAACGGCAACCCCGCCACCCGGCTCGGCAAGGACTTCCACCACACCCTCGATCCCGGAA
>CAZDRT010000250.1:0-5107 GCA_964507815.1 uncultured Puniceicoccaceae bacterium
GCCCGCCCCCATCGCCGAGTGACCACTTCTCCGAAAAGCCATTCTCCCCTTCGGAAGAAGCTGACGGCGATCGAGAGTTTTCTCGTCGATGTCGTTTACGACCGCAAGGCGGGGCGGGCGGCGCGTTACACGGCCTGCGTCCTGAACGGGCTTTCCTTCGTGTTCGAGGGACTCGTCCGGTTCCGGTGGTACTTGTACGGCAACCGGATCCTGCGCAACCGCCCCCTCGGGTGTCTCGTCGTCGTGGTCGGCAACCTCACCGTCGGGGGGACGGGCAAGACTCCGGTCGTGGAAAAGTTCGCCCGCAGTCTCCACGAGCAGGGGCGCACGGTGGCGATCCTGAGCCGGGGCTACAAAAGCCGGAAGGAGCCGCTCTACCGGAAATGGTGGCGCGCCCTGACCCATACCAACGAACCGCCCCCGAAAATCGTCAGCGACGGCGAGTCCGTGCTCCTCGGCCCGCGCGAAGCGGGCGACGAGCCCTACATGCTGGCGCGCAACCTCCCGGGAGTGCATGTGCTCGTTGACAAGAACCGGGTCAAGGCGGGGGCCTACGCGATCCGGCGCTTCGGGTGCGACACCCTCATCCTCGACGACGGTCTCCAATACCTCCCCCTCAAGGGCAGCATGAACCTGATGCTGGTCGATAAGACCAACCCCTTCGGTAATCGCCGACTGCTTCCGCGGGGGATTCTCCGCGAACCGGTCTCCCACCTGAAGCGGGCCTCCTACGTCTTTCTGACCAAGTCCGACGGCTCCCCCTCGGATGACATTGAGGCCCTCATCCACCGGCATCACCCGGAGGTGGAAATCATCGAATGCGCCCACCGCCCCACCCACCTGCAAAGTCTGGACCTGCGGGAGAAACTGCCGCTGGAAAAACTCCGGGGCGCGCGGGTCGGGGCCTTTAGCGGCATCGCGGTGCCCGAGGGCTTCGAGGCCTTTCTCCGGGAACAGGGTGCCACAGTCCGCTACAACCGCCGTTTTCTCGACCACCACTGGTTCTCGCGCAGCGAGCTGGAGCGCGTGGAGGCAAAGGCCGCCGCGATTGGCGTGGACTTCCTCGTGACCACCGAAAAAGACGCCGTCCGGATCGGACCCGACGTGAAATTCGGCCTCCCCCTCTACTTTCTCCGTCTGGAGATCGATCTCCTGAAAGGGGCGAAGGACTTCGAGGAAGCGGTCGCCCGCGTTTGTTTCCCCGGAAAGCCCCTCTCGGAAAAGGCCCACGCCCGCGCCCTGAAGCGGACCGCCCCGGTTGCGTAGCAAGTCTTCTCCCTGGAGGTTTCCCCACGCGGCAAGCCTTAAGCGGCCGTGCCGATCGCCTCCACGGGGCAACCTTCGACGGCCTCCTCGCACTGGCTGGTCTCTTCCTCGTTTTCGGGCTGTTTTTTCACGTAGGAGTAGCCCTCGTCGTCATTCCGGCTAAAATTCTCCGGGGCGGTTTCGCGGCAAAGCTCGCAATCGATGCATTGCTCGTCCACGAAGAATTTTCCGGGAACATTGTCGGGGAGTTTGTCATTGATATCGGCCATGGGTGGTTCCTTTTTTGCGGGTTACAGGAAATTACGTCTCGGTCGAGGCGCAAGTGGACAAGGCTGAAGCCCAACGAATCGGTTTTCAAGCCAAAATTACCCTCCTCTCGGACTCTTTGGAGCCAGAAGTGAATCTTGGGGCCCTTTTTAGCGATAGGATCCCTTCCCATCCCGATGCGATTAAAACGTTAGGCGAGAATAATCATGGAAGCATGGACTAACCCACTCGGGTGGCTCCAAGAGATCCAATCTGGGCCACGAGAGAATACGGAGTCCCGGAATCTGCTGCTGCTCGCGTTCATTTCCTCGAGGAGTGGGTGCCCCGGTGAGATGCCTTCCCGTCAGCCGATCCCGATCATGAGGCTGTGGTCGGTTTCGCAAGCTTCGATTATGCGGTTATAGGCATCGACGAGTTCGTGGACCGACGCAGAGCGGTTCGCTTGGTTGAAGATGCTCCATTCATACACGTTCGTGGTGACAAATTGCTCAATGTCGAGAATGTCAATCCGGTCATTGATCCGTGCGTTCTTGGCCAATGCTTTCGCTCCGCCGACGCCGCTTTCCGTTGTAATAAGGAGAGGTCTCAAATTCTCCGCCAGATTGTCAGAGCATTTTCGAATCAAAGCCTCCGCCGGAGCGGTTGTTACGTGGACGACGGTATCATTGATAATGAAGTCGCCTTTTCGTTTTCCGGGAGCATCCGCGACGGAGAAGCCTTCGTGAAGAACGGTGTGATCGGGCAGCACCACATCCAATTTGGCTCCGACCAAATGCTGCATGACCGCACCGGCTACCATCGTCCCCGGGCATTCTCGTTGTCGTTCGAACGCTGTTTCAATCAAATCGGCCACGATGGCGCGAAGCGACTTAGTGGCGTCCAGACGCAGGCGGAGCGGTTCGGCGGAAAAGTGGTCCTTCACCCGTTGAACCCACCAAGCTTCGATGGCGATGAAATCCAGAAGATTATCCCTATTGAGCCGATTGAGGAGTTCGATGTAGGCTTCCATCCGTCTTATGCTGCCCCGGCTGGTCCGCCCCCCTTCCTCGGCAAGGATTCGGAATATTCCGTGTTCGGAGAGAATCGCCTGCACGTTCAGGCCACTGAGCCCGGCGACTTGCCCTCCTCTCGGCGTAAGAAAATCAGAGGCCTCAAGTGGAACGTCCATGGATGCCGCACGGCGGGTCAGGACGAGGGCGACCGATAATGGACCTTTGCCCGTCATCGAATTTTCAGCGGAAAAGGCCCGCAGGCGGCTCGCGAGGAGTTCTCCGGGATCAGGCATAATCAGGCGGTCGCCCGCAGAAAGGGTTCTGCTTCCGCCGACTCTAGCTCGTTCACTAGCGGATTGAGATAATGTCTTGCGAGCCAGGATATGACCGGCACGCATACGGCGTCTCCAAAACCGAACAGCGCCTTGTTCACGGAGGTCTCGATCCTAAAGTCATCGGCCCCCATGAGACGTGCGCATTCCTTGGGGGTCAGCAGGCGGGCCCGGACGCTTCCCATGCCCGCCCGGACGAGGATCTGGCGTCCGCTTCCGCCCCGGGGAGTGCGCAAGCATCCGGCGATGCCGTCGGTGCGAAGTTCGGCCATGGAGCGTTTGTTCCGAACGCGCCGGAAGACGGTTCCATAGGAAAAAACTTCCGCGGCTTTCATTTTCGCGAGAGTCGCCGAGTGTCTTTCACTCATCTGATTTACGAGATAATCGGTTCTATCCTCGCTCCACCAGAAATCGGATTCCTCAACCGGATCCTCCACGATATCCGCCAGGCGGGAGGTGGGCTTCGGCGGCTCGGGGAGCTGTCGGATGTTCCAGTCGATTCCCGGATGATCGAAGACGAAGTTGGCAAGGTGCTTCGGGCGAATCGCGCTTTGATAAAACGAGGCGGTTTCATTTCCCAACGAAGGGCCTTCCGGACGGAGCGATCCGATCACGAAAAGTCGGACACGGCTTTGCGGGACAAAGTGCTGGGCGTCGATAATAAGGACATCGACCGCATACCCGAGGCGGTTTAGGGCTAGCAGCGCCTCTTCGATGTCGCTTCCCCGGTTTGATGTCAGAAACCCGGCGACATTTTCCAGAAGCACGACTGGCGGCCGGCGGTCTCCCATTTCCCCGAGAATACGGGTGAATCCCCAGAAGGCGGAGGACTGTTTTCCGCCCAGGCCCGACCGCATTCCGGCGAGCGAGAGGTCGTTGCACGGGAAAGAGGCCGTTGCCATCGTGGCGGTGGGAATGTCTTCCGCCCGGAGCTTGTGGATATCCCCGAGAACAAAGTGGTCCGGGTCGTCTTTGAAATGGGTCCGGTAAATATCCCGCTTGTCGGTGTCGATATCATTGGCGAGGGCGATGGACCAGCCCTCCGCTTCGAGCCCGAGGCGCATCAGACCAATTCCCGCGAAGAACTCGCAGAAATTTTTCGCCCGGAAAGGCGTAGCGCCTAATGAAGGGTCTACCATAGTGGACAAAGGAGCATCTCGGGCAGACGGGCGCAAGCGAATTCTCGATGGAGGCCGCGCGCTCAAGCAAGGCCGAGAATCCAACCCTCCAATTGGCAGCGGGTGCGTTCCCCCGAGGTCAATTGCGGCTGGAAATGGGCACCCAGCGCGCCGGCGGCATCGGTCTCCTTCATCCAGCGGGCTACGGAGTAGGCGTCGTGTTGGTCCCCGGTGCGGTCTTCGATGGGATAGGTTCGGTTCCACAGCGAAGGATAAATTTCCGCCAGAACGGAAAGGCCGGACGAGGGCGTCCACCCGTCGAAGGGCCAGAAGTGAATCCGATTTCTTGAAAGTAGCGGAGCGGAAAGGAAAAGGCGTGATCCATGCCCACGAGTGTCGGCGGGCCCTCGCGGAGTTCGGTGACGAGCCATTCCGCGATGCCCCGTCTCGTCCAGTATTTGCGGGAACCCGGAGGAGGAAGGACTTCGGCGGGCGGTTGGGACGCCGTAGCCGAGTAAATCCGAAGGCCTGTCAAGCTGCTCACCGGCGTTTTCGCGCCGGAATAGTCGATGCCGATGTAGCGAGAGAAGAGAGGTGGTGTTGGCATTGAGGCGGGGAAATTTTGACCAAAGAGAGAACGAAAGGGGGGATTTCTATTCCGTATAATTCGTGGTTCTAATCGGTCGATACCGCGTCTCCGGTACCGAAGCCGGGCGGCGGTTCTCCCTCGAAATAGACGTCGCGGTCGGGACGGGTTCCCGGGGTGTGAAGGTTGAGCATCAATGCGGGCATGATCGGGAGGGTTTTCGATGGATCGAATCGGCGCTCGGGAGAAGGGAGATTCTCGGAGTCAGGTGATTGAGATGGTTCCGGAACCTTTGGAAGAGCGGTTCACAAAGACGGAATGGAGTCGAAAGGTTTCTGTAAAAACAATCCAGAATTATGGAGTGTAACCGCAAGTGCGTGGAGAAAAATCGTAAAACATCGCGATTTTGAAATGGGCCGGTATTCCATCGGCTGAGGGAGGGTGGCTGCCGCGCCACTGCGTAGCATTGTCTTCAATGGACTGCTTTCAGCGGGCTGAGACTGCATAATTGGGCGGCCAAAGTGGGTGGGTTGCTTCAGCGCCCAC
>CAZDRT010000251.1:0-5063 GCA_964507815.1 uncultured Puniceicoccaceae bacterium
GTAAAAGGCCCAAATCAAGGGGACCTTGGTTTTGCGTGTGATGAGCATGGCGCGGGCTAAAAAGGGATGGGGAGCGGTGCGTCACCTCGATAAAAAACGGATCGGGGGTCGGCGGGAATTGTCGTTCCCGGACGCGCGATCCAAGGACCGCGCTGCCGGAAACGGAAGAGCGAAATTTATGGGTTAAGGGGCAGGCAAGAAAAATCGCCGCAAGGGAGTGGAAAAAACAGCCGTCCCTTGGGGGTGGCTGCGGATTACGAGCGAGGAGGCGGCGTCACCCCGGAAAAACCGGACGGGGTTCGTCGATTCTGTTGTCTCCCGGACGCATCATCCGAGGACAATGCAACCGGAAGGAAGGTCCACTCGCTGCTGACAAACGGACGGGCAAGAAAAATCGTCTGTTTTGCGTAACCCGAATCGGGGGAAAGGATCATGCTCGCAGGTGCGCCGGGAGAAGTTCTGAAAACTCCGAGCTAAAACCCGTGTCGGCGCAGGAAACGGGTGAGGATCTCGATATTGGCGCGATACACCTCCGGTTGCCAGCGGGCCGATCCCATCATGGCGCCGTGGGGCATGGCGGCGTGAAGGTGGGCGTCCCAGAGGGCCCCCAGTTCGGTCGCGCGTTCGACGGCGAGAAAAAAGCCCCGACGCTGGGCGGGTTTTTCCTTGCCGCCCATCATCAGGCAGGCGGGCGGGAGATTCTCATGCAGATGGTGATAGGGGGAGACTTTGCGTGGGTCGATGCCGAAACGTTCTTCGGTGTACCAACTCCAGCGGTAGGGCTTGTCCGGTCCGAGCACGGGGTCGCCTTCGACCGGGGCGGTCATACCGGTCGGGTTGCCGCTGCGGAAAGCACCGCCGGCGAAAAGAACCACCGCGCCGGGCCTGGAATCGTCCTCCGATGCGGCTGGGAAAAGGAAAAGTGGCAGTTGGGTGCCATCCGCCGCGATATAGCTGTGGGCCTCAGCCTCGGGCATCAAAGCTGCCCATTGACCAGGCGTTTTCGCCTCGTTGAGTGATTGATGCACGGCCTCATCGAGTTCGACGAATCCTTCATCGGCCATTAAATGAAAGGGCAGACTCAGGCAGAGTGCCGTGAGCAGGCAGGAGTGGAGGAACCGGATCACCACCCGATGGCTCCGGGGGGGGTGGTGGTCCAGTCGCGTTTGCGGCCTTGCATGTCTTTGAGGAAGGGGCCTTGCGTGAACTGCCAGGCGTAGAGTTCGTCAATGGTGGTGTGGGCGTCGGCGAGGGTGCCGCGGCTGACCCGCAGGAAGTCGATTGCCCCGGTGAGGAAACCCGCTTCGCCCTTGCCGACAAAGAAGTCGCCGGTGTTGGCGAGGGAGGCGTCGGTCGGGAGCGAGAGCGGGGTCTCGGCGTCGAGCTTCCCGTCGAGGTAGAGGCGGGCGGTGCCGTTGGCACGGTCCACTTCGGCGATCAGGTGGTGCCACCCGCCGTCGGCCACAGTGGTCGCGCCGGTGGCCTTGCTGACGGTGCCGTCGGCGAGGAGGGCGAGGGTGAGCTTGCCGTCGGCCGCGATGGAGAGTTCGTAGCCGGTGCCGTCCTGCGTTTTCGAGACTATGGCACCGCCCGTGCCGGGAGCGATCCTGACCACGGTTTCGAGCAGGAAGTTGTTGGCCTGCATGTCCACGGTCTTGCGCTTGTGCCCGGGGAAGATTTTGTCCTCGGCCTGCTGCCATTTTTCATTGGCAGCCGCCCAGCGGTCTTTCTGGCCCTGCCCAGCCTTCTCTCCCGGGGCGGGGCCGGGATCCGACGGAGTGCCCAGCCAGCCCTTGTCGTTGCGGGAGATCGCGACGGTGCGGGGGTAGTCAGCGGTGGCGGCATCATGCCGGAGCACGGCGAAGCGCTTGCGACCGTCAAGAAGCAGGGAGGAATCCGTCCAATTTTCGAGCGTGCCTTGCGCGAAATCGGCGAGGGTGCCGCCGGGGAGGTCGAGATCGTTGCGGGGGATGTCGTAATACATATTCCGCGAAATGTATTCCGGCGACATGTAGAAATTCTGCCCCATGATCAGTTCGGGGTTGTTGTGATTGGCGGAAAAGTCCCACTCGCCCACCACCATGTGGAGGCTGAAGGGGACGAAGAATTTGACCCCGGGTTTGCCTTCGAGGACGGAGGGATTGGGGCGGAAGTCCCCGGTGTCGGCATCGAGGAAGGGTGAGGTATCGACCCGCCAGCCCGCCTGGGAGGCCTGGGCGCCGTGCTCTTTCAGCCAGGCGGAAAACTCTTCGACGGAGTTGGTGTTGATGCGGATGGCACCGCGGCCCTTGGTTCCGAGGGCAAAGGCGGTATCGGTGTCGAAGGCCGGACCCTGGAAGATGTTTTGCGCGTAGCCGAGCGTGGGCAGCCCGATGCGCAGGGTGTCGGCGGCGTCTTCGCCGCCATAGGCGGTGGAGATATCACCGGAGATTCCCTGGGCGATGAAGGCACTGCCCATGTCGGCGTAGATCGTCCCCAGCGCGGTGGAGTGGGTGCCGGAGCTGCCCGAGGCACCGATGAGGAAGCGGTTGAAGGAGTTGTTGAACCACTGGTTGAGGAAGCCGAGCACCATCATCTGCGAGGAGCGGTTTTTGAACCAGCTTTCGGGGTCGTTCTCCTTGCCCCAGGCGATGTTGTTGAAGACATACTGCTTGTAGCTGCCGTCCAGATAGTAGGCGTAGCCGTTGTGTCCATAGCCGCGGAAAGAGTTTTCCTGTTGGCGGTCTCCGCTGTCCTTGCCGTCCATGATGTGCGGATGCGGGCCGACCGGATTGCCGGCGACGTTGCTCCAGGCGTATTGCGGCCCGCCCTGCCAGAGCGCGAAGGCACCCCAGTCGTTGATGAACAGCAGGGAGTCGAGGACGCTGTTGTGGTGGATGTAGTTGCGGATGAGGGGGCGATCCCGGATGTCGTTGCCATTCTGCTTGCCACCGGTGATCCAGATGCCGACGCCCCAGCTGCGGGTGAGGATGTTGCCGGCGATGTGGATGCGGGTGCCGTCGTCCACCGCGATGGACGGAATGTTCAGGCCGGGAGAGGGGGGGCGGGGACGGAAGTTGATTTGATGGAGGCGGTTGCGCAGGATGCGGATGTCGCCCAGGCGGTGATCGACGGCTTCGGGGGCGATGAGCTGGCCGTGTCCCTGAAAGGAAATGCCGCCGTGGTCGGCATAGCGGATGTCGTTGTCGGAGACGACGATGCCGGTCATGTAATCGGTGCCGCTGTCTTCGCGGGGGCGGATGCCGAGACTTTCCGGCGTCTCCGGCATCCAGCGCTGGTAGAAGCGGGTGCGGGCTTGCACGGCCTTGGCCGCGTGATAAAAGTCGTTGTGGGCGATGCGCAGGTCCTTGCAGTCGCCGTAGAGCATGATGGCGGTGGGCAGCCGCACGTCGAGGGGATAGATCGGGAAGTTGAAACTGTCAGGGACGTTCAGGAAGCTGAAGCGCAGTCCGCTGATTTCGAGATTCCGGGTGTCGTAGAGGCGGACCAGCATTTGCTCTTGGCCGATTTCGACGGTAGTCTGGTTGGGGTCTTGGTCACCGGGCAGGCGGAGGAAGAGGCGACCGCCCTGGCCATCGCCCTCACTGGCGGCGAAGTAAAACTCGCCCGCACTATCCAGGAAGGCGGCGAGATTCTCGATGTAATAGCGGTCGCCCTTGCCGGCCATGCCGAAATAAAAAGTACCGCCGATGCCGGCCCGTTCGATGGTGCCGGACTCCGGGTCGTATTCCTGGATACGTGTGTCGTAGGGTGTGCCCATGGCGGAAAAGGGACCCCCGGACCACATCGTCCAGATGCGGGCACCGTCGAAAAAGTCGGGCGAACGGGAGGGATCCTTGAGGAAATCGTCGTCCCAGGTTTTCCGGGAGCCGATCGGTGCGCCGCCTTCACTCTTGGGAACATAGCGCGAAGGGCCGTCGAAGGTCAGCCAGTCTTCCATGACGAAGTCGGTCTCCGCAAACACATCCCAGTTCGGGTGGCGGGCCAGGGGGATGCGGGTGGCTTCGCTGCCTTCGCGCCGCCAGACGCACCAGGGCGCCTCCTTGACATCGGGCAGATCGAAATACCAGACCTTATCGGGTTCCGGCATGCCCTCGGGAGCGATGGAGGCGTCCGCCTGCTTCCAGCCCCCGTTGATAGCCTGGGAGCCGACGAACCAGGCCGGACCCTCGCCCCAGGAGGGATCACGGGTGAGGCGGATGGGGGCGTCGGGCCGACCGGATTCGCGGCCCTCCAGGGTGCCGCGGTAGATCACCCCGCCCTTGAAAACATAGGTGACCGGGCCTGAAGCCTTGGCGGCGTTGCCCGTCGCGTTACCATCCCAGGGGTGGTGTTTCCAGGGGGCCTCCCTGCTGCCGGCGTTGGCATCGTCGCCCCCCTCGTAATCGATGTAGCGGACGGTTTCTCCCGCCACGAATTCAAAAGGTTCCGGTGCCCATTCCAATTCGCCGGTGGGCAGCACCTTCGCCTGTGCGCGGTTCCAGGGCCAGGTCTCTGGTTCGGCGGCCTGGAGCAGCCCTCCAGAAAGGAGGGAGAGGATCAGTGCGGGGAAGAGGAAACGCAGGGGGTTTTTCATAGGAATCCGAGGGTGGGATGAGGAGCGAACGGCGTCAAGGAAATGCGGGTGTTTGGTGTTGTCGTATGATTATCGCTTTGCTCAGTGGAGTGGAGTGGTGGAGAGATGGAGAGATGGAGTCCCGACACGCTTCGCGGGTTCCTCCCGCGTTGCGGGACGGGATTTCGCTGCGCTCAATGGTTGAGTGGGAGGGCTGAGACCTGAAATCTTCAATCTGATTACTCGACCAAGGCTCCGGCGGCGTTGCGGCTGCGGCGGTCGTGGCCGGTGAAGTCATGGTACTGCGGGCCGTTGAACTGCCAGGCGTGGATTTCTGCTGCCGTGGTGCGGGACTCGGCGAGCGAGGAAGCGGCGACGCGCAGGAAGTCGAAGGTGGCCGCGAGGGGCTCTTGGCCGGGACCGCCGCCGACGAGGAAGTCGGCCTCGTTGCCAAGGCTGCCGGTGAACTTGCCGAGGTCCACGCTGGCGGAGGGTCCGTCGCCGTCCA
>CAZDRT010000252.1:0-4902 GCA_964507815.1 uncultured Puniceicoccaceae bacterium
TACTCCGATACGGTTGCTTAACTAAGTGCCATTCGGGCTTGCCCCTCGATCCGAATACCAGGCCAGTTGCGCACACCGCCGAGCTGTTCCCGACCGACGCGACCCTCCCGGAAAATTGAGTCCAGTTTGTTGTGTCGCCGGGGGGATCGGACGGCAAGCCGACCGACCACGTTTTGCGCTCCCCCGTGGTCCGGGGGCTTGCCCCCAGACGCGAAGGCCAAGCCAGTTCCGGACAACGCCGAGCCGTTCCCGACCGATGCGATACTTCCGGAAAAATTCAGTCCCGTTGGCTGTGCCGCCGGGGGGATCGGACGGCAAGCCGACCGACCACGCATGGTCCTACCCCGTGGTCCGGGGTCTTGCCCCCAGACGCGAAGGCCAAGTCAGTTGCGCACACCACCGAGCGGTTCCCGGCCGATGCGACCCTTCCGGAAAATTGAGTTTCATTGCCTCCGCCGCCGGGGGATCGGACGGCCTTTCGGCAAGCTCAAGGTTTGCCAACAAGCCGACCGACCACGCTTTATCAACCGTGGTCGCGGGGGCTCTTGACTCGGCGTAGCCCCCCCGACTGCGGGGGCGAAGACGGTTGCCCCTCGATCCGAATGCCAGGCCGGTCGCGCACACCACCGAGCTGTTCCGGATCGTCGGTTGGATCACATCGCCCGCCATCTCGGCCACCCGCTACTGCGGGCCAGATCGGTGATCCGCCTGAAAGGCCGGGCATGATGTCGGTCATGGGAAACACCTCAGCCCTCGTTTCCCGACTGGGACAGGAATCAAAGGAATGGAAAGAGGAAACCGCCCGCCGGGTGGACGAGAAGGGGATCGGCAAGAAAACCTCTCTCTCGGATCTGCAGGGCCAAATCAATCGTCGCTGAACTCGTAGAGCCGCGTGCTCTTGACACTGCTACGTTTCAACCGGCGGAAAACGGGCAGTCTGTCGAAATTTCCGGGGCAAGACACATTACCTTGTTGGAATGAAGAGAAATCGGTCAGCCGCTTTTGACGGTGGTCGGTAACGGACAAAAGTGTTTCGCCAATTGCTGGAACCCGCGCTTCCGCTCCAAAATTTTCGGAAATTCCAGGATTGAAGAGGACCGGCGATAGCCGTTTCTACGAATCCGCCGAAGAATACCGAACTTCCGCCGAGGATTCCGAAATCGCTGTCCCTACGTCGCTCTGCGAGCTATGAAGGGCGCGGCGCGCTTTCGCTCCAGGATTTTTGCTGGGGAATATTTATATTTTGTGTTTGCTGTCCTTGCTATGCGTAGACCCCTACCATGGGACGCCGTCCAGTTCATTGCCGGATTTTCAGCCTGACGGCTTCGACCACGGCTTCATTCAAGTGAAAACCGGTTCGTGCGATTCGTTCAATGGTTTCGTCAAATTCCAGCCAACCCCGTTCAGCGGCTTCACCGATGATGCCGAGAACGCCCGTCTTGGGCAACCCAAGTGCCGCGGCAACCCGTTTGCCTCGCTTTTCGTCGAGGATCAATTTCGAGGATTGCCTATTTATCCAAGCCAGGGTGATGGCGGCGGCTTCGCCGGAACCGAGGCCTTGTGTTTCCGTTAGGAGGGCGGCTGGATCGGGAACGATCTCAAGCCAATCAGGCGGCAGGCTAATCCATTCCCCCCAAGGGCGGGGTGCTCGTGGGTGGGCGCACTCGCGACGGACAGCCTCCGGAGTGACGACAGCAGCGAAAAGGCGTGGCAACAAGTCGAGCAGGCCGACTCCTGCGAGCGCGGACAATGCCGAGTTGTCGCTGATGACGATCACGCCTCTGCGGAGCGCATGGTTTTGAGTATTTTCATATCGTCCAATGCGTCCTCCACCGTGGTGCCCGGCCAGACGCCATGGCTGGAGAGCACCTCCCGGGCGTTCCAGCAGGACTCCAGCCCGAGCATGCGCCGCACTTGCTCTTCGGAGAGCACCCCTTCCTCGTATGCCCGGGCAGCCAAAGCCTCTAAGGCGATGCGCGATGGATCCCCGAAGGATGCGTCGCTCAACTCATCTGGAATGGTGAGAGTAACTTTCATGTGCCAAATTGTACAACGAATTATGAGCGCAGACAATCGAAAACGCTCAAAAAATCGGAATTGTCGATGCAAAGGATGGATCCCTGTTCAACGATGGTCCAGCGGTGTGAACTCGCTCTCTTCCGAAATTTCGGGATTGGAGAGGATCGGCGAGAGCCGTTTCTACGCAAACCCGCCCTTTACCCCATCCGGTTCTCTCAAAGGTAGCTTTTGCCCCGGCCCGGGCTTGACACCCGATACCTAAAGGTTTCTATAGAAGCGATGGGCACTCTGTCCTTTCATACCGATCCCATTCTTGAAAAGCGTATCCGCTCTGCCGCGAGGAAGCGGGGGATGCCACTTTCCAGCTTCATCAAGGAGTCCGTCGAACAGTCGCTGCGGGGCCAAGGATTAAAAGGGGCCGACATTCGGGGCGTCGTTTCCGGCAAGAGTCAGTTAAAGCCGGAGGACCCGGGGCTGCCTCCATGGATTGGCCCAAGCGAAATAACAAAGGCCAACATTTGGACCCATCTGACCGGGCCATCTTTGCCGCTGCAATGCTGCGCAGCCTCACAGTCGTAACCGCCGATAAGGAAATGCACCATCACGGACCGGCTGTGGGCGTATCGCTGCTTTGGTGACCGCCTGCGTGGCCGCCCCATTATGCAGTCTCATCCCGCTGAAAGCAGCCCATTGAAATCATTTGACAGAAAGGTGGACAAATGGAAAGCTGGCTTTCATGAAAACGACCTTAGACCTGCCGGTCGACCTTGTGCGGGAAATGAAAATTCGTGCGGCGCATGAAAATCGGAAACTCAAGGAGGTCGCGACCGAGGTTTTTCGCCGCGGCTTAATGAACCCGTCTCCTCCGGTCGCGAAGTCCGGGCATCGGGTGAAACTACCTTTGATCGAGTGCGCGAAGCTCACAAGTGTCAGTCAATCAATGACAGCGGCGCGGGTGGCGGATGTGCTTTTAAAACAGGAAATTGAGTGGAGTCATGAAGCTTCCGGACATTAACGTCTGGCTGGCGCTGACGCTTTCCGGTCATTCTCACCACACATCGGCTCGGGCATGGCTGGAGGGCCAGCAAGTCGCCGACAGTATTTTTTTCTGCCGTTCGACGCAACAGGGACTCGTACGCTTGCCGACGACCGCCGAGGTGCTGCTTGCCTACGAATTACCCCCGCTTACCAACCGCGAGGCATGGGCGGTACTGGAGGACTTCATTGAGGATGAACGGATCACTTTTGCGGATGAACCCTTCGGCGTTACGAATGCTTGGAAAACCCTCGCGACCCGAGACACGAACTCCCCGAAACTCTGGATGGACGCTTGGCTGGCTGCATTCGCCCCCTGCTCCCGGTGGCAGATGGTTACTACGGACAATGCCTTTTCCCAGTTCGTCGGGCTGGACCTGCATATTTTAAAAGCGGAAGAATGCTGATGTAGAGCCTGAAAAGGCGATTCGAGAAGAAAGTTCACGGTCTGATCGAGCACTCCGTCGCAGACGGGTCGCGAAGGCAATCCCGTGTGGGAAGTTTTGGAACGAACCGATCCCATTTTCTTCGGACTTTGGGAGCGCAGCGCTTCAGCCTGCGAACGTAAGCACAAGAACGCACCGAAAACGCGGGCTAAAGCACCGCGCTCCCCTGAATCTTTCCGTGGTTTTCCCACAAAAATGGCTGCAATTGCCAGGTGAAGTCCACGCACTTGGGGTTACACCCTATTTTTTCAACGGCGCTATTTTGAATTTGACTTTCCATTCAGCCCTGAGCAGAGTCCGAGATAGAATCTAGCGCACATGAACGCAAACGACTGAACGATGGGGTGGGGGAGGACACTTTTACTCGGTGATATCGGCAACCGGATGGACATTGCCGATACCGAAGAAGAAATTCGGCGCATCAAGCGCGGGCTCAGCGGTTCCTTCAGTAGAGACCAGTCCCAGGGTGCGAAGCTCGAGTCGCTGGCCCGGGAAAATGCACTAACTTCCCGTCCCCGGACGAACCCGTTTAACACCGTGTTTGACAAAGCCGACATGTCTGTAAGTTTCACATTATGCCTGTAAGCCTGAAAGTTGAATCTGAATTGATGGATTTGCCTCCGGTCGAACGAGCGATGCTGGCCGAAAAGCTTCTTTCGTCTTTTGATAGCTCCGAACAGGCAGCTCTCGATGTCGAATGGGGCAAGGAAGCTGAAAATCGGATCGAAGCGTTCGACAATAGACGTCTTTCCGCATCCAACGCTTCGGAGGTTCATGCAAGAATTGAGAAGAAATATTTCCCGTGAACTTACGCTACCTCAGCGTGGCCGAAGAAGAGCTCGCTAAGGCTATCGAGTATTACGAGGACAAGGAGGCTGGTCTGGGTTTGCGTTTTTATGCAGAGTATCGAGCCGCCCTAGCGCGAATCCTCGCATATCCCGATGCGTGGAATCCGCTGTCGAAAAATACCCGGCGTTGTCGCACCAGGGTTTTCCCTTTTGGGATCATCTATCAGATCCGCTGCGACGAGATTCTTATCCTTGCGGTCTCTGGAATGCATCAGAAGCCCGGGTATTGGAAAGATCGCCTAGGTGAATCATGAAGACCGTCGCGCCGTAGCCTTGCGACGCTGAATCTATCGGGGGCAAAGTAAATGACCCCACTTCTGCCCTTCAGGACCAATTACAAGCCATGGTGTCCGCGATAGATGCCGAAGATGGCAAGATCGACGGGAGTGCCGATGGGGATGCGCTTTGAGTTCAATTTGAACGCTCGTTTTTGGAGCACTTTAAGGGTTCTTGCTGGAGGATCTTTATATTTTGCGTTTGACCCCATTTCCCCTGCCTTGCAAATGAGTCATGTCGCCGGCCACATGAATGAAAGACTCCCTCTGAGTGCGAGC
>CAZDRT010000253.1:0-4880 GCA_964507815.1 uncultured Puniceicoccaceae bacterium
CCGGGGCCTGAAGGCCGCCGGCCACGGAGGCCGGTAATCCTCGGCCACGGGATCCTCCGTGGGGCATGGCTTCAGCCTTGCCCGGGATGGCCGTGGGGTTCCGCACTGACGTTGCCGCCACCGCACGGCCAACCGGTACCGCTCCTCCGTTGCGCACCGGGGCCTTCCTTCTACGCTCTGCCCCCCCTACGCCCAGGCTTCGGAGGACAAGCCGAGCTACGCAGGACAAGGAAGGCCGCCGGCCACGGGGGGAGAGGCCGAAGAGCACCATATCATGGGCCGCTCGCACGATTCTTTCTTCACCGATCTTGCATCAGCGAAGGTAACTTGCATTCGCGCGGATTGCTCGGAAGGGTGGCGTGCGCCTCCCGGATTTCAGATCTGAAAATCCTGCCCGCCGGTCAATTCGTGGAGCCCGCACTCCCGTTTGCGTCCGCCGAAGCGGGTTTCCTCCTCGGTCAGGCCGTCGGTGAGCTTGCGGGTGCTGTGCCAGTCGCCGACCGATACGTAGCCCTGCTCCCAAAGCGGATGGTAAGGGAGGTCGTGGCGGGTCAGGTACTTATAGATGTCCCGGTCGGACCAGTCCAGGATCGGATAGATTTTGTAGGTCTTGTTTTGCAGCTCGACGAAATTCCGCTCCCCGCGGGAGCGGCTCTGGCTACGCCGCAGGCCGGAAATCCAGCCGTCGGCCCCCATCTCCTTCAGCGCGCGGTTCATCGGCTCGACCTTGTTTTCCCGGTTGTAGGCCTCCAGATCCCGGACACTTCCCTCCCAGCGTTTTCCGTGGAGAGCCTCCTGCCAGGCGGCCGTCCGGCGCGGCGTATAGATCCGCAGATCGAGATCCAGATCGCGGGTCAGACGGTCGGCGAAGCGGTAGGTCTCCGGAAAGAGATAGCCGGTATCGACGAAGACCACCGGGAGTTTCGGGCGCCGGGTGCCCGCCATGTGGAGAAGGACCGCCGATTGCACGCCGAAGCTGGTGGAGAGTATCAGAGAGCCCGGAAACCGCCCGACCGCCCAATCGACGCGTTCGGGCGCGGTCGCATCGGCGAGCAGGCGGTTGGCGTCCGCCAGGGAAAAAGAGTCTGCCATAATGGGTGGGGAGGATGCACGGTCCCCGGAAGGTGCGCAACTACTTTGCCCGCATTTTCCAGTGCGCCGAAGAGTTGGCACGGCTCATGCTTCACCGGGAAGAGTTCGAAAAAAATCCGAACCGGTCCGGGGCTCCCCCGGGCGCGTCTCTTATACAAAACAATCCAAACAGAGATATGAAAAACAAACTCAAAAAACTAGGACTCTCCTGGATGTCCGCCGCGCTCTTTGCGGGGATTGCCGGATTCGCCTCGACGGCGTCCGCGCAGGAGGACGAAACGGTTGAAGCGGAGGCGGTGGTCGTCGAATTCGACGATGCTTATGGTGCCTTTATGGGCGATGCGTCGGCCTCCGCCTTCTTCACTGTCAGCAACCTCTGGCTCCTGCTCGCCGCCGCCCTCGTGTTCACCATGCACCTCGGCTTCGCGACCCTCGAATCCGGCCTGACCCAGTCCAAGAACACCGTCAACGTTCTCTTCAAGAACGTCTTCATCATTACGATGGGGATTCTGACCTATGCGTTCTACGGCTTCAACGCCATGTATCCCGGCGAATGGGCGATCGAAGGAGTGTTCGCTCCCGGTTCGTGGTTCGACGTCGATGCCAGCATGGAAATGATGTCCTCGGCCTACGCCGACTACACTTGGTACACCGACTTCATCTTCCAGGCCATGTTCGCCGCCACTGCGGCGACGATCGTCTCCGGTGCGGTCGCCGAGCGCGTGAAGCTCCCGAGCTTCATGATCTTCGCCACCATCCTCGTGACCTTCTTTTACCCGGTCACCGGCTCCTGGCAGTGGGGTGGCGGCTGGCTGGACGCCAATGGCTTCTATGACTTCGCCGGCTCTTCGCTCGTCCACGGCTTCGGTGGATTCGCCGCCCTCGGGTGTGTGATCATCCTCGGCGCCCGCCGCGGCAAGTATGTCGATGGGAAGATCAAGCCCATCGTCGGGCACAGCATGCCGCTCGCCACGATCGGGGTCTTCCTCCTCTTCCTGGGGTGGTTCGGGTTCAACGGGGGCTCCGTCCTCAACGCCGATCCCTATCTGGTGTCGCTGGTCTTCGTGACGACCGCTCTCGCCGCTTCCGGCGGGGCCATCGGAGCGATCATCCTGTCGTGGGTGCTCCTGCGCAAGCCGGACCTGTCCATGGCCCTGAACGGTGTTCTCGCCGGACTGGTCGGGATCACCGCCGGTGCCGACGTCATTGCGCCGGGCCTCTCCATCGTGGTCGGCCTGCTTGCCGGCTTCCTGGTCGTCGCCTCCATCATCTTCTTCGACAAGGTGAAAATTGACGATCCGGTCGGTGCGATCTCCGTTCACGGGGTCTGCGGAATCTTCGGAACCCTCGCGGTCGCCATCTTCGGCAGTGCCGCGACTTTCGGAGCACAGCTCACCGGAACGCTGGCGATCTGCGCGTTCGCACTTGTCGTTTCGCTCATCATCTTCGGGATTCTGAAAGTGACGATCGGCGTCCGGGTCTCCGAGGAAGAGGAGGCGGAAGGGCTGGACATCGGCGAGCACGGCCAGGAGGCCTACTCGATCAAGGCCAGCTGATTGCGGTTTTACTTGATCGCATAGTCTCGAAACCATACAACCTACAAAAAAGGTAACACATATGAAACTCATCAAAGCCATCATCAAGCCCTTCAAGCTCGAAGAAGTGAAGGAGGCTCTGGCCGAAATCGGCATCGAGGGCATGACCGTGACCGAAGTGAAAGGCTTCGGTCGTCAGAAGGGTCACACCGAGATCTACCGCGGCAGCGAATACACCGTCGATTTTCTCCCCAAGGTGAAACTCGAGGTGGCCGTTGCCTCCGAATTGGCCCAGAAGACGGTGGAGACCATCGTCAAAGCGGCCAAGACGGGCAAGATCGGCGACGGTAAGGTCTTCGTCCTCCCCATCGAGGAGTGCGTCCGGATTCGGACCGACGAAACCGGCGAAGCCGCCCTCTGATCCGTCCATAACGGATTTCCGCAAGCGCCCTCCGGTCCTCCGGAGGGCGCTTTTTTATGCGCGGGTTTCCGGAACCATCGGGATGAGACTGCCGATTCCGGCGTCCAAAGTAGGTGGGTTGCTTCAGCGCCCACCTCCGAGAGCCTGAGATTTCCCGTTCACGCTGAACCTCCGCGGCGATCAGGAACATTTCCTTCCGATGCGAAAACCGGGCGCTAAAGCAACCCGGCTACGGTGGGAGTCATTCCGTAATTCCACGAGGCAGCCACAGATGAGCAATGTCTCCAGCGCCCCGGTTTCGGCATTCGGCTGTGGACTTCCGGTGACTTCTCCAGCACCGACGCCCCTGACCCTTCAGTCCCGACTCTCGCCGTCCTCCGGCGAAATCAGTCGGATCCTCCCGGGATCCAAATCCGCGTCCCCCAGCTCGAGGCTTTCCCCGTAGCGGAAGAACAGCGGTTCCGGCGCGATCGGGTCGAACCCGCGCTCGAGGCGGCCGGCGTTGATCGCGGCCAGGGCGTACCGGTCGAGCAGGAGGGGGTCCCTTCCCAGTAGAACCTCCGGTCGATTGTGGGTGTAGTGGGAATTGAACCGCGGCCCGCCGATGATCTGGTGGGTTTCGAGGCTCAGAATCGAGAAAAGGGCCGTCCGGCGCAGTTCGGGAATGGCCGCGATTTCCACTGCCGAACTCGCCGCGCTGACCGGTCGGTTGAAAAACCGGGAGTGGTTGCTCACCGTCCACAGGCCCGCGTTGGCCACGGCACCGCTCAGACCGAGAACGGGGTGTTCGACGGCCACCGGCAGATTGATCCAGAAATCGAGGTCGAAGAGGAGGGGAGTCGGGAGAAAACTCTTCCGGTCTTCGTCGCCCGCCCGCAGGCCGACCCCCTCGCCGCCCGCCGCCGCCCCGACGGTCAGGGATTGTTGGGGGGGCAGCGGACTGTCGTAGAACCAGTCGGGGTGGAAGAGGGCGGGGTCGTCGAGGGCGATGACCGCCATCCCCTCGAACCGGTCGCCCCCCCGGCTGACCGGGGGCAGGTAGCCGGCCGCCCGGAGACGCCTCTCGTCCAGATCGGCCAGCGCGATGTTCTCCCGCGCGAAGCCGCGCTCCTCCAGCGCACGCGCGAGGGCGAGGACCAGCTTCGGCGGCGTCCGCAGCCCGAGCCCGGAGTTCGTGTAGATCTTGAGGACCACCTTGCCGGTCGGCCCCGGGCGGATCGGCTCGTAGGTGCTCTCCCACTCCCCCAGGAGCAGGGAAACCGCCCGCCCGTAATCGAGAGGACCGTTCTCCTGCGCGTAGAGAAACGCCGGTTCCGCCGTCCGGAGAACCGCCCCGGAATCCGCCCCTGCGGAGAGGCCCGCGCGGAGAAAAAGGAGAACAACGAGTGCGTGGCGGAAAGTCATGGAACCAGGGCGGCGGGACACGGAATGAGCCGGGTCAACACACCCGATACCCCCCCCGCCCCGGGCCGGAGCATGGGGGAAAAGAGGGAGGGTGGCGGGAGTGGAACTATGGCGGAGCATCTTTTGAATACTCCTGTAAACTGGCGGAAACAGTCCGATTGCGCCACCGCAAATTTGAATGGATGTGGATCCCGTTGGCATGCCGCTCCCGCCAAGCCCGGGCTGGCCCGAGGGGTTCCGCGCTGACGTCGCTGTCGCCGCCGCCGCACGGCCAATCGGTACCGCTCCGCCGTTGCGCACCGGGGCCTTCCTTCTACGCTCTGCCCCCCCTACGCCAAGGCTTCGGAGGACAAGCCGAGCTACGCAGGACAAGGAAGGCCGCCGGCCACGGAGGAGGCCGGGAATCCCCGGCCACGGGATTCCCCGTG
>CAZDRT010000254.1:0-4878 GCA_964507815.1 uncultured Puniceicoccaceae bacterium
GGAGAATCGGCGGACAGGAGTGTCCGCCCTCCCGCACGGCTCGATGTCAACCAATATTCGACCCGGTCAGATTACCGTCACACCCGTTGTTTCAATTCTTTGACTCCGTGGAGTCGGGGGTTTCCTGGACGATGCGTTCGCTGCCTTCCTGGATGACCGAGTCCACGCCCACGCGGCGGGTCTTGGGGAAGGCCTGGAGGCCGCCGAGGGGGTCCTGCTGGCGTTCGAAGATCATTTCGCTGCGGGCGTAGGCCGTGATGAGCCGGGCCACGCTGACGAGGGAGTGGAGATTGGTGCGCTCGTAGCCGTGCGAGGCGTCCACCCCGAAGGAGACGAGGGCCGTGCGGATGTCGTTGCCGGCGTCGAGGGCCGAGGCGCTGTCGCAGCGGTAGTGGCGGAAGATGTCCCGCTGGTGCGGGATGTCCAGGTTCTGGCAGAGGTGGAGCAGGTGGTGGGTCAGGTGGTAGTCGAAGGGGCCGGAGGAGTCGGCGGCGACTATGGTCGCTCCGAATTCCCGCGAGGATTGGCCGGGACCGCAGGTGCCGTTGTCGATGGAAACCATCTCGGCGACGTCGCCGTGCAAGACCGCCGAGGCCCCGGAGCCCACTTCCTCCGAGATCGTGAAGAGTACGTGGAGATCGACGGGCAGGGAGAGGTCGTTTTCCTTGATGCACTTGACCGCCGCGAGGAGGGCGGCGACGCCCGCCTTGTCGTCGAGATGCCGGGAGTTGATGAATCCGTTGGGAAGGGCCTCCGCCATGGCGTCGATGCCAACGAAGTCGCCGACGCGGAGACCCATTTTCTCGAGGTCCTCCCGGCCCCGGATCTCCGCGTCCACCCGCAGCTCGAGGTGTTCCCAGCCGCTGGGCTGGGTGTCGATCTCGGTGTCGAAGATGTGGCCGGAGGCCTTGAGGGGGAGGATGGTACCCCGGATAATCGTGTCGTCGGTGAAGATGGAGACCCGCGCGCCTTCGGCGAACCGGGCGGACCAGGTGCCGACTGGAACCATGCGGAGGCGGCCGTTGTCCTTGAGTTCGGCGACCATGGCGCCGAGGGTGTCGAGGTGGGCGATGATCGCCCGGTCGGGGCTGCCTTTCGCACCGGGCAGGGTGGAGCGGATGGCGCCCCGGCGCGTGAGTTCGAAAGATACCCCGAGGTCGTCCAGCTCGGAACAGATTTCGCGGACGATCGGGTCGGTGTAGCCGGTCGGGCTGTGGATGCGGAGGAGGCGCAGCAGCATCTCCTGGAGATAGTCGGAGTCGATGGTCGGGAGGTCTTGCATGGGAAAGTGTCGCTCAGTGGCCGGCGGAGGCTTGGATGGAGTGGGGGAAGAGAAAATCGACCAGTTTCCGCGCGGTCGGCTGCGGTTCGTGGTTGGCCAGGCCGGGCCGCTCGTTGGCTTCGATGATGACGTATTCCCCGCCCTCGGCGTCCGGCACGATGAAGTCGAGGCCGACAACAGGGATGACGAGAGCGGTCGCAGCCCGGATCGCGGCGTCGGCGAGGACGGGGTTGAGAACGGGGGTGACGTCGTGGATGGTGCCGCCGGTGTGCAGGTTGGCCGCCTTGCGCACGGGTATGGTCTCGCCCTCGGCGGGCACGGTGTCGTAGCCGATCCCGGCCGAGCGCAGGCAGCGCTCGGTCTCGTCGTCCTGCGGGATCCGGCTCTCGCCCCCGGTGGCGGCCGCGCGGCGGCGGCTCAGGCGCTCGATCAGCTCGCGGACCGTGTGCTTGCCGGTCCCGGTGATTTCGGCGGGCTTCCGGAGGGCCGCCGCGACCACCTCGTGGTTGATCACGATGATCCGGAGGTCGAGGCCGGTGGCGAAGGACTCGAGGATGACGTCGGGGGAGGATTCGCGGGCCTCGCGGACGGCGGCCTCCATGTCTTCGGCGGTCCGGATGTCCACGGAGACCCCCTTGCCCTGCTCGCCGCTGACGGGTTTGACGACGATCCGGCGGTGCCGGTCGAGAAAGGCCCGGTCGGCCTCCGGCTCCGATGCCCGCTGCTGGGCGGGGACCTTGAGGCCGGCGCGTTCGAGCAGTTCGCGCGTGAGCGATTTGTCGTCGCAACGCATGACGGCCACGGCCGAGGTCATCTCGGTCAACGATTCGCGGCAGGTGACGGAGCGGCCCCCGAGGCTGAGGGTGAAAAAACCGCGGGCCGGATCGGTGTCGCTGACCCGGATGCCGCGGCGGAGCGCCTCGTTGATGATGATTTCGGCGTAGGGATTGAATTCCGGGTCGGGGGGGTCGCCGATGAAGAGGCGTTCGTTGATCGAGTTCCGGCATTTGACGGCGAAAACGGCGACCTTGTGGAAGCCGAGCTTCCGGTAGAGGCCGATGGCCCCGTCGTTGTCGTGCATGACCGAAAGGTCGAGCTGGGTCCGGCCCCGGCCCTTCATCTCCCCGATGGTCGCCCGGACGAGGCATTCGCCGACGCCGGGCAGGTCGGCCTGTTTATCGACGGCGAGCGCCCAGAGGCTGGAGCCGTTTTCGATATCGGAAAAGCTCTCCCAATGATCGACCCCGAGGACGACCCCGAGGATGCGCCCGTCGTCGAGGGCGCGGGCGACGAGGTAGCGGAAGCGGGGGGATTCCCGCTCGCTCCAGACGTAGTCCGCGTCCACCGGGACCATCTTGTGGGAGATGTAGATGCGGTTGATCTCGGCGATCTCGGACCGGGAGCGGACCGGGCCGACCTCGAATCCGGCGGGTCCGCGGTCCGATTCCCGGTAGTCCCCGAAGCGGAGCCGGTAGGTGAGGGAGGGGTCGAGGAAGAGATCCTGGGGTGCCTCGTTGAGTACGAGGTGCGGATCGTTCAGGTAGAAGGCGATGTCGCGCTGCCCCTTCTTTTCCCGCAGGATCTCCCGGGCGACCGCCGACGGGGAGGGGAAGGTGTGGGCGAAAATGAGCCGTCCCCAGCCGCACGGGAGGGTGACTCCTTCGAATTCGGGAGAATCGGTCATGGGAACGGGTTCGGACGAACGGATGGAACGGCGGCGATACCCCGGCGGGGGCTACCGGATGCCGTGGGTCTGGAGCCACATCTCGAGAAGGGCGAGTTGATAAAGCTTGGACCCCCCGAGGGAGGAAATGTGCTCCCCGGGTGCGGCGAGAAGTTTTTCGACGTAGTCGTTGTTGAAAAGGCCGCGTTTCCGGGCCGCTTCGTCGGTCAGGGCCGTGCGGGTCATTTCGAGGAATTCCCCTTTCAGGTATTTCAGGGCCGGGACGGGGAAGTAGCCCTTGGGCCGGTCGATGACGCCGGCCGGGATGACCCGGCGGGCGGCTTCCTTGAGGGCGTATTTTCCGTCGCCGCGGACCTTGAGTTCGGCGGGCATTTTCGCGGCGAACTCGACCACCTCGTGGTCGAGGAAGGGAACCCGGGCCTCGAGGCTGGCCGCCATCGTGTTGTTATCGACCCGCTTGACGGGGTCATCGACGAGCATGATCCGCGAGTCGATGCGGAGGGCCTGATCGACGGGCCGGTCCGCGCCCGGGGAGGCGAAGTGGTCGCGCACGAATGCGAGCGGGTGGTCCCGCTCGGTGCGGTGCCGGGCGGCGACGGTCCGCCGGTACTCGTCGAAGTCCCGGTCGAAGAAAACCGAGGCGTAGTCGGTGGGGCCGTCCGCGCTCTCCATCATCTTTTCATACCAGAAATAGCCCGCGAAAACTTCGTCGGCCCCCTGTCCGCTCTGGACCACTTTGACGTGCTTGGCGACCTCCTTCGAGAGGAGGTAGAAGCCGACGTTGTCGTGGCTGACCATCGGCTCGCTCATCTGGCGGATGCACTCGCGCAGGGCCGGGATGGTGTTGGTGGATTCGATGAAGAGCTTGTGGTGGCTGGTGCCGAAGCGCTCGACGATGAGGTCGGAGTATTTGAACTCGTCGCCCTCCTCGCCGTTGACCGACTCGAAGCCGATGGAAAACGTCTCGACGGCCGAGGAGTCGTGTTCGCAGAGGAGTCCGACGATGAGGCTGCTGTCGAGCCCGCCGGAGAGGAGCACCCCGACGGGCACGTCCGCGACGAGGCGGCGCTTCACCGCGCGGCGCATGACCGAGAGGGTTTCGTCGATCCAATCCTCGTCGGAGTAGTCCCGGCGGCTCTCGTCGGTGCCGTAGGTCACGTCCCAGTAGGTTTTCGTCCGCATCGAGCCGTCGGGTTCGACGAAGGCGAGGCTGGCCGGCGGGAGCTTGCGGACTCCGTTGAGGATGGTGTGCGGGGCCGGTACGACGGAGTGGAAGGTCAGGTAGTACTGCAGGGCGACCGGATCGATGGAGGTATCGACTCCGCCGGCGGCGAGGAGGGCGGGAAGGCTGGAGGCAAAGCGTAGGCCCTCCGGATTCCGCGAAAAGTAGAGGGGCTTGATGCCAAGCCGGTCCCGACCGAGAATGAGGCGGCCGGTCCCGCGCTCGGCGATGGCGAAGGCAAACATGCCGTTGAGGCGTTCGACGAAGGCCTCGCCGTAGGCGTGGTAGGCTTTGAGGATGACCTCGGTGTCGCCGTGGCTGAAGAAGCGGTAGCCCTTGGCCTCGAGTTCCGCGCGCAACTCCTTGTAGTTGTAGATCGCCCCGTTGTAGGCGATCGAAAGGCCCAGCTCGGAATCGACCATCGGCTGCCGCGAGGCCTCCGACAGGTCGATGATCTTCAGCCGCCGATGCCCGAGGGCGATCCGGTTGGCCGCCCACATTCCGCTACCGTCGGGGCCCCGCCGGCACATCTCCGCACACATCCGGTCCAGCGACCCGGCCTCGACGCCCCGGTCTCCGAACACCATTTCTCCGCAAATTCCACACATGATAATTCTCCCCGACGTTCGTTGGTCGGGGAGAGGTTACGGCGGGCCGGGCGAGGGTGTCAAGGGGGGGCACCGTAGCTCG
>CAZDRT010000255.1:0-4868 GCA_964507815.1 uncultured Puniceicoccaceae bacterium
GGCGAAGTCAGTTTCACCTTCCGCCGCAACCGCGCCGCCGAAGACCTCAGCTTCACCGTCGAAACCTCGCCCGACCTCTCCCCCGGCAGCTGGACCCCCGTGCGCCCGTCCCCCGCCGACGTCAGCGTCACCCCCACCGGCGACTCCGATGTGGACGAAATCACCGTCCGCCTGGCTGCCCCCGAGGACCATTTTTTCGTCCGCCTGCGCGTGAGCGGAGAGTAGGGGAGTGGAGTTTTGGAGTGATGGAGTGACGGAGAGGTGGAGAGATGGAGTGGTGGAGTGGTGCCCGTCCTTCGCTCTTCCCCCTTCGCTCTGCCCCCTACGCCAAGGCTACGGAGGACAAGCCGAGCTTCGGAGGACAGGTCGAGCTACGGAGGGTCTCCGCTTCGCTGCGAGAGGGATGGAGTCCCGACACGCTTCGCGAGTTCCTCCCGCGTTGCGGGACGGGATTTGCTGCGCCATCTCCGCTTCGCTGCGTCGCTGCGCTCAATGGTGAAGGGTGTAGGCCTGAGTTTCCCAAGGACCGGCTGCTTTCCTGGTCTGAGCGCGGTCGAATGTAAGCACTTTTTTTTACATCGTATTTTCGCCCGGATTCTCGTCGTAGGATTTTGGGGTGTTTTTGCTCTCCAGTCCGCCCAACGGGCACCCGGCGTGGTTCACCCCTTCGGGGCTTGCGCCATCTCCGCGCTGCCGCGCTACGTCCCCGTTGTGATCGTATTTTGCGCTCGCCGGGGTCGTACACCCAGGTCGCCATTGAGGCCCTCAAGGAAGCCCACGCCTGGACCCACCCGAGCGACCGGGGCGAATGAAGCTTGAACACAATCGAAAAGCGGTCATGGTTTTTACTATGAATTTCACAGTGACATTGGATCGCGACGAAGACGGCGCCTGGGTGGCTGAATGTCCTTCCATTCCCGGGTGCGTGAGCCAAGGCACGAGTCGCGAAGAAGCCTTGAGCAATGTTCGCGAAGCGATCCTGCTTTGCCTGGAAGTGCGCTCGGAGCGAGGCATGCCACTGACGATTGAAACCCGGCAAGTCGAAATCGCCGTCTGAGATGCCCTCGCTGCCGAATTTAAGCGGTCGCGATGTCGTCAAGGCCTTTCGGCGCGATGGATGGGAAAAGGTCGTGTGCCCTGTTGGAGTCCCGGATTTATCCGGTTTTCGGCCCCGAGTGGGGCTCCGGTGGGACCGCCTAAAGGCGGGACTCCAACGAATAAGCCCAAACAAAAATACCGTAGTGAATTCTGTTTATGATTTGGTTTGTCGCAGACCGCTATCCTTCTGTTTGATAGTCCTTCCATGGCCAGCCCCCTGAACATTCTTCTCCTCCAGGCCGAGGACACCGGTCGTCATCTCGGCTGCTACGGTGACGCTTACGCCCACACCCCGAATATCGACCGTCTGGTGGCGGAGGGTTGCCGCTACACCAACGCCTTCAGCCACGGTCCCGTGTGTGCGCCCAGTCGGGGTGGGACGGTGACCGGCTGCTATCCGTGGGCGGTCGGCATCCACCACATTCAGAAACTTTCGACGGATCCATTCCCACCTACCCGGGCGTGCGAGGTCTGTGGGGAGATGCGGGCTTCGCTTGACCGTTGATAGCTATGTAGTTTTAGTGATAAACAATGAATTTGCATAAAATAATCTCTCGGCAGTTGACCTCGGAAGTTCTTCTTTCGGCGAGCGAATACCCGGTGGTGACTCTGATCGGGCCGCGTCAATCGGGGAAGACGACATTGGTGCGCTCGCTTTTCCCGGAGCATGCCTACGCCAATCTGGAGGATCCGGAAGTCCGCTTGCTGGCCGAAAGCGATCCCAAAGCTTTCCTGCGCCGCTGGCCGGCACCGGCGATTTACGACGAAATTCAGCGGGTTCCCGGGCTGCTTTCCTACATCCAGGTGGCTGCCGATGAGGTTCCCTCGGCCAAGGGAGAGTGGATACTGACCGGCTCGAACCAATTGAAGCTCAGGGAAGCGATCGGCCAATCCCTGGCGGGACGAACCGCCCTGCTGACCCTGTTGCCACTCTCGATATCGGAGTTGAAAAGAGCGCAGAGGGCCATCCCGGTCTCTTTCGGCGAGTGGATCCATCAGGGGTTCCTTCCGCGCATTTACGACCAAGGGCTACGGTCCCAGGCCGCCTGGCGCGATTATTACCAGACCTATGTGGAACGCGACGTGAGGCAATTGATTCAACTGGAAAACCAGACCGGGTTTGAGCGTTTTCTGAAACTGCTGGCCGGGCGCGTGGGACAATTGGTCAATCTCAATGCCATGGCGGGAGAAGTCGGGGTCGCGCAATCGACCCTTGGCAAGTGGCTGAGTGTTTTGGAGGCCTCTTTCGTGGTTTTCCGGCTGCCGCCCTACCACCGCAATTTCGGCAAGCGGCAGACCAAGTCGCCCAAGCTTTATTTCACCGATCCGGCGTTGGCGGCATGGTTGCTCGGCATCGAGACCCCGGACCAAGTGGAACGGGATCCATTGGTGGGAGGGCTGTTCGAGAATCTCGTGGTCGTCGAAGCGCTGAAGGCACGACTGCACGCGGGGAAAATGCCCAATCTCCACTTTTTCCGCGATAGCAACGGGCGGGAAATCGACCTGCTCTTCCCTGACGGCCGGGAGGTCGTTCCCATCGAGATCAAGTCGGGCATGACCTTTGACCGAAGTTTCGGTGCCAACATCCGCTATTTCCAAAAGATTGCCGGGAGCGAAACGCCGGGCAGGGTCATTTATGCCGGTGATACGGAGTTTTCCAGCGATCACTATCAGGTTCTTCACTTCGCCAACGCATTCGATGGTGTTACGGAATGATTGTCGAGTGGTGGAGTGATGGAGTGGTGGGGTGATGGAGAGGTGGGGTGATGGAGAGGGCGGAGACTTGAGACCTGAGACCTGAGACCTGAGACCTGAGTTTCCCTTCAGCTGCCGACAACCCGTGGGTAATTTGTCGGAAAAGCCCGGCAACGGTAAGGGTTTCTTCGCTATTGGAGTTCCCGCGGGATCCGCTTGGTTTACGGCCAATGCGTCGGCAGCCGGTCCTTGGATGTCGTGGTGACGGATCCGCAGAAAGTCAAAGGTGCCTGAAGCAGAACGGAACGACCAGCTGTGACGAAAAACATCGAAAAAAGAGTTTACAGTCTTACTATTCTATATAAAAAGGAGATTATGTTAGCCCGGTTTATCAAGAAAGCCATTGAAGATCATTTTTTCGAAAATCGTGTTTTGATTCTCTACGGAGCGCGTCAGGTCGGAAAGACGACCCTTGCCAAGGCAATCCTGCGCGACTTTGTCGGACGCTCTCTCTACCTCAACTGCGATGAACCGGATATTCGCGCCGAACTCACCGACGCTACTTCGACCCGGCTGAAATCGATTTTCGGCGATGCCGAGCTTATCGTTGTGGACGAGGCGCAACGCGTCGCAAACATCGGGCTCACCCTGAAGCTGGCGGTTGATGTTTTGCCGGACAAACAGGTTCTGGCCACCGGATCTTCATCTTTCGAACTCGCCAATCAAACGACCGAGCCTCTAACCGGCAGGAAATACGAGTTCCACCTGCATCCTCTCGCACTGGGCGAAATAGCGGCGGATTCGAGCGAACGGGAAGTCCGGCGGCTTCTGGACACGCGCCTGATCTACGGAATGTATCCGGCCGTGGCTCTGGCGGGCAGGGACCGGGCCGCAGAGATTCTCAGGGAATTGAGCGGCAGCTATCTCTATCAGGACGTGCTGGCATGGAGAGATATCCGCAAACCGGAGCTGCTTGACAAGCTGTTGCGCGCTCTGGCCCTCCAACTGGGCGGCGAAGTGTCCCTCCCTGAACTTGGATCCACGCTTGGAGTGGACAAGGCAACGGTCGAAAACTACCTGACCGTCCTCGAGCAGGCCTTCGTTATCTTCCGTCTGCCCCCGTTCAGCCGTAATCTGCGCAACGAACTCAAGCGCATGCGGAAAATCTACTTCTGGGATGTCGGCATTCGCAATGCGCTGATCAACAACCTCAACGGTGTCGACCTGCGCACCGATCTGGGAGGGCTCTGGGAAAACTTTGTGATCGCCGAGCGCCTCAAGGCCGTCGCCAACGCCCGCCGGGAGGTCCGCTCCTATTTCTGGCGTTCCCACCAGCAACAGGAGATCGATTATGTGGAGGACGACGGCCGACGGCTGCTGGCCGCTGAGATCAAGCGGAAAGCCCGCCGCCCGCGTCTTCCCCGGACCTTCGCCCAGGCCTATCCCGAGGCGGAATCGACACTGGTCCACCCGGACAACCTGCTCGAGTTTTTGAACTGATTCGCTGTCCGGCTTTACCAGAACAATCCAATCTCGAGTCCATCGTGAATTCTGATCTATTGCTACCGCGCTGGAGAAAAGGCGGGTGGTCCTCACTTCCGACCGACTCCTCCACCACGTTACCGCCATTACCCTCGCAGGCTCCAGCTACCGCATGGGCAGGAAAACCACCCAATAAAACCCACAAAAATGCCGGGATTTTTATCCCGGCATTTTTGGACCACTTTCATGTCGGCACTGACACCTCATCGCCCTGATCGAGGACGAGCCCGGCATCCACGAACTCGCCGACCGCATCGTCGATTGGTGCATCGCCCATATCGACGCCATGCACCAGCAGACAGGCTCCTCCATCGACGCGTTTATGATGACCGAAGACTGGGGCACCGAGCAGGGTGGCTTCATCCTCGGCGACTACGGCGACGCCGAAGCCATCGGCGCCCCGCCGGCAGCGAAGGCCCTCATGCTCCAGGCCTTCGAGGATCTGGACCGATGGAAACATCAGAGCTAGTGTGTATATTTTACTTATGAGTAAAATATTTGACATTTTATCTATTTCCGTTCCTTGTAAGTAA
>CAZDRT010000256.1:0-4820 GCA_964507815.1 uncultured Puniceicoccaceae bacterium
ACAGGAGTGTCCCACCTCCTTATTGATGGCAGACTACCGTAGGATTTGACACGTCGGGAAATTGCATGGACCCATGGATTGCGCGGAAGGCGGATTTTACGACATCTTATGCGGTTTAAAATGGGCGGATAAGTTCGCTATTACCACCAGATAATGAGCCGGGCGTGACCACAAGTGCGTGGAGTAATGGAAGGGATTTTTCCCGATTTCCCAGCGGTCTCCCGACACAGGGGAATGTCTTTTCCGCCAACCCGCTTCGGGTTGGACGACTAAAGTCATCCAACTACGTGGTCGCTCCACGCACTTGTGGCTACACCCCCCTCCGAAGGGTGTAACCACAAGTGCGTGGAGGAAATATCAAAATTTATTCGCTAATGGTGCGTACGCCGCCGAACTACGGCGGGAGAGCGGCTGTCCTCAGCCGCCGCGATACGTCGGAGGGGGATCCGATCAACTTCCGGAAGATTCCCGCGCCGCCGAATTTATTCCGTGGCTTTCCATTCTCTTCCCCGCAATGCGGATTGGGAGAGGAACGGCGAGAGCCGTTACCACGAATACGCCGTCCCGCCGCTCAGCGGAGATACTTTGTGCTGCCGACGGGGGCGAAACGGCCCACGTTCGCCTCGGGGTCGCGAAGGTCGCGGGTGCTTTCGTCGATCGGCAGGAAGCCGAGCGAGGAGTCGGCGAAGGCGACGAGCGCTTCGCCGCGGTGACGGAAGTGGACGGTCACTTCTCTTTCGTCGATCCCGTAGAACTCCTCGATCATCGGATTGTCGGAGGAAGCCGGTTTCTGGAAGGTGTTGACCTGCGCGGAGGTGGCGAAGACGACGGTGCGGGAGGGATTCTTGAGCTGGGAAAAGCGGGTCAAAGTGCCATAGCCGGACCATCCACCTCCCAGCAGCACATTGTATCCGACGCCGATGTAGCCGATACGGTATTTCGGCTTGAAGGCCTTCCCGGTGAAATCAAAACTCGGATCGGGCTGGATTCCCGCCGGAACGTAGCCTCCCAGCGGACCGGAGCCCGGCTCGAACCAGCGTTCGCCCTCCGGTTTGTGCAGACTTTCGATCGGTTCGAAACCGAACCACCATTGGACGCCGTATCGTTCGCCGTCGTCGATCCCTTGCCGATAGGGCCAGAATTGGTGGTTGTTTTCCGAGAGGTAGGCGGCGGTTCCAGCCGCCAGTTGGCGGAGATTGCTGGACGAGGTCGCCAGCGAACTGCTCAGAATCGCCTGCCGGACGGCCGGCACCAGAATTCCCGCCATGATTCCGATTACCGCGATCACAGTGAGCATCTCCACGAGGGTGAAGGCGTTCTTTTTGGCCGAGGAGAGCCATGCATCCCGTGGACGGGTTGCTTCGCCCGTCTTCCGGTGCCAACGGGATTCCGTGAGTTTCATTGAGAGTTGGTGTGGTCCTTGAACTTCGCGGGCAAGCCTGAAGGCATGCCCCACGGATCGAGGAGAGCGACCACAAATGCGCATGCTTTCAGGGAGTATTCCGGTAGCAGGCGGCCCTTTGCTGTGCCCGGAAATGCCGAATATGGATCACGAAAGACGGTCCGACACATTCCGTTCGACTATTTGCGCGCCCGCCTGCCAAGAGCCAGCAAAAAGGCACCCAAAGCTAGCAATAGGCCTGCGATTTCAGGTTCGGGGGCTGGAGCGATAGGACCGGAGGGCGGGGCGAGGTGGTTGAAGCTGGCGTCGTTTTCGCCGAAACTCCAGACATCCCACGAACCATCCGTGAGAATGCGGCCTTGGACACCAAAGGACTCCGCCGATGCGCCTGTGGGCGAGATGGTCCATGAGGTCGGAAGCGAGGAGCCTCCGTTTGGGATCGAGTTGCCAGGCGGGGGCGGGGGCGGGTCCCCGGCGGTCCCTCCGGCCAGATAATAACCCCAACTTGTAGTCGGGGTGGAAACAAAATCGCTTGTGGCGGTTCTCGTCCCGTACCTCACTTCCGAAAGAAAAAAGCCGCTGGCTGCATCCCCGCCATTGACGATGCTCAACAGTGGATCGAAAGCGGCGATGTCGAGAATCATTTTGGCTCCGGAAACCAAAGGATCCCCTACGCCGGGATCGGCCCAGCGATAGCCCCAGGCGAATGAGTCGGTGGCGTTCTCGTCGTTGAAGTCGATGACCAGAGCGGACTTATTCGGTCCGGTTCCCACCCATTGAGTGATGTCACTGAATGAGTTGACGGCTCCGCGTAAACCGGAAGCTCCGAGAAGAGTTAGCAGCACAATGGATGCCGACCTCAGAATGGAAGTAATTGTCTTCGTTTTCATTATTGATAATAAGTTTTCAATAAGGAATAAAGAAGCTTGCTCTCGGGTTGGCAAGGGAAAAGATGAAAAAAATGCCGGAACGTCGCACGAAACAACGGAAAGTAATCGAGTCGATAATCGAAACGATTGGCCGTCCGCTGACTCGTGCCGAGCTTTGGGAGGTCGCCCGGGAGCAGATGCCGGGCATCGGCTTCGCCACGGTGAGCCGGGCGGTGAACGATCTGCTGGCGGCCGGGGAATTGATCTCGCTCCAATATCCCGGCCAACCGACGCGGTACGAGAAACGGGCCGAGCGGGAGCATCCGCACCTCTTGTCCCACAAGACCAACCGCATCTACGACCTCGATATTCCCATGCCGCCGGTAAAGGTTCCCCGAATCCCCGGAGTGAAGATCACCGGCTACGAAGTCCTCTTCTTCGGTGAGCCGGACGAGGAGCCGGATTCCGGCTCCTGATTCGTTACAGCGTGGGTTGCGGACCTGCCGGTTTTCTTTCAACTTCAGGCAATGGGTTTGAATCGCGACGAAATCGTGGAGGTGCTGGAGGAAATCGCCGTCCTGCTGCAAATCCAGGGGGAGAATACCTTCAAAATCCGTGCCTACGAGAACGGTGCCCGGGCTCTCGAGCGGATGACGGAGTCCCTCGGGATCCTCGTGGAAGAGGACCGCCTCAGCGAGCTGGACGGGGTTGGCAAGGCCCTCGCGGAGAAGGTGGAGACCCTCTACCGGACCGGGGAACTCGACTACTACGAAAAATTGAAGGAGGCCGTGCCGGAAGGGCTCCGGAGGATGGCGGATATCGCCGGTCTCGGGGGAAAATCGATCCACCGGATCCATGCGGAACTCGGCCTCGAAACGGTGGAGGGCCTCCGGGAGGCGTGCGAGTCGGGCCGGGTGGCGGCGCTGAAGGGCTTCGGCGAAAAGAGTGCGGCGAAGATTTTGAACGGGATCGCGAATCTGGAACGTTTCTCCCGGAGGCGGTTGCTCCCGAAGGCCGAAGAAGCCGCCGGGCCGATTCTCGAGGGATTGAGGGGGCTTCCGACCGTGGTCCGCGCGGAGATAGCCGGGAGTCTGCGGCGGCGGCGGGAGACCGTGGGGGATCTCGATTTTGTGGTGGCGGCCGACGAGCCCGCGGAAATCATGGAGTGGTTCGTCGGCTGGAAGGATGCGGACGACGTGATCGCCCGCGGGCGGACCAAATCCAGCATTCGGTTGAAGACCGGTTTTCAGGCGGACCTGCGCGTCGTTTCGGAAGACCAGTTCGCCGGAGCGCTCCACCATTTCACCGGTTCCAAGGACCACAACGTGCGCATGCGCAAGCGGGCGCTGGAGCGGGGGTTGAGCCTGAGCGAGTGGGGCCTCCAGAAGCGCGGGGCCGAGGGTGCCCACGAGACGGTGCGCGACGAGGAGGACTTGTTCGCCCGGCTCGGGCTGGAGTGGATACCGCCGGAGTTGCGCGAGGGCGGATCGGAGATCGAGCGGGCGGAATCCGGACGCCTGCCGGTTCTGGTGGAACTTGCGGACATTCGCGGAGCCCTGCACAACCACACCTCCGCCTCGGACGGTCGCGGAACGGTCGCCGACCTGGCGGCGGCGGCCGGGGATCTCGGCTGGGAGTATCTGGGGATCGCCGATCACAGCCGCTCCAGCGTGCAGGCCAACGGTCTCGACGAGGAGCGCCTTCGCCGACAGATCGGGGAAATCCGCGCCTTCAACCGCGGGGGAGGTTCCCGCGTCCACGTTTTCGCGGGCACCGAGTGCGACATTCTCAAGGATGGCTCCCTCGACTTTCCGGACGATCTGCTCGGCGAGCTGGATTACGTGGTGGCTTCCGTCCACCAGGCCGGTTCCGGCGGCGGCGACGCCATCACCCGCCGGATCGTCCGTGCGCTGGAACATCCGGCGGTCACCCTGCTGGCGCACCCGACCGGGCGTCTCCTGCTCCAGCGGGATCCGTATCCGGTCGATCTGGCCCGGGTCATCGACGCGGCCGCCGCAAACGGAAAATGGATCGAGATCAACGCCCACCCCCGGCGTCTCGACCTGGATTGGCGCGAGTGGGAACGGGCGAGGGAGAAGGGGGTTCTCGCCTGCGTGAACCCCGACGCCCACCGACCGGAGGGCCTCGCCCATGTCCGGTACGGCGTCGATATGGCGCGCAAGGCCGGACTCACGGCGGAGGAGGTGGCCAACACCCGCGATCTGATTGCGATGAGAAAGCTGCTGGGGATTTGACCTGTCGGCTTCACCCCCTTTGACTTTTTGAAACCAGCTCAGTTTAGACTTAGGCGCTGCGGACGGTGGCGGCCTACATTGATCTGAACGGGGTGCGGGCCGGGCTCGCCGACGATCCGAAGGACTATCGTTTCTGCGGCTACGCGGAGGCGGTGGTCGGCCACGCGGAGGCCCGGGAGGTGCTGGCCTGCGGGGGCCTGGCGGGCTACCGGCAGATCCTGTTCGGGATCGGGGCCGCCCCGAAAGAAGGGAAAGCGGGGATCGATCCGGCGGCGGCGGCACGGGTGATCGACG
>CAZDRT010000257.1:0-4770 GCA_964507815.1 uncultured Puniceicoccaceae bacterium
CCGCTCACAGACAATATCGAAGTCATTTCACTCGAAGACCTGCTCGAAACGCTCGAGGTAGAGTCCCCAAAGCAGTAAAATTCGCCTTGCCCTGAGCGAACAATCAAACTTCCAACACCTCCGCTTTGCGGATCTGCTTGAGGAATTCTTCGGCACTCATCAATGAAAACATGCAAATCAGAATACCCGACAAGCTGCGGGACGAGGCCGACTTGGTTTTGGAGGAGATAGGGATGGATATGCCCACCGCTGTTCGTGTTTATCTCAAAAAGATCGTGAACAGCCGTCGCATTCCTTTCGCCCTTGAAGCCGACCCGGTATGGGTGGCTGAAACCGTCGAAGTCGATGCCGAGACCCAGCGGAGAATGGATCAAGTGGCGAAGAGATCAAAAACAACGCTTTCAAAAAGCTGCTTCAGAAACACCTAACACTGCTGGAAAAGGATCTCAAAGACGGCGCTTTCGAGGTATGGAATGAGGAATAGCCCGGGCTGCGAACTTGCCGAATACGCTTGCATCTGCGATCATACGGAATGACCGGCGAATCTTACCTTTACGCTTACGGGCTCGCTGCCTGGGGAATGCTTCAAGCCATGGCCCCCTGGCTGCTGGTGGGTTTCGCCCTGGCCGGAGTTCTGAGCCATTTGGATCAATCTCACCGACAAAGGCACTGGCCAGGAAGAGGACGGGTGCTCCGAGGACCCGGCGGGCTGTTGTGGTTGCGACGAGGCCGTCGGCAGCGACACCGGTGACAGTCAGCGGACTCCTCGTCCGGTCATGGAGGCTTCCGGTCTCAAAGGCCGCGTTGCGGCGGCCTGGAGGGAAGGATTTGTCGTGCTCCCCCGCGACATCGGGATTTATTTGGTGGTCGGAATCCTACTGGGAGCGCTGCTGGCCACCGTCATCCCACACGATCTGGTCGAGCGTTACCTGCCGGGTCCGGTGGTTTCCTACGCGCTGGTCACGGTGGTATCGATGCCGGTCTATGTGTGCGCGACCGGGTCGATTCCCGTCGCCTTCGGTCTGATTTCCGCCGGGTTCTCTCCCGGTGCGGCCCTCGTCTTTCTGGTGACCGGACCCGCCACCAACACGGCGACGATTTCGACTTTGCTCAAGTTGATCGGAAAAAAGGCCACCTTCATATATCTGACCGCATTGTTGGTCGGAGCTTGGAGTGTCGGTGCGTTGGTGGATTGGGTCGGAATCCAACCAGTAGCCGGGAACCTCGAGACTGAGAGCGACACTCATTTGATTGGCACGGTCCCGGCGATACTGTTGCTGATGGTTCTTGCGACTGCTTGGCGGAAGTCTGCCAAACGATAGATTCATCAAACGGAGAAAAAAACTCACCGTTGAAGACATGAAAGCAGCGGCCAAAAGATCGGGAGTGACGAAGACTTAAACCTTCGATAGGGCTGTTAAAGGGTTCACGGACTTTGAGTTGCTGTGAATGAATACGGGTGCGAATTCGATGGGTCCGTAGAAACGACTGTCGTCGTTCCTCTCCGGGAGTATTGGAGAATCCTGGAGCGGAAGCGCGATAGCGATTTCGATGTCTTCAGAGCGATTCGAAAGGAGCCGTGGATTCGTAGAAACGACTGTCGTCGTTCCTCTCCGTGAAAATTATTCCCGTATTTCGCATGGGAAAGTACCAACCAGGCAAATCTTCGATTTTCTCCGCGGGAATATCTCTCGGGCTGACTCGTCACAGCCCCCATGAAACAACTTCATTTCCCCGTCCGTTCTTACCTTGCCGCCTTTCTTTTCCTGAGCGCATGCCTCGGAGCCACCGCCCAGACCCGTTTGGGCTTTGACTTGGGCAATTCCACCGTACCCGTCGATGAGATTCATCGGGGCGGACCACCGCCGGATGGGATTCCTTCCATCGACGACCCGCAATTCACTCCGGTGGCCCAGGTCGATTACCTCGAGCCGGACGACATTGTTATCGGCTATACCAAAGACGGTGTCGCCCGCGCTTACCCCTTTCGCATCCTGATCTGGCATGAGATCGTCAACGACACCATGGCGGGTCATCCCATCGCGGTGGTTTATTGCCCGCTCTGTGGGACGGCCATGGTCTTCGACCGGCGGTATGATGGACGTACCCTTACCTTCGGTGTCTCCGGTCTCCTCTACAACAGTGACGTGCTGATGTTTGACCGCCAGACGAAAAGCCTCTGGACCCAGCTCGGCATGCAATCAATTTCCGGCGAATTCGCCGGCACCGAACTCGTGTGGCTGCCCTCGCAACAAAGCACTTGGAAAGCGTGGCGTGAGAAACACCCGGACGGCGAGGTTCTCAACACGAAGACCGGCCAGCGCCGCGACTATCGCAACCTGCCTTACCAAGGCTACTTCACCAGCCATAGAACGATGTTCCCCTACGAGCGGAACCGCAGTGAACTGAAGCCCAAAGAGTGGGTCGCAGGCATTCGTTTCGGCGGACAGGCGAAAGCCTACCCCATCGACCGACTTCCCGTAAACCGGTGGCTGGACGACCAGATCGGGAGCGCGAAAGTTCGCGTCCGCTACATTCCCGAAACCGCAACGTTCGAAGCGAAGACTCCGGACGGCGAAGCCATCCCCGTCGTCCACGCCTTCTGGTTTGCGTGGCAGGCGTTCTATCCCGAAACCGAAATCCGGGAATAGTTCTTCCATCGTGGTCAGCGGGGCTTGCCCCCTGATCCCGCGGTTCAACCAGGACCATATCCACATTTTTCGGGAATAGACCTACAACCGTTTCGTCATAGCCCGCATGAGACCGCAATTCCGCCGAGTATTCCGAACCGCCCTTTACTGGCTTTTCCCGGCCCTTGTGCTGACAGCCGGGGCGCAGCCGGTCGAACCACCAAAGGGGATTGATCACCAGCCATTGAACGAGTTACTGGCACGCCATGTCGATGACCAGGGACTGGTCGCCTACGCCGCGTGGAAAGAATCTCCGGAAGACCGGAAAAAACTCCGGAACTATCTCGCGCAATTCAACGATGCCGACTCAGAAGCTGCCACGGGAGACAAACGCATCGCCTCGCTGATCAACGCCTACAACGCATTCACGATCAGCTTCATTCTGGACAACTATCCGACAGAATCAATCCGCCTGCTCGACGACGAATTCAAGGGCAGGCGCTACCCCATCGCGGGGAAGCTGTGGAGCGCGGAGGACATTGAAATCGCCACCCTTCGTCCGCTCATCGGCTGGAAAATGCACTCTGTCGTGGTCTGCGCCGCCCGCAGTTGTCCGCCTCTGCTGAACGAGGCCTACTTTGCCGACGACTGGGAGGAAAAGATGGAGGAGCGCTACCGGCTCTGGCTCGCCCGTCCGGATCTCAACAGCTACCACCCCGACCGGGGATGGGGCAGCCGCGGCGAGGTCGATATCTCGAAAATCTTCTCCTGGCATAAGGTTGATTTCAAAGGGAAGGTCAGCGTTCAGGATGTGCTCGCCCGTTTCGGGCCGGAAAAACACAAAACCTTTTTGGAAAAAGCCGACTACCGGATCAAATACAAAGACTACCACTGGGGCCTCAACGATCAGAGCGACCTCGGTGCCGACTACAAACACAGCTTTTTGAAGAGTCTGTTTTAGACCATCGAGTTATGAATGAAGAAACTACGGCACCCTCCCGTAAATCAAAGCCTCTCGCAAAGATCGCGCTGCTCGTTGGAGCGGTGCTGGTTCTCTTTCTCGCCGCGCGGTTTCTCCCGGTCGAGATTTGGCTGAAAAATTTCAACCAATGGATCGCCGACCTAGGCACCGTCGGCCTGATCGTTTTCATCTTCGCCTACGCCGCTTTCGCCCTGCTGATGCTGCCGGGGGCGATTCTCACCATCGGGGCGGGTTTCATCTTCGGCCTGGGCTGGGGGTTTGCCGCGGTGTCGGTTGGCTCGACCCTCGGGGCCTCGCTCGCCTTCCTCCTCGGTCGGTTCGTCGCCCGCGACAAGATCCGTGCGCTTACCGCCGACAAACCGACGTTTCGTCAGATCGACCGCGCCATCGGCGAACGCGGCGCCCGGCTCATCTTTCTCCTGCGCCTGAGCCCGATCGTCCCCTTCAACCTGAGCAATTATTTCTACGGCCTCACCGCCGTCCGGTTCTGGCCCTATGTTCTGGCCAGCTGGGTGGGCATGATGCCCGGCACCCTCGCCTACGTCTATTTCGGCACCCTTGGCCGGGCCGCCGCGCAGAGCGCCACCGACGCCGGACCGGAGCGCGGCCCGCTCGAATGGACCTTGCTGGCCGTCGGCCTCGCCACCACGCTTGCGGTCACCATATGGGTCTCGAAGATCGCCCGCGACGCCATCCGCCAGACCGAAGAAATCGAAGCGGAGCCAGCTGAAGGATAAATCAGTAGTCCGATACCACGGCGGACCCCTGCTTTCGGTCGGAGTCAGTCCCTGCCACATCGCTCGGCAGAGCGCTTTGCAACTGCCTGAGCGTTTTGAGCATCAAACGTCCGTCGTCGGTGTTTTGGTACTCATAGCGTTCGATCAGTTCGGCGAGGATTTTTGCGGAAATTGGCGGGGCCTGATCGAGGGTCTGCTGGTCAAACCGCAACACGCGGCGCATGGCGTAGGCGGCGCGGGCGTCGTCGCCCCGCATTGCTGCCGCCAGCGAGTAGCCGAGTTTGGGTTCGCCAGCCTTGGGCGCGGCCATAGCGGCGCGACCAAAGGTGTTGAGTGCCTGACTAAAGCGTCCGTCATTGAACACTGACCTCCAGCACGAACAGCCGCTGCCAGTGCAGCCCACGCGAAAGCCAGGCTTCGT
>CAZDRT010000258.1:0-4765 GCA_964507815.1 uncultured Puniceicoccaceae bacterium
ACCCGGGATACGTGCAGCTGGTCCGGTCCGTCTCCCACACCGTCACCCCGCGCAGCTCCGCGGCGCCGCCGGACCGCTTCTCGATCTCCGGCCCGAGCAGCTCGTAGAAGACCCGCGCGATGTTCTCCACGCTCGGCTGCACGCCCGACTCGGCCGAGAACGCGTCCGTGTCCTCGTTGAGGTGCTTGTGGTCGAAGCGCTTGACGATCACGTCGTCGGCCGCCGCCTCCAGGTCGGCCAGGCCGAAGGGCAGCTCGCCCTCGCGCAGCTCGACAGCCACCGCAGGCTCGAACCGGTAGTTGTGCCCGTGCCCCGCCGGGTTGTTGCAGTGGCCGAAGATCCGGCGGTTCTCCTCGTCGGAGAGCTCGGGCGAGTGCAGCCGGTGGGCCGCGGCGAAATCGAACTGCTGACGGATGATCACTCTGTCCTGCTCCGCGATCGTCATCTCGATCGAATAGTACGGCGTCAGCCTCCACCGAACCCGCCGGAGGTACCCCTCGAACCGCGGCTGCATCGCCGCCAGCATCGCCGGCATCAGCAGCGCCGGCTCGGCCCCGGGCGCCTCCTCGCAGGCCTGGGCGATCAGCGGCACGGCCGTCTCCCGCGTCAGCCGGTCGATGTCCTGCACGCTCACGAGGTACCCCGTCACCTCGCTCGCCTCACCCCCGAGGCCGACCTCCAGCTCGTAGTACCGCCCGAAGCCCCGCATGGCGGGCTTGCCCCCGAAGCCGTTGCGGGCGGTCTCCTCGCCCGCCGCGCCGGGCGGATTGATGGAGAATCTGACGATACGCTTGAGGCGAACCATCGTGGGCGAAAGTCTAGTCGCCGCGGCGGCGGCCCCACCACGCGTCTCGTACCCGGGAGTCTGCATCGATGAGCGTTTCGACCACCTCCATCGCCCGGATGCTCCTCGCGGCGCCCCTCGTGGTGCTCGCGGCGTGCGGCCCGTCCGAGCCGATCGCCGCCACGCCCTCCGAGCCCGGAGCCGAGCCCATGGATCACCTGGCCTACACCATGCCCCGCCTCGACGGCGAGGAGCAATCACTGGCCGACTATCGCGGCCGGGTCGTCCTCATGGTCAACGTCGCCTCCAGGTGCGGCCTCACCCCGCAGTACGAGGGCCTCCAGGCGCTCTACGAGGAGAAGCAGGAGGACGGCCTCGTCATCCTCGGCTTCCCCGCCAACAACTTCATGGGCCAGGAGCCGGGGACCGACGCCGAGATCGCTGAGTTCTGCGAGAAGAACTACGGCGTTACCTTCCCGATGTTCTCAAAGATCTCCGTCAAGGGCGACGACGCCCACCCGCTCTACGAGGGCCTCGCCGGCGAAAGCGAGGAGCCGAGCTGGAACTTCACGAAGTACCTGCTCGACCGCGAGGGCCGCCTCGTCGAGCGCTACGGCCCCCGCACCGCCCCCGACGACCCCACCCTCCGGGCCCGCATCGACGAGCTGCTCGAGACCGGTTGAGACCCTCCCCAATCGAGCGCCCACCACGCCTCCGTCGGCAGACGGAGGTTCTCGGTCGTTGCGCCGCGGCACGCCGAGCGTGATCGATCGCCCGGCGGCTTCCGCCCGCGGTTGTTTCGTCGCTCCGTGACGACCTCGGGTGGATGCCTCCCTTCAGTCGCCGCGGCCCGAGTCCCGAAAAACCCCGCCCCGCGGCCCGCACGACCTGCCCAGCCCCTCCACCCCCAACCCCGCCGCAACAAACAACTTGCGAGCGCTCAAGCCCGTGTCAGACTTCCGGTGAAGGCCGAGCCCCGCCGCCCGGCCGGCCGCACAGAGGAAAGACACGATGAACGCCCGCACCACCTCCATCCCGCGAATCGTCGTCGCCGTGGCCGTGCTGGCGACCTCCGCCGCCGTCCTCCGAGCCGACGCCCCCGCGGCGTCCGCCCCGCTGGACGCCCCCGCCGCCATGACGGCGCCCGCCGCCGAGCTCGCCGGCCGGTCCCACATCCTGCTGACCAAGCGGATGCGGATCGTCCTGGCATACCGGTCGGTCGTGCCCGCCTGATCCATCGCATCGCCTCTCCGGGAGATGCTCCGGCGGATCGGCCGTAGAGTGTCACCGGAGGTCCCGCGATGCCCCATCGACGCCGATCGCTTCAGCGATTGCCGAAGCTCCCCATCTTCTTCGCGATCGCCGCGGTGGCCGCGGTCGCCATCCTGTCCACCAAGGGCTGCGCCGCCTCCTATCCCAACCGGGACCCCACCGGCGAGCCCTTCCCCACCGTCACCGGGCAGTCGCTCGAGGAGAATCCCGTCACCCTCCCCGACGACCTCGCCGGCGAGCCCGCCGTGCTCCTCGTCGGGTACAAGCAGCGCGCGCAGTTCGACATCGACCGGTGGTTCATGGGACTCATCCAGGCCGAGGTCCCCGTCCCTATCTACGAGATCCCCACCGTCCCCGGCCTCGCGGCGACCTTCGCCTCGGGCTGGATCGACGACGGCATGCGATCCGGCATCCCGAAGGAGGCGTGGGCGAGCGTGGTGACGCTCTACGGCGACGCCGCCGAGCCCGTCGCCCGCCTGACCGGCAACGAGAGGGGCAACCTCACCCGCGTGCTCGTTCTCGACGTCGACGGCACGGTGATCTGGTTCGACGACGAGGGCTACCTGCCCCAGAAGGCGCTGACCATCGCTGAACTCGTCGCGTCGAGCGACCGTGCGTCGCCCTGACCGGCGCGCTCGCGGTCATCCGCTGGGCCGGCCTCGCCCGTTCCACCCACTCGGCCCCGCCGACCATCGATCATCGTCGGATCGCCCACCGGAGAAGCGGACAGGGCGGGATTCGAACCCGCGGTACGGTGTGACCCGTACGCCGCTTTAGCAAAGCGGTGCCTTCAGCCGCTCGGCCACCTGTCCGGCGTTCGGGCAATCCTCGCCACCGATCGCCCCCGAGTCAACCCCGACCGGCCCCGCGGGCCCGCCTCCCGCGGCTGCAGCCCGCGGGCGCCGCTTCGGTGGCCGGGCCCCGATATCCTCATCCATCGCCCGGGCCCGTGGCGGAATCGGCAGACGCAGCGGACTTAAAATCCGCTTCCCGGCGACGGGAGTGAGGGTTCGAGTCCCTCCGGGCCCACTCGCCCGCGCGCCGGCGTCCGCCACCGTCTGCCCGAGAGAGACTTTTGGTGCGTCCGGGGCAAGCCGATCGGGACGGCGGCGTTGGGCGTGCGCACCTCCCCACGCCCCGGAGCGCCCCATGCCCCGACGACACTCGCCACGCGCGTTGCTCGCCATCGCCGCCACCACCCTGGCCGCGTCCGCCGCCGCCGCGGGCGACATCGCCGAACACTCCCGCCCGCCCGAGCGCAGCGATTCCCAACGCCACCCCGCTCCGCGCGAGCACGCCCGCGCGGCCCAGCCGCCGATGATCCTCTCCGCCTTCTTCGGCCTCGACGAGGCCGGCGCCCTCCCCTTCCAGGCCCTCTGCCTCGGCCAGCTCCCGCCCAACCCCGGACCCGTCGACGGCATGCCCCTCGTCCTGTCGCGGACCATCGACCCCGCGACGGTTCAGCCAAGCGATTTCCTCATCCGCGATGGGCTCGGGAACGAGTTCGTCCCGGCGTGCGCGACGATCAACCCCGCCAACGAGCCGAACGAGGAGCGCACGATCCTCCTCGTGGGCGAGCTCGGCGACGGGGTGACGCCCTCCACCGTGGAGATCGTCGGCTCGATCCTGACCGAGGGCGGGTGCGAGTTCCGCGGCGCCACCGCCGGCGTGATCCCCATCGCCGCCGGGCCCACGCTGATCCTGGCGGAGACCGTCGAGCCCCTGCCCGCGGGCGCTCCGGCCGGGGCCACGCTCGCCGTCCGTGCGACGTGGACCGGCGGCGTGACCCAGCCCGGCGGCGCGGAGGTCGTGGAGGCGCAGTGGGGGGCCTATCGCCTCGACGTCGCCGACGTGCCCGAGCCGCTCGCCCCCATCGCGATCGGCGATCTCAACGACAACGACAACAACCACGTCCTCTACTTCGACGCGCCGATCGGCGCCGCGCCGCTGTCCCTCTCGCTGCCCGGCGAGCTGGTGGACGACCCGAACGGCGAGCTCAACCCGCCGACGACCGTCGCGGTCGAGTCGGTCCCGCCGGGCCCGATCGACACCGCGGCGCCCTTCGGCGTCATCGACGCCGCGGACGTCGCCGAGTTCCTCGACCGCCTCGACGCGGGCCTCTCCGCGGCCGACATCGCCCCGCCGTGCGGCGTGGTCGACGCCCTCGACCTGGCCGCGTTTCTCGGGCGGATCGACGGGTCCTGAGCGGGTCCGGCCCGTCGAGAGAAAGGGGGCCCGCCGCGACAGCGACGGGCCCCCGCTTGGACCACTCACGATCGCCGACGTCTCGGCGTCACGGCCACATGCACCCGAAGTCGGCCGCCAGGTTCCCGAAGTCGAACACGTCAACGCGGCCGTCCTTGTTCAGGTCGGCGTTCGGGTCGAAGCCCGGGTCGCCCACCCGCGTGCCGAACGCGGCCGCGAGCGTGGCGAAGTCGAAGACGTTCGTCGTGTTGTCGGCGTTGGTGTCGCCGACGCAGGGCTTGTCGATGCAGATGTTGTCGAGCTCGAAGCCGGCGGGGCCGGAGAAGTCCTCGGGGATCGTCCACTCGAAGCAGATGTTCACGTCCTGGCCCACGAACGGGGACAGGTCGACCTCCTCCGCGACCGTCCCGGTGTCGCTGTTGAACGACCCGGCGGGCGCCACGAGGATCGTGGAGCGCGCGAGCTCTGCCCCGCCGCCGGCCGTGCGCACGACCACGTCGAACA
>CAZDRT010000259.1:0-4734 GCA_964507815.1 uncultured Puniceicoccaceae bacterium
GCCGATTGGCCGTGCGGCGGCGGCGACGTCAGTGCGAAACCCCACGGCCATCCCGCGCAAGGCTGAAGCCATGCCCCACGGGGAATTCCGGGCTCCCCCCGTGGCCGGCGGCCTTCAGGCCCCGGTGCGCAACGGCGGAGCGGTGCCGATTGGCCGTGCGGCGGCGGCGACGTCAGTGCGAAACCCCACGGCCATCCCGCGCAAGGCTGAAGCCATGCCCCACGGGGAATTCCGTGGAACGGACACTGATTTCCACGGCCGCCCGGTGTCGGTCCCGAGAGGTTCGGTGGTTTCCACAGCCACTACAACCTTCGGATCGAGGGCAAGCCCCGCGACCACGGGGGCCACGCGGCAACCGTGCCGGCAATCCGGACCGAACCGCACGACTTCATCGATTTTGCTCCACACACTTGTGGTCACACCCCGCCTTCGCCGCCGGTCTTTGCCTTCCGGCCCAGGCGTGAAAAGAGGAGATAGACCACCGGCACGGCGATCAGGGTGAGGGCGAGGCTGCTGGCGAGTCCCCCGGCCGCCGCCACACCGAGCGGGCGGCGGCTCTCGGCACCGGCGCCGAATCCGATGACGATGGGCATGAGACCCGCTATGGTCGAGATGCTGGTCATGAGAATGGGGCGGAAGCGAATCCGCCCGGCCTCCATCATGGCCTCCTTCGCGTCGGCGCCCGCCGCGCGCTTCTGGTTCGCGAACTCGACCAGGAGAATGGCGTTCTTGGTGACGAGCCCGACCAGCAGGATCAGGCCGATCTGGCTGAAGAGGTTGAGGTTCATGCCGGGGATTCCCTCGAAAAACGAGAGGATCCAGAGCGCGCCGAAAGCTCCGCAGGCGGCCAGGGGCACGGTGAGCAGGACGGTGAGCGGGTGGGTCAGGCTCTCGAACTGCGCGGCCAGCACCATATAGACGAGAACGAGGGCGAAGAGCAGGACGATGAGGATCTCGTTTCCGCTATCGACCAGATCCTCCGCCTCGCCGCTCCAGGAGTACTGGAAGGAGGCGGGGAGGGTCCCGGCGAGGATCTCCTCGGCGCGGGCGACGGCCTCCCCGATCGTCACGCCGGCGGGGGTCGCCTCGATGGTCGTCGAGCGGATGCGGTTGTAGCGGTTGATGGAGTTCGGCCCGCCGCCCTCCGCCAGATCGACGAGATTGGAGAGCTGCACCAGATGGCCGTTCCGGTTGCGCACATAGACGCGGTCGATGTCCGAAGGGGTGAGCCGGGCCTCGCGGTCGAGCTGGACGATCACTTCGTATTCTTTGCCGTCCCGTTTCATGTTCGAGAGATCCTCGCCCCCGAACAGGATCTGCAGGGTGCGGGAGAGATCGGCGAGGGAGACGTTCAGCTCGTTGAGCCGGGCGCGGTCGGGAATGACCCGGATCTCGGGCTTGTCGAGGTTGAAGGCCGAGCGGGTGTTGGTCAGGAAGCCCGCTTGGGAAAGTTTTCCGGAGACGGTTTCGGCGACCGCGGCGAGTTGCTCCAGATCGGGGTGCTGGAGAACCAGCTCGAACGGCTGCCCGAACCCGCGCCCGATCGACTTGGGAAGGATCGCGATGGAGAAGGCACCCTCCACCTCGGCGAAGAAGCGGTTCTTCAGCCCGTCCGGGGCGTTGACGATGTCGGGCACCGAACGGTCCCTCTCGGAGCGGTCCTTGAACCGGGCGAACATAATCCCCCGGGTCGGATCGCCGACGCCGTCGAACGGCAGGGCGACGGCCGAGAAGAACCCCGCCACCTCCGGCACGTTCTCCATGATCGACTCCATTTTCCGGACCATGCGGTCGGTGTACTCGGCGGTGGCCCCCTCCGGCGCGAGCGCGATCGCGAGCAACCGGCCCTTGTCCTCTTCGACGAGGAACTCCTCCTCCAGCCCGGCGTAGAAAAACGCCCCGAGGCCGACCGCCGCCAGCACCCCGAGCATGACGAGCGCCGGATGGTCGAGGGAGAACCGCAGTGTGCGCTCGTAGGCACCCGCCAGCCGGGCGAATCCCCTTTCGAAAACGCGGAAAAACCAAAGCTCCCCGTGGTGCTCGACAACCCGGGCGCGCTGGGTCCGCGAGGCGAGCATGGGCGTGAGGGTCAGCGCGACAAAGGAGGATACGACCACCGCGCTGGCCAGGGTGACGCCGAATTCGATGAAGAGGCGGCCCGTCTCGGAGGTCTGGAAGGCGATGGGGAGGAAGACGGAGACCAGGGTCACGGTGGTGACGATAACCGCGAAGGTGATCTCCCTCATGCCGAGGATGGCGGCGTCGATCGGCTTCATCCCCTCCTCGATGTGGCGGTAAATGTTTTCGAGGACGACGATCGAATCGTCCACCACGATCCCGATGACCAGAACCAGGGCCAGCATGGTCAGGATATTGATCGAATACCCGAAAAGAAATAGGACGAAGAACGTGCCGATGATCGACACCGGGATGGTCACGGCCGGGACCAGGGTCGAGCGGACGTTCCGCAGAAAGATGAAGATGGTCAGGACGACGAGGCCGAAGGCGATGGCCAGCGTCCGCCAGACTTCGAGAATGGCCTTCTCCACGAACACCGACTCGTCGTAGGCGATGAACCAGGAGACGTCCTCCGGGAGGTCGTGGCCCAGCCGCTCCATGGTCGCGGCGATCCCCTTGGCGACCTCGATGGTGTTGGCCTTCGACTGCCGGATCACCCCCATGCCGACCGCCGGTTCCCCGTTGTAACGGGCGACGCTCCGCTCGTCCTCCACTCCGATCTCGACGGTGGCGATGTCCTCGAGCCGGACGATGCCGCCGTCGGCGGAGTCGAGGACGATGCGCCCGAACTCCTCCGGGGTGCGGAGATCCCCCCGGGTGTAGATGGAGAGTTCGCGCTGGCGGTTCTCGAGCCGTCCGCTGGGGAGGTCCACGTTCTGGTTGCGGAGCGCCTCCTCCACATCGACCACCGTCAGGTTCCGCGCCGCCATTTCGGCGGAATCGAGCCGTATCCGGATGGCGAACCGTTTGGACCCTCCCAGGATCACGGTGCTCACGCCGGAAACGTTCTGCAGCTGTTCCTGTAGCTGAATCTCGGCCAGGTCGGTGAGTTCGAGGGTGGAGCGCTGATCGCTGTAGAGGGCCACCCACAGGATGGGCCGGGCGTCGGCGTCCGTTTTCTCGATGACGGGCTCCTCGATTTCGTCGGGCAGGGAGGAGCGGATGCGCAGGACGCGGTCGCGGATCTCCTGGGAAGCGACATCGATATCGCGGTCCAGGCTGAATTCCACGGTCACGCGGCTCAGCTGCTCCCGGCTTTCCGAGGTCAGCTTCTTGATGCCCTCGACTCCGCTGACGATGTCTTCGATCGGCTCGGTGACCTCGGTCTCGATGATCCGGGCGTTGGCCCCCGGGTAAACCGTGGTGATCGTGGCGATGGGCGGGTCGATGTCGGGCAGCTCGCGCACCGGCAGCTGCAGGATGCCCGCCGTGCCGAAGAGGATGATGGCCAGGCTCATCATCGTCGCCAGGACGGGCCGCCGGATGCAGATTTCGGAGAGTTTCATGGCGGGATCAAGCGGTCGGGATCACTCGGCTTCGCGCCGCCGCGGCTCCACCTCCGCGCCCGGGAAAAAGACTTTCTGCACGCCCTCGGCGATCACGGTCTCGCCCGCCTCGAGTCCCGACAAAATCTCGACCGCACCCGCCTGCCGCAGACCGAGGGTCACCGGGCGCAGCTCCGTCCGGTTATCGGAGGAAACCACGTAAAGGTGGGGTGTCTCGCCCCGCTGGAAGACGGCGCTCTCCGGAACGACCACGCTCTCCTCCCGGACGTCGAGGGAGAGGGCGAGCGTGCCGAACATACCCGGCTTGAGGAGCATTTCGCGGTTCGGAACGGACGCCTTCACCAGGACCGTCCGGGAGGAGGGGGCGATGACCGGCGAGATGAAATAGACCTCCCCGGCGAAGGTCCGGCCGGGATAGGCCGGGACCTTCAGCTCCATCGTCTGTCCGACGGAAAGTTTGCGGAAATATCGCTCCGGCACCTCGAAAGAGGCGCGGACGGGAGTCACATTGACGACGGTGGAGACCGCCTCTCCGGTCTCGATGTAGCCCCCGGGGCTGACCCTGCGCTCGCCCATGATGCCCGCGAACGGCGCGAGGAGGCTGGCGTCGCGCAACTCCTCCTGCCGCCCGTTGAGGGTGGCCTCGGCCACGGCGAACTCGCCGACCTTCTGGTCGTGTTCGCTCGGAGAGATCAGCTCGCGGTCCAGCAGCTGGCGGCTTCGCCCGAGGTTGCTCTCGGCCAGCGCGAAGGCGGCCTCGGCCTCGCGGAGACGCGCCCGGAGCTTGGAGTCGTCGAGACGCAGCAGCAAATCCCCTTCTTCCACCCGGTCCCCCTCCTCGAAATGGATGGAGGCGATGGTCCCGGGGATTTCCGGACTGATCGTGACGCTCTCGTTCGCCAGGAGGGTGCCGACGAGATCGACGGTCTGGACGATTCGCTCGCTCCGGGCCGGCTCGACGATGACGGGCAGAACGGGCGGCCCACCACCGCCCCCTTCCTCCCCGGCATCCGGTCCGGAACAACCGGCGAGAATGAGCGAAAGGGCCGTCAATGGGGAAAGTCGATGCTTCATGGAAAGCGGGAAAGGGAGACCGGAAATCGTTCGAAAGTCAAAAACCAAAGGACGATGGGGTTCCCGGGGAGCTTTTAGCTATGGTGTAGGGAAGACTGCCACGGGATTCCCCGTGGGGCATGGCTTCAGCCTTGCC
>CAZDRT010000260.1:0-4723 GCA_964507815.1 uncultured Puniceicoccaceae bacterium
CCGGGTTGCTTCAGCGCCCGGTTTTCGCATCGGAAGGAAAGGTTCCGGATCGCCGGAGAGGTTCGGTGGTATCCGCGGCCACCACCACCTTCGGATCGAGGGGCAAGCCCCGCGACCACGGAAGAGTGCCGAGTCGCACGACCAAAGTCATGCGACCACGTAGTTGGATGACTTCAGTCGTCCAACCCGAAGTGGGTGTAACCACAAGTGCGTGGAGGGAATATCAAAATTTATTCGATAATAGTGCGTATGCCGCCGAACTAAGGCGGGAGGGCGGCTGTCCTCAGCCGCCGCGATACGTCGGAGGAGGATCCGATCAACTTCCGGAAGATTCCCGCGCCGCCGAAATCTATAGGTAGTCTGACACCTTTAAGGAGGTGGGACACTCCTGTCCCGCGGGTTCGGAGTAGAATTCGCTATTGGATGGAGGAGAATCGGCGGACAGGAGTGTCCACCTTCCGGCACGGCATGGCGTCAACCAATATTAGACCCGGTTGGTTATCCCCGGTAGCCCGCCATCATCCGCCTTGCCAATCCGTCCCGCGCGGGAGTAGCTTCCTTTCCCCTATGCAGGAGTTTGTTTTGGAAAGAAACACGGAGGCCGCCATCGGGGTGGAGGAATTGCGGGAGCGGATCGCCGCCGGGAAGCGTCTCAAGGTGAAGCTCGGGGTGGATCCCACCCGGCCCGACCTGACCTTCGGCCACCTCGTGGTTTTCAACAAATTGCGCGAGTTCCAGGACGCCGGGCACGAGGCCATCCTCATCATCGGCGATTACACCGCCATGATCGGGGATCCGAGCGGACGCTCCTCGACCCGGCCGGTGCTCACGGCGGAGGAAGTTAAAAGCAACGCCGGAACCTACCTCGACCAGGCGTTCCGGGTGCTCGACCGGGAAAAGACGACGGTGCGCTACAACAGCGAGTGGTTCGGAGCGATGTCCTTCGGCGATTGCCTGGAACTGGCCCGGAAAATGACGGTGGCCCGGATGCTCGAGCGCGACGATTTCGCGAACCGCCACGCCTCGAACGCCCCGATCAGCATCGTCGAATTTCTCTACCCCCTTATCCAGGGCTACGACTCCCTGGTCCTCGACGCGGACGTCGAACTCGGCGGCAGCGACCAGCTTTTCAACATGCTGGTCGGCCGGGCGCTCCAGAAGGACGCCGGCAAACCGGAGCAGGCGGTCCTGACCCTTCCTCTTCTCGTCGGTCTCGACGGTCACCGGAAGATGTCCAAGTCCTACGACAACTACGTCTCCTTCAACGATTCGCCCGGGGAAATGTTCGGGAAGGTCATGTCCGTCCCCGACGAAACGATGTGGGAGTACTACCGGTTGCTGCTCCTGGCTTCCCCGGATGAAATCGAAAACGCCCGGGGCGGCCATCCCATGGCGGCGAAGAAGGCTCTGGCCCGGGAACTGGTCTCCCGGTTCCATTCCCCGGAGGAGGGCGGGGCGGCTCTCGCGGATTTTGAGCAGGTTTTTGCCCGTGGAGAGAATCCGGAGAGCATGCCGGAGGTCTCGTTGAAGGATATCCCTGCCGGGGCCGATGCGAAACTGGTCGATGCGATGGACGCCTCCGGTCTGTTCCCCAGCAAAAAGGAGATCGTCCGCTTGATCGGACAAGGCGCGGTCAAACGAGACGGAGAGCGGATCGACGACCGCAACGCGCTGATCGGGGTGATCCCAGGGGGCGGGACCGTCGTCCAGGCGGGCAAGCGGAAGTTCTTCCGGCTGGTTCCCTGAGCGGGCCGCCCGGCGATACCCCGGACGAACGGAATGGAAATTTTTTTCTAGCCCGCCGCCGGGAATACCGACAGCCTGATAGTCGATGTCAGAGGAATTCGAAGAGAAAAAGACGGCCCTTGTCACCGGGGCCAGCCGCGGAATCGGGCTGGCGATCGCGAGGGAACTCGGGCGGATGGGATTCCGCGTGCTGTCGGTGGCCCGCACCGAAGAGTCGGCCTTGCGGGCGGTCGATGCGGTCCGGGCGGACGGCGGCGAGGCCCAGGCCTATGGGTGCGACGTTGCGGACGCCGATTCGGTCGCCCGCGTTGCGGAGGCCGTCCTCGAGGCCCACGAATGCGTCGATGTCCTGGTGAACAACGCCGGCATCACCCGGGACATGCTCTTCATCCGCATGAGCGACGAGGACTGGAACGAGGTCCTCCGCACCAATCTCGACAGCTGTTTCCACTGGTCCAAAAGGCTCGTCCGCCCCATGACCCGGCGCCGGTGGGGCAGGGTCATCAACATTTCCTCCGTCATCGGGCTGACCGGCAACGCCGGGCAGGCCAATTACGCCGCCGCCAAGGCGGGAATGATCGGCTTCACGAAAAGCCTGGCCAAGGAACTGGCCGCCCGGTCGATCACGGTCAACGCCGTCGCCCCGGGGTTCATCGAGACCGACATGACCGGGAATTTGGGCGAGGAAATCCGCGCCGACATCCTGAAAATGATCCCCCTCAAGCGCATGGGGGCACCGGAGGACGTCGCCTCCCTCGTCGGCTTTCTGGCCGGCCCGACCGCAGGCTTTATCACCGGACAGGTTTTTACGGTTGACGGTGGTATGGTCATGTGATTCTTCCTCTTCTTTCACCTATCTTTTAACAACTAGCAAAAATGGCAGATAAATCCATCGAAGACCGCGTCAAGGAAATCATCGTGAACCAGCTCAACGTGAATGAAGAGCAGGTCACCCCGGAAGCTTCCTTTCTCGACGACTTGGGCGCCGACTCACTGGACACGGTTGAGTTGATCATGGCTTTCGAGGAGGAGTTCAAGGATCAGATCAACGGGGAAATCCCCGAGGCTGACGCCGAAAAGCTCCAGACCGTCGGAAGCGTTGTCGAATACATCAAAAACAAATCCTCCTGATTTCGCCGGAGGGCGGCCATCCCCTCTTCAGGCGATCCCCTCCATGCCTCCCCAAAAGGAACAGAGAAAGGTCGTCGTCACGGGTCTGGGGATCGTCAGCTCCCTCGGCAATTCGGTCGAAGACTTCTGGCAGGCGCTTCTGGACGGCAGGTCCGGGATCGACCGCGTGACGCGTTTCGACGCATCCGCCTACCCGACGCGGGTCGGGGCGGAGGTGCGCGACTTCGATCCGGCCGATTTCATGGACCCCAAGGAGGCCCGGCGCAACGACCGCTACACCCAGTTCGCGGTCGCGGCCACCCGGCTCGCCCTCGGCGACGCGCTTCTCGATCCGGCCTCGCTCGACCCTTCGCGGATCGGGGTGTTGATCGGCTCCGGAATCGGGGGGATGGAGACCATCGAGGAGCAGTCCTTCAAACTCTTCGAGCGCGGCCCCCGCAAGGTTTCGCCCTTCATGATCCCCGCCCTGATCGCCAACATGGCCTCCGGGGTGGTCGCCATCGAGATCAACGCCCGGGGCCCGAATTTCGGAGTGGTCAGCGCTTGCGCCACCGGCTCCCACTCGATCGGCGAGTCCATGCACATGATCCGGTCCGGCCGGGCCGACGTCATGATCGCCGGGGGGAGCGAGGCCGCCATCACCCGGCTGGGGTATGCCGGCTTCTGCTCGATGAAGGCGATGAGCACCCATTTCAACGACACTCCCGAAAAGTCGAGCCGCCCCTTCGATCTGAACCGGGACGGATTCGTCATGGGGGAGGGGGCCGGGGTCCTGGTTCTCGAGTCCGAGGAGTCCGCCCGGGCGCGCGGGGCGCGGATCTACTGCGAGGCGGCGGGCTATGCGGCCTCGTGTGACGCCCACCACATCACGATGCCCGATCCCGAGGGCAAAGGCCTGGCCGAGGCGCTCCGCGGGGCTCTCGCCGACGGCGGGGTGGCCATGGAGGCGGTCGATTACATCAACGCCCACGGGACATCCACCAAGTACAACGACAAATTCGAGACCATGGCGGTCAAGCGGGTCTTCGGCGAGCAGGCCCGGAAGCTGGTCATGACTTCGACGAAATCGATGACCGGCCACCTCCTCGGTGCCGCCGGGGGTATCGAAGCGGCCGCCTGCTGCAAAGCGATTGAGACCGGCCGGATTCCGCCGACGATCAACTACGAGGAGCCCGATCCCGACTGCGACCTGGACTACGCGCCCAACCAGGCCGTCGAGCGGAAGGTGGACGTCGCCGTGACCAACAACCTCGGCTTCGGCGGACACAACACCTCCATCGTGTTCCGGCGCCTGTAGGGCTCATCGCTCCAGTCGTTTGACACGGCCCGCGGTCCGGGATAGCCGTTTTTGCGCATTATGGTCTGGTTCATTGTCATCGCCTCGTTTCTTGCCGCCGCAGTCGGAATTTTCTTTCTCTGCGGGGGAAGCAATTACGTCTGCATCCGCCGCAAGGACTGCTGCGGATCGGGATGTGGCTGTCTCTTCCCGAAGAAAAAGCCGTGAGCGGTATGCCCGCCCGTGGGTCCATGGGAGCGACTACGCGTGGTTGGATGACTTCAGTCGTCCAATCCGAAGTGGCTTGGAGGAAAAGACCGTCTCTTGTGTTGGCAGAGCACTGGAAAATCGGAAAAATTCCTTCCGTTACTCCGCGCACTGGTGGTCACGCCCGGAGAAGTGCCGGTGGGATGAATATGTTTGAAAAGTTCGACTGAACGGTATTGCCTCCCTCCATCTTGGAAGGGTGGCAGAGTGGTCGATTGCGGCGGTCTTGAAAACCGCTGAGGTGAAAGCCTCCGGGGGTTCGAATCCCTCCCCTTCCGCCAACGGCGGCCATCGCGAAGCGAT
>CAZDRT010000261.1:0-4681 GCA_964507815.1 uncultured Puniceicoccaceae bacterium
ACCCACCTACTTTTGCCGCCCAATTATGCAGTCTCAGCCCGCTGAAAGCAGTCCACTGAAGACAATGCTACGTCGGGGCATATGATGTTGGCACAATTCGGGATCAACAGCTCTTCGATTTAATTCACACCGGCTTCCAAAACGACACTTACTGAGAATAAGTCCAAATCTCTAAAGGAATCATCGCTACCTCCGAGCCTCGGGGAGCGAAGGTTCGATTCGAACAACAACCAAAAAACAGAAAACAAAATGAAAATAAAAAACTCAGTCCTCGCGGCTGCGGCATCGGTGGGGCTTTTATCCACCTCAAGTGCCGCATTCATCAACTACAACCTGCCCGGCACCTCCGATTTCGATGCCTGGGATGATCTCAGTGTCTCGAATCCGCAGGTTGCGACCGTTAATGCGGCGAATGGCGGACAAGGTGGAGCGGGCGCGTTTCCGGGGTTTGGCAACGGCGGCGATCTCTGGCCCGAAGCCATAGATTCCGTCTTGACGCAGGGAACGACGACCACGACCGACGACGACCCCACCGGTGACGCAACCTTCGATAAAGTATCCGGAAATGGATATCCCGCTGGCTCCAGCATTTACGGGATGCCGTTCCCACCCGCCGGAACCTTTACGGTCGCGGACGCAACTCCGGTCGCTGACCTTGAGCAGGTTATCTTCCAAATTGAAGTGGGTTCGGGTTCTGCTGGCTGGCTAAATGGTGATCCCACGCTCACCGTTAACACCGGCAGTGGGGCGACTACCGTCTCTCTATTCGACTCCGGCACCGTCAGCTCGGTCTTTGACCCGAACGGCCCGTTTGGTCCGGTTACGGTGAATACCTTCGCCTATCAATGGGATCTCAGCACGATTGTGGGAACGATCACGGATTTCAACGTGGACTACACCTTGGATGGCACGAGTGCGCAGATTTACCAGATGCAGATGGACCAGGGGAACACCTTCTCTGCCCAAGCCGTGCCCGAGCCAGCCACCTTTGGCTTAGCCCTGGCATTGGCGGTCCTCGGTCTGGCTGCCATCCGCCGTCCCCGTCTTTCCCGGCGGTAAAGGGATTCATCGCCGGGATGTGTGAATACTACTGCGGCGACTGGATCCCCGAAGGAGTGTGATCTTCGAATCGCGCATGGACGGTAGGGCCGCCGCTCTTGAGGTGGGGAGTTTTGGGAGGAAGGAGAAAATGGTAAAAGTTTCCCCCTCCCCATCCTCGCCCGTTGACGGAAAAGCGGTGGACAGGAGTGTCCACTTCCCGTAGGGGTTGATTCGCGCCTTTCCGCATTGGAGGGCGGTGCTCCGGTGCCGCAGCATCTCCCCGTAGCATCGGAGCTTCCCCGATGACCTCCCGGTTCGACTGGGCCCGGCGACGCCCGCAGTCCCTCGCGGCTGATCCCCCCCTTATTTGCCGACGAGCCCGAAGTCGATCCGGCGCATCTGGTGGGCGGCCAGCGGCGGGAGAGAGTCGAGATCGGTCGAGGGGGGGCTGCGGCGCAGGTGTCGGGCGGCTTCGTCGCGCAGTTCGAGCCAGCGATCCCACGCGAAGTCGGGCGAGTGAACGATCTGCCGGAGGAGGGAGCGCCATTCCAGAACGGCCCTCTCCATGTCGCCGATCCGGATCTGGTCGGATTCGAAATCGGACCGGCGGCGCCGGTCGGCGACCAGCGCCGCGACGACCTCGGCCGCTCCCTCGCCGTATTCGGGCGGGACTCCGCGCAGGAGGTAGCCCGGAATGCTCCGCCAGCCGTATTTGAGCCGGCTGAGGTCGCCGAGACGGCCGTCGGCGCCGGGAATCTCTTCGAACCGGTGTCCGGCCCGCAGGTTGGCCAGCTGGAAGACCAGTTCTTCGACGGAGAAGGAGGGATCCTCCAGCCCGGCGGCGATGGCGAGCCCTTCGCCCTGGCTGAAGAAACTGAAGATGACCCCCCGGCGGGTGGGGCGGAAACGGGAATCGACGAGCCCGAGATCGACCCAGTTCCGGGCCGGGCGGCGGGGCTTGTCGTCGCCCCGGTTGCCGAGCGCCATTGCGAGGTCGGGGGCGTTCTCGTCGAGGGTTTCGCGCACCGGGGGGTTGATCAACGCCTGGCCCTCCGCGTTGATCCGACAGAAGGCGAGGGCGTCGGAATAGTCCAGATAGACCCGGATCGCGCCGTCTCGCTCCTCCCATTTCACGGCCCTGCCGCCGCTGGCCATCCGGGGCAGAAGCGGGAGGAATCGTTTCTCAAGGGTCTCGAGGGTGCAGTGGGATTTCGGGCGGGGGTAGTCCCGGTGGGCCTCCCAATCCTGGCGGAGAAGCTTGCGGAAGCCTTTGGTCAGATCGAGATTTCGCTTGCCGGCTTCGCGCGGAAAGAGAGCCACGGTGAGCATGCGCCCGTATCGGAGCGGGGCGGGGCCGGGCAAACGGCAGAGGGAACCCGCCCGCACGGCCCGCAGGACCGCCGGGGCGGAGAGGGCGGGCAGCCACCGGTTGCCGTCGAAAAAGAGAGCGTCCCGGAGCGACACCCGCCTTTTTTTGCCGAGCCTCTCCCACTCTCCCCCGGGGCCGCGCATTTCGATCCGTTTCGCGGGAGCGGCGACTCCGGCGGCGGTGGAGGGCGTGGCGAAGGAGAGGGGGATTTCGTCGTCGAGGCCGAGGTTGAGCTTCCCGCCCGAGAGGAAGCGCCGGTTCAGCGCGGCGAGCCCCGCCCGGGGGTCTCCGGCTTCGGCGGAAATCGCCTGGAGACTGGTCAGGCAGGCCTGCCAGTCGATGCGGCGGTTCGGGGCGAGGTCCGCGCGGCGCGCATCCCGCAGCCGGGGCTTCTCCGCTCCGGTGAGAACGTATCCGACCGGGTCGATTCCCCGGCGTCCGGCCCGGCCGAACATCTGCAGGAGTTCGTCGGAGCGGATGCGCCGCAGTTCCTCGCCGAACCGGTAGTGGGTTTCGGTGACGAGAACCGAGCGCATGGAGAAGTTGATCCCGGCGGCGAGCCCGGTGGTGGCCACGACCACCCGGAACTGACCGGTTTTCGCGAGCGGCTCGATGACCCCGGCCCGGAGCGGGTAGTCGAGACCGCTGTGGTGGTAGGCGATGCGGCGGGAGAGGAGCTTGCGGATCGAGCCGCGGGCCAGGGCCGACTGCGGACCCGTGAGTTCGAGCGGTTGGCACGGGGGGAGGGCGGCGGCCAGCGTGCGGGCGATCTCCTCGGCGGACTGCCGCTGCGGGGCGAAGATGAGAATGGGGCCGAGGCCGGCCGCGAGGGCTTTGGCGATCCGGCGGGGCCAATAACCGCGCACGCCGGGGGGCACTTTGCGCCGCAGGCCGTCGAGGTTGATCTCCTCCTGGGGGACCGGACGCTCCCGGCAGCGGACGAGGCGGACCCGCCGCCCGAGGCGGGTGAGCCACCCCGAGATCAATTCCGGGTTCGCCGTGCTGCCGCTCAGGAGGAGAAGTTGGGTTTCCGGGGGCGCGCTGGCGACGGCCAGTTCGTAGTGGAGACCGCGGAGCGGGTCGTTGAGCATCTGGTATTCGTCGATGACCAGGAGATCCGGGCCCTCTCCCCGCAAGAGGGCGTTCCGCTGGGTTTCGAGAGTCGCGACGATGACCGGCGCCCCGAGGTTTTCGGCGAGGTCTCCGGTCGCGATGCCCACGTTCCATCCCCGCGCCCGCCATTCCATGAGCTTGTCGTTGGCCAGAGCCCGGGTGGGCACGGTGTAGATGCTGCGGGCGGGGCCGTTCTTCGCGATGAATTGCTCGAAGACGAAGGTCTTGCCCGCTCCGGTCGGGGCGTCCACCACGACGTCCTCCCCGGCGGCGAGCGCGCGGATGGCCTCCTGTTGCCACAGGTCGGGGACGAAAAGGCGGTTTCCCTCTCCGACCGGGGCGTCCCGGTCCCGCCCTTCCGGCCACAAGTGTGCGAGACCCGCCTCCATGGCGGAGAATGGTGGTCGATGGCGGGCGATTGGCAAGCCTGATGTGCGATCTTTCGGACCCCGTACAGTCTCCTTGACCGGCGGTGCCCGCGCGGGTATCCCATTGCCATGTTGCTTTCGCCCAGAGACATCGATCCCGGCCGCCGGTGCCGCCGTCGCTCGGATCGGTCCTCCGCTTTCACCCTGTTGGAAATTCTGCTGGTCATCGCATTGATCGGGCTGTCCACCGGATTTCTTCTGACCGATTGGGGGAATGTCGCCGAGTCCTTCGGACGGCGGAATTGGAAGGCCTCCCTGCAGGAATCCTTGCGAAGGGGGCATTTTCTGGCGGAAACCGATGATCGTCCGGTGCGGCTGCGGTTTGATCCGGAGGAGCGTGTCCTCGTTCTGGAGGACGGGGAGACCGGCGTGCGGCTGGAGGCGGAGCCCGTTCCGGGCGTCGAAGAAATCCGCCGGGTCGGCGGACGGGGCGGGCCGGCGGACTCCGGGCCGCCGGGCTCTTCCTCGCCCGGAGAGGTATTCGCCATCCGCTTCGGGCGCGATGGATCCGCGGAGGCGGCGGTGATCGAAGTCCGGAGACCGGGCGGCATCGTCCGGCTGCGGAATCACCCGTTTTCAGGCCGCCTCATCGGAGAGGGGGAGGAAACCTCGCCGCTCCTGGCCCCGGAGTAGGGCCGTCTCCGTTCATCGGCGGGGCGAGTTCGATGCACCGGCTTCGGTACTCTTCCGTGGTCGCGGGGCTTGCCCCTCGATCCGAAGGTGGTGGTGG
>CAZDRT010000262.1:0-4636 GCA_964507815.1 uncultured Puniceicoccaceae bacterium
AGGAGGTTCGACCCGTTGCCGAGAAAGGCGACGGGGATCCCCAGCATCCCCGCCGTGCGGAGCAGCCAGCGCAGGGCCGCGACGCCGTCGGGCTCGGCGAAAACCGCCGCCCTTCCCCCGATCCGCAGAGTGGAGCACCGGGCGAGCGGCTCGCCGCTCCGCACCGTTCCGGCGGTCAGATTGGCGGCGGCCAGGCGCAGCAACGCGGGCACCGGGCGACCGCCCTCCCCGGCGAGGACCGCCAGAACCCCGGCCCACTCGTTCGCGTCGCCCGCCCCGACAAAGGCGAACGTGCCGACCGGCCCGGCGGCCTCCCCTTCGCCGAATCCGGGAAAGTCGGCCAGCCCGCGTATCCGCGACACCCGCACGCCCTTCGCCTCCAGCCCGGTCTGGATCCGCGCAAGGGCATCGCCACCGCCCGCGGTCGCCTCCCCCGCGCCATACACGGAGTGCAACCCCACCTCCGCCAGCCCCGAAAGCGCCTCGACGAACTCTCCCGCGAAACAGGTCGTGCGGCTGAAACGGTGCGGCTGGAAGTACACCCGCAGAGGCCCGGGGAAATCGCGGCGGGCCAGCCAGCCGAGGAAAGCGGCCACCTCCCGGGGGTGGTGGGCGTAGTCCTCGACCACGGCGAAGCCCCCGCCCCGGGCGTGGATGGTCTGCCGCCGCCACACCCCGGGGAAACCGTCCGCCGCGTCCGCACCGGCGGACCGGCCCGCGGCGACCGCGAAGGCGGCGCGGGCGGCGGCCTCGTTCGTCGCGGAAAAGTCGTCTCCGTCCACCGGGAAGGCCACCCGCTGCGGGGAGTCCGGCCAGTCCGGAGCGCCGTCCCCGGGGGTCGGCTGGGGGTGAACCACGGCCAGGCGGGTCCGCCGGGCGAGCCCGGCCCAGGTCGCCCGGATCGCCCCGGCCTCCCGGTAGCGGTCGGCGTGATCCCAGTCGAAATTCAGGAACAGGGTCACCTCGGGGGAAAACGCGTCGATCGTCCCGTCGCTCTCATCGATCTCGGCGACGAGCCACTCCGCCCCGCGGTTCCGGGCGGGCGGCAGACCATCACCGGGCAATCCGCCGATCACATGGTCGGCGGCCCACCCCGCGCGCTCCGCCAGGTGGGCGAGCAACGCGGTCGTTGTCGTTTTTCCATGACTGCCCGCCACGGCCAGGAGTTTCCGATCCGCCGCGATCCGGGCGAGGAGTTCCCCCCGGCGGAGAACGACCGGCGGCGGATCGTTGGCCGCAAGACGGCGGCGCAGGGGGTGGTCGGGGGCGATGGCACTGGATACGATGAGAAACCCGCAGGGTGACGACGCGCACGGCTCCGGCGCGAGCGAGACCCCTCCGCCGCGCAGCAGACGCTCCGCCCGCGGCGTGAGCGCGTCGTCCCACCCGCTCACCTCCGCACCGCCTTCCCTCAGGAAAAGGGCGAGCGGGAGCATCCCCATCCCCCCGATCCCGAGCAGAAAAAACCGTTCCCCGCGCACGTTCATGACCTCTCCAGGCCCGGACCCGTTGGCTCCTTTCGTTTCCCGGCGGCGGCGGTCCCGGCCAACTCCTCGAGATCGGCGACCAGATCCTCCTTGCGATTGGAGTCCTCGATCAGTTCGAGGTTCGTCCGGATCCGGTCCAGCAGACCGGGATCCCGGTGAAAGGCCACCACCTCGTCGCGGAGACTCTCCAGATAATCCTGATCGACCACCACGCACCCCCCGCGCGCCTCGAGGTAGCGGGCGTTCTCGCCCTGGTGCCCGTCCGACGCGTAGGGATAGGGGATCAGGATCGAAGGCAAGGCGCAACGGGTCAACTCGGCGATGGAACCGGCCCCGGCCCGCGACACCGCGAGGTCGCCCGCCGAAAGCACCAGATTCATCGCATCGCAAAAGCCCACCGAATGGCAGCGCCGGACGGACCCGGACGAATCCTTCTCCTCCAGCACGCCCTCCGTGCCCTTCCCGAGACCGCGGACGCAGTAAATGTCGATTCCCTCTCCGAGCAGCTCCCGGTAATGTCGGTCCACCCAATCGTTGAGCGCCGACGCCCCCTGGCTCCCGCCGAATACGACGAGCAGAAACCCCTCGCGGGAGAGCCCCAGTTTCTCCCGGGCACCGCGCCGGGAAATCCGCCGAAACTCCCGGCGGACGGGGTAACCGAAATGGCGCACCGTCCCGGGGGTGATCCCGGCCAGCCGCACCCCCGTCGGCAGGTAAACCCGCCGGGCGAAGCGCTTGAGGAGACGGATGGCCCGCCCCGGCTTGCGGTTCGCCTCGTGCAGGGCGACCGGCAGCCGCAGGAGCCGGGCGGAAAGCACGACTCCCAGGGAGAGGAACCCCCCGAAAGCAAGCACCAGATCCGGGTTCTCCCGGCGCAGCAGCCTCCGCCCGGAAAGAAGCCCCTTGAACGACTCACTGAAAAAGCGGGCCATCTCCCCCGGCCGCCGACCGAAAGCCGTTCCCGGCAGCCGGACAAAATCGAGATGGGCGTACTTGCGGACGAGCCGCGAATCGACCTGCTTGTTGCTGATCAGCAGCGCACAGCGATGCCCCCGCGCCAGCAGCTCCTCCGCCACCGCGATCCCGGGCGCAAGGTGCCCGCCCGTGCCCCCGCACGCTATCAAAAATTTGCGTCCCATGCCGTCAAGCTGTGGCAAACGGCACTTCTACGCCAGGCGGGTTGGATATGGCGAGCGTTTTTCCGATAGAAAGGGCTGACGGTGAGCGGGAAGTCGCTTGTCGGGCACCTGGAGGCGACCAACCACGCAAGCGCCCTTCAAAAGATATTGAAGCTGGCCGAGGGCAAGACAAAAGACCTCACTGAGCAGGCCATCCTGGAATCTGATCTTGATGCAAAACGGATACCCGCCCGCTCTTATCCGGAAGCGTGATCGCTTGCGCTATACACTGAAGGAAATCAAGGCGCGGATGTGGGCACAGTCCAGCCTGTAGGTGGCCTCGCTGAGGCCGCTTCCAGCGCAGTGGATTTACCGCCCGCTCCGCTTGAGACACCGGAGGCCAAGGCGCGGAAAAAGGAATTCCCAAAATAGCCCCGGCAATGCGATTGCGGTCCGGCTTTCCTCCCTTGGTTTGAAAGCGCTTGCGCAATGCCGTGCGGGATATGTTGCGCCCGGCCCCGTGGGGAGCAAAGCCCAGAAAATCTTCGTTACCGGCCCCCAGGCAGAGCAGAATCGGGCTGGCCATGTTCAGCGGGATCAAGCCGGGCAAGGGCCGTCCGTCCACCCCGCTCCAGGCGGGAGTGGCCCCCTTGCCGTGATAGTAGAGCCCGTCGCTGCGCCGCCAGACGAAGTTGTGCTCGTTGCCGAAGGCGAGTGCCGGACCGGTCAGACCTAGTCTGCGCAGAAAGCCCGCATGAATGACTTCGTGGTTGGCCCGCGTCCAGCGGGCCACGTATTGCAGAGCCTCCCAATAATCCCGACCCGCGTCACTCTCGGCATCGAGCCAGGCTGCGGAAGAGGGGATGTCATGGGCCACCCGCTTGGTCGCGGCAACGGCGGCGTGGAGACCCCTCTTGTAAACCTGGGCTCCCAGTGCGCGGGAGCCGTGATGGGTGACCAGGGCGTGGTAGGTTCTCTCTTCCTGCAGCGCGGCCATCCACTCCCCGTAGCCCGCTTCAATCCAGGCGGCACGCTCTTCGGTGCTGAGCCGCAGGGTGCCGATAAAAGCGAATACATTGAGCAACAAATATCCGCCGAGTGTGCGGCCGGGATAATCGCATCGCGCACCGCCACCGCCCCGCCGACCGTGATCGCCGCCTCGCCCTCCCCCGTCGGACAGGCATCCGGCAAAACAACTCCCGCTCCCCAAGGGCAAGTGCAAGAAGGATTTCCGAGAAAATAATACCAAAATCATTAATGATCAGGTCTCAGGTCTCAGGTTTCAGGTCTCAGGTCTCCGCCCTCAGGTGTCAGGTCTCAGGTCTCAGGTCTCAGGACTCCGCCCTCTCCATCACTCCACCACTTTTCCCTTTGCCTTCTTCCTTCTTTCCACCAAAGATAGAACCAGCATGAGCCTCCCGCGTAAGAAACTGCCGATTGGGATTCAAAACCTTCGCGAAATCCGCGAGTGCGGGCATTACTACGTGGATAAATCCGCGTTCGCCCTCCAATTGATTGACCAGGGCAAATATTACTTTCTCTCCCGTCCCCGCCGCTTCGGTAAAAGCCTCTTTCTCGATACCCTCAAGGAATTGTTCGAGGGCAGCCGATCCCTCTTCACCGGCCTCTACGCCGAAAACCGCTGGGACTGGTCCGTTCAGTATCCCGTCATCCGCATCAGCTTCTCCGATGGGGTTGTGCGATCCCTTTCGGACTTGCGGGATAAAATTGGCGAAATCCTCGACGCCAAAGCCGGGAAGTTTGGCGTCTCTTTACCCGAACCCACCCTTTCCGGTCGTTTTCATACCCTTATCGAAGCCGTTGCCGAAAAGAATGAACACAATGTCGTCATCCTGGTGGATGAATACGACAAACCCATCCTCGACAATATCGACAATCCGGACATTGCCCAAGAGATTCGGGACGGCCTGCGCGACTTCTATTCCGTGATTAAAGGAGCCGACCCGCACCTCAAATTCGTCTTCCTGACCGGGGTGAGCAAGTTCTCCAAGGTCAGCCTGTTCTCCGGGC
>CAZDRT010000263.1:0-4571 GCA_964507815.1 uncultured Puniceicoccaceae bacterium
GAGCGTAGAAGGAAGGCCCCGGTGCGCAACGGCGGAGCGGTACCGCTTGGCCGTGTGGTGGCGGCGACGCCAGTGCGGAACCCCACGGGCCATCCCGGGCAAGGCTGAAGCCATGCCCCACGGGGAATCCCGTGGCCGTTTCCCCTACACCAAAGCTAAAATACCTTTCCGGGAGGCGTCTCGATTCTCGCATAATCCATTACAAACTAGAAGCTTAGGTTCTATTATGCATCAGCGACGGGTTCAAGTGCCCGCTGGATATTTGCGAATGGTCTTCGTTTTATCGGCCCTGGCCAGCTTGTGCGGTAACGACTTATCTGCGGCATCGATTATGGGCAAGAAGCCGGTTTTTTCCGGCTTGCGCGATTGCCCGCGTCCGGCGGGACTGGCTAGCGGGCGTCGGGTTCCAGACGGCTCAGGCCCGACTGCACGAGGACGTTGACGAACGAGGAGACGAACCGCCGCGAGTTGTCCGACGCTAGGAATTCGCGGGTCCGCTCGTAGGGTTCGGAATCCGGACCCAGGGCGGGGGCGCTCCGGCTCCGGACGAATAGGAAATGCCCGCCCCCGGCGGTGACCCGCATGGAAGAAACCTCGCCGTCGGGAAGGGATTCCGCCCGCTGTAGCGCGGCCGGGGGCAGATCGTCCGGACGGTCCTCCCAGCCGACTCCCTCGAAGGTGCTGACGGAGAGACCGAGCGATTCCGCCTCTTCCGCGAACGAGGTGCCTTCGGCCACGGCGGCGGAAAGCCGGTCCCGGATTTCCTTACCGCGTGCGACGAAGGCGGCCTGTCTTTCCTCCTCCCGGTAATCGGCCAGAACCTCCTCCTCGACCTCGGCGAGATCGGGGATCCGCGAGGGCAGGATTTCCCGGAGAATCAGGACATAGGCTTTGCCGTCGTGTTCGAACGGATCGGAAAAATAGCGGAGCGAATCCAGCCGGGGGACTTCGGCGAAAGCGGAATCGGGCAGATCGGTTCCGGGTGGCGCGGTGGTGCCCTCCACGGGGGGCAGTTCCTCCAGGGTCACTCCGAAACGCTCCGCCGTTGATTCGATTCCGGGCGCGTTGTAGCCGATGTCCTCGTCGAAGAGGGTATAGACGAACTTTTCGGAGGCGTCCAGGGCCAGTTCCCGGCTTCGTTCGGCCCGCCAGTCGGCGACCACCCTTTCCCTTACTGCGGAGAGCGCCGGAATCGCCTCGGCGGGGTCCTCGGCGTTTTCATCGACGTAGTTCATCCGGTTTCCGGAAAAATATTGCTCCAGTTCTTCGTCGGACGGGCCGTCGATTGTTTCCGCGTAGTCCTCCGGCTCGAAGACGACCTGCGCCAGCACGCGTTGCTCGGGAATGCGGTAGGCCTCCACCCGCTCGGCGAAGAAAGTCTCGAGTTCCTCCGGGTCCGCCTCGATCTCGCCGGGTTCCGTCTCCCGGGGGAGCAGACCGACCACGAGATCGTAGGACGCCTCCATGCGGCGGGCCTGTTCCTCGACATCGAAGGGCAGGGTGTAGCCGGGGGGCGCGATCGACTCCATGAGCTGGCGGATGCGGAAATCGTTGGCGAGCGTCCGGTTGATCGTGGCCTCGTCGAACTGGCGGGACAGCTGCGCCTGATCGAGAAAGTCGGTCACCCGGTTGGGATCGAAGTCGCCTTCGGCATCCTGGAAAAACGGAATCTCCGCGAGAAACCGGACGAAGGCGTCCTGGGAGGGGGAGGGGATGTTCTCGCGGTCGGCCAGGTGCAGGAGCGCCGCCCGGGAGAGGAACTCCTGTTCGAGCATCTGGTTGTTTTGCGGCCTCCGGCCCCGGTTCACGATCGAGCTGATGACCACTTCCTGGATGAGCCCGCGCGTGTCGGCCTCGGAATTCAGGTTGTATCCATAGTATTCGCGCGCGGACACAGCGCCGGGCTCGCCGCCCACACAACCGGGGGTTTCCCCGATCACGAAGACAAAGGCGACGATGACGACCGCCAGCAGGATGATGAAAACCACCCGGCCTTTCCGTTCCAACAGGTTCTGAATCCATGAAATCATGCTCTTGTTTGATCGCGTCGCTGATAGTTTGTCAATTCCCCGTGCAGCTTCCCTCCCGGGGCTTCAGACGTTTTCGGTGCCGTCGTACACCAGCCGGTTCAGGTCCTCTAGAGTGTAGCTCTCCAGATTTCCCAGAGTGTCCAATTGCTCCGCCACTTTGGCGGACGCTTCGTTGGCCGTTTTCAGGATGCGCCGATCAAAATCCGGACTGGCCTCCGCTTCCATCATGACCAGCTGCATCTGGGTGAGATAGTTGCGGAGAATATGGTTCGAGGCACCGATCGTCTGCTGGAAGACCCGGTGGCGCTCCACCTCCTGACTGCGCCGATGGTCGAAAAACCGTTTGGCCAGATAGCGGATCAGTGCGGCGGTCACGAGCACGTAGGCACTGCCTTTGAGCATCTGAAAAATGGTGACGACCTCCGCCTCGTCCCCTTTGGCGAAAACAAAGAGATCCGACAGGCCAATCCACAGGAGACCGAAGAATACGTAGATCAGAGCGATTTTTCCTTCTGGCTTCATTGGTGTATAGGGTGTCCTCCTTCGTCAGCGACTTCGTCGCGGCACTTCGGCGGACAGCCTTCGTTCAGAGAGGTCGTTTGTTTCATCGCTGTTGCAAATGTAAGGGCGAAGCCAGCCGTAGTGTCTGGCCGAAGGACAGAACGAAGGCTGGTGCTCGAGGCGGGACTTGAACCCGCACGGCTTTCGCCACACGCCCCTCAAGCGTGCGTGTCTACCAATTCCACCACCCGAGCATTCAAGGGAATGAGGAAGAGTACCGCGAATCCCCACGCCGGGATCAACCCCAAATGTGTCGAAATTGTCATTTTCCGGTGAAGGGCATTGTTTGACAGATCGCTTCGGGTTTCGGATTATCCCGCTAATTTCCCATGGCTGACAGTTCCGAATCTCCTTCCGACAAGTCCGAACCGGTCGATCTCGATCAACTCCGCGATTTGAGTTTCGCCCCGCAGTGGTCGACCGGTTCGCCCTCGTCCGGGCGGTCGTCCCGGTCCGAGCAACCGCGGGAGCGGCGCCCGTCCGGTCCCCCGCGGGATCGTCGCCCGGCCCGCTCCGGTCCGGCCGGACCGGGCCGGGGGAAGGATTCGCGTCCGCGACCCTCCCGGCCTCCCGAGCCGTTCAAGCCGGTGGTCGCTTTCTCCGTCTTTCCGGAGGATGAGCCGTTCGATCTGCTGGTTCAGTCGATGCGATCCACCCTCAAGGTGTACGAGCTGTTCGAGGTGACGCGCTTGATCCTCGACAAGCCGGACCGGATGGTGGTGGTGGTCAGCCCCCTTTCCGAGGAAGCGCCCCCGCTCTACGAGTCCCTGCCGGACCGGCAGATTTTCCGCGGGGAGTCGGCGGCCCTCCGGCACGCGGCCTCCATCCTTCTTTCCGCGATGTTCGAGGAGAAGGAGGAAGAGGTGGAACCGCCGACGGGCAAATTCCCGGCGGTGATGCGGTGCGAGGTGACCGGAAAGCTGCTTCCCCCGAAGAGCTACCACCGGTTTCAGGCCCTGCTCCAGGAACACCACCGGACGAATTGTCCGGAGGTGCCTCTCTCCCGCGTGGAAAAGAATCTGGTGTCGGTTTCCGAGCCGGAGGCCGTCGAGGAGTGGCTGTCGTCGATGAGCAAACGCCGGGTCTTCCGCCGGCGTCCGGAAGAAGGGGCGGAGGCGGGAGCGCCCGACGGGCCGGTGTTCGATTCCCGCGAGGAAGCGATCAACCACCTGACCGTAAAGGAACGCGAAAAACTCGTCCGCGAGACCCGGCAGGCGCGGGTTCCGGCCCGCGCCCTGGTCGAAGCCGAGGACGGGGAGATCCGCCGCTCCTTCGAGTCGTATCTCGAGCAGCAGCGGCGGTTTCCGCTCGACACGGCCAATAATGTGCGGATGAAACTCCGGAAGGCGAATCTCTTTCTCTTTAAGAAGGGGAAAAAGGGGATCAGCTTTGTTTCGGCGGTGCGCCGCAACCATTTTCCTCCGGACGCCGTTTTCAGCGATTCGGTCGCGCGGATCATCGCCGCCCTGCGGGAGAAAACCGAAGTTCGGTTGAAGGACCTGCCGGGGTTGCTGTATCCGGACCGCCCGCCCGTCGAGGGGAAGATTCCGCTGGAGCCGGAAGAGACCCGGCAGCTCCTCAACGATCTGAAATGGTTGAAGACCGAGGGCTATCTCTTTGAGTTCGGGGACGGGTCCCTGGAGATTCACGCGGCCCCGGCCCGGTCGGGCAAGACCGGAGGGCCGGACTCCGGAGGGGATGGGAAACGGGAGTCGGAGCTTGAGCCGAATCCGTCATCGGAACACCCCGGGCAGGCCTGAAGGCATGCCCCACGTGGCCGGGCGCCTTCAGGCCCCGGCGGGGAACGCCCGGGAAGGAGCGACATGCACGCCGGTCAGCGGAAGGTCGTAAACGCGGCCTGTCGGGACGACCCCGGGCAAGCCTGAAGGCATGCCCCACGTGGCCGGGCGCCTTCAGGCCCCGGCGGGAACGCCCGGGAAGGAGCGACATGCACGCCGGTCCGCGAAAGGTCGTAAACGC
>CAZDRT010000264.1:0-4564 GCA_964507815.1 uncultured Puniceicoccaceae bacterium
CAAGAACACCCTTGCCGTCCCCGCCGCGCTTTTCTACCCTCCCTCCCGTCCTCGAACTCATGGAAAAATCCGAATCCAACCGCTCCGGGACCGAAACTTCCCGTCCCCGAAACCGCGAAGACGTTCCCGTCGTGGGGATCGGTTTTTCGGCCGGGGGGCTGGAGGCCTTCAAGAAGTTCGTGGGGGGGATCAATCCCGACACCCGCACGAGCTACATTGTCGTCCAGCACCTCGCAGCCGATTACCACAGCCATTTGCTGGAAATCATCGAATCCTCCTCTCCCCTCGCCGTCCGGCACCCGGAGGACCGTCATCCGGTCGAGCCGGCGTCCATTTACGTGTTGAAGGATGACGCCGGGATCCGCCTGGAAGACGGCCGTTTCGCACTCACCCCGCCTTCACGGAAGGCCGGACCCCGCTCCTCCATTGATTCGTTTTTCGATTCCCTGGCCCGGGAGAAGGGCGAGAACGCGGTCGGAGTCGTGCTTTCCGGTTCGGGCTCGGATGGCACCATGGGACTGCAAAAGATAAAGGCAGCGGGGGGCATGTGCCTCGCGCAGACCCCCGGCGATGCCAATTTCTCCAGCATGCCGAAGAGTGCCATCGGGACCGGGTGCATCGATTTCATGGGCTCCGCCGGCGAGCTGGCCCGGAAGGCCGACGGGTATTTCGACTACCGCAGCAAAGCCCAGGTCGAATCGGAAAAGATCGACTCGGACGAGGAGAAGCACCTGCTGCGCATACTGGACCTCGTCCGCAGGCAATCCGGCAACGATTTCAGCGATTACCGGCGCTCCTCCGTCCTCCGGCGGGTGGAACGGCGGATGAGTCTGTCCGGTGCCTCCGGCCTCGCCGAATACCTGGAAATGCTGCGGGCGGACGAATCCGAGGTGAAAGCCCTCTCCCGGAATATTCTGATCAGCGTCACCTGTTTTTTCCGCGATCCCGGGGTCTGGCAAACGCTTTCCGAGCAAGTGATCCCGGAATTGATCGGAAACAAGGAAGACGGCGACGATGTGCGCGCCTGGGTGCCCGGCTGCGCCACCGGCGAAGAGGCCTACTCCCTCGCCATCCTGCTCAACGAGGCGATGGAGCGGACGGAAAAACGACTGACCCTGAAAATCTACGGGACCGACATCGACGAGCGCGCCCGCCAAATCGCCCGCACCGGCATCTACCCGGCGGGTATCGCCGGGGACGTGGGCGAACACTACCTGGAAAAATATTTCGAGCCGACGGGCGACGACCGCTACGCCATCGTCCCGTGGCTGCGGGAAAAGGTGACCTTTGCCCGGCAGAACATCTTCTCGGATCCGCCCTTTTCCCGGATGGACATCGTCAGCTGCCGGAACCTGTTGATCTACCTGGACGCCTCCATGCAGAAACGGGTCATCCGGCTCCTGCATTTCGCGCTGAGGAAAGGGGGAATCGCGGTGCTGGGGGCCTCGGAAACCATCGGAAAAGCCGGGCAAAACTTCGACACGGTTCAACGCGAACACCGCATTTTCAAACGGGTCGGAGCCAAAGCGATGCGGGCCGACAACGGGAGCGTTACCATCCCCGCCGTCCGCCCCTCCGCAGGCACCGGATCGGCGGCACCCGGCCCCACCGGCAACCGGACGCTGGAGGAAACCTCCCGGGCACTGATCATGGATCACTTCTCGGCGGTCAGCGCCATCGTGGATCCGCACATGTCCGTGCGCTACCTCGGCGGGAAGAGCGGGCGCTACCTGCATCAACCCGAAGGCCCGCCCACCAACGACCTCAGCCGGATGGTCGGCACCTCGCTCGGGCTCAAGCTGCGGCAACTCGGCAAGCGGGCGCTGGAGGAGGAAACCGAAAAATCTTTCGAAGCCACTCCGGACGGCGACGACGCCGGGCGGATCCGGATCTCCCTGAAACCCATCCGCCTTGATCGGCGGGAGCCGGGGCTGTTCGTTCTCTTCGAAGAAATTTCCGCGAGGCCCGTCCCGGGCGGATGCACGGACGCCGCCGGCCCCCTCCCGCTTGCGGACGACAACAACCGGAGCATGCTCGACGGTCTCGACCACGACCTGCGGGAGACGCGGGACGAACTGCGGGGAACCGTCGCCGAACTGGAGACCTCCAACGAGGAATTGAAGACTTCCAACGAAGAGGTCATGTCGATCAACGAGGAACTGCAATCCGCCAACGAGGAATTGGAAACCTCGAAAGAGGAAATGCAAAGTCTGAACGAGGAACTCAACAAGGTGAACCTGCAGTTGACTGATAAAGTAAGCGAATTGGAACGCAGCCGCAACGATGTGCGCAATCTGCTCACCAGCACCAATATCGCGACGATTTTCCTCGACAAAGATCTGCGCATCCAGCGCTTCACACCGGCCACCAGCCGACTTTTCAATCTCATCGAATCGGACATCGGACGGCCCATTTCCGACCTGAACGGGAAATGCAACGGCGACAATCTGATCGAGACCTGCCGCCTCGTGCTGGACGACCTGAAGATCCGCGAGGAAACCATCGACGGCCTCGACCAGGCGCACTACCTGCGCCGCGTGTTGCCCTACCGCACCAATGACAACCGGATCGAAGGGATCGTCGTCACGTTCGACGACATCACCGAACTCCGGAAAACCCAGCAAGACCTGATGCGGGCCGAGCGATACCTCCGCCTGGCCATCGAGAATTCCTCCGTCATCATTTTCGCACAGGACACCGACCTCCGGTACACCTATATCCTGAACCAACCGTCCGGGTACCCCACCGATGATATTATCGGTAAAACCGACAAAGAAATTGTGCCCGAAAACCACCGGGAAATTGATGCCGTCAAGCGCACGGTTCTCCGCAGCGGCAATCCCCGGCGGGAGACGATGAAGATCAACACCAGGCGGGGAAAAATTCTCTGGCTCGACGTCATGCTGGAGTGCCTGCGTGATGCCGGAGGGAACGTCTCGGGCCTCTGCGGCACCTGTGTCGATATCACCGACCGGGTCAATCACGAGGCGGAACTGGAACGCGCCAAAGAGGATGCCGAAGCCGCCAACCGGGCCAAGACCCGATTCCTCGCCAGCATGAGCCACGACATTCGCACGCCGTTGACGGGAATCATCGGCCTGTCGGAAATACTCGGCGAGAGTTCCGGCGACGATCTCCGGGAGATCGGCGGCGAAATTCAAAAGGGATGCAACTACCTGCTCCAGACGCTCGACTCGGTGCTGAACCTCGCACGTCTCCAATCCGGCGGGGTCGAACTACCGCTCGAGCCCATCCATCTGAACGAAATCCTGGAGGAAACCCGCAACGTCTTCGACCCCGCGCACAAGCGGGCGACCGGGAGCGAACGGATCCGCACGGAGATGAACGATCCGTCGATCCGGGTGCGGGCGGAGAAAGGGGCGCTGCTCCGCGTTGTCGGAAACCTCGTCGGCAACGCCCTCAAATTCTGTCCCGACGAGCCGATCGAGATCCGGGTGACCGCCGGGGACGGACACGCCCGCATCGAAGTGGCCGACAAAGGCCCCGGCATCAGCGCCGCGTTTCAGAAAGAACTCTTCAAGCCCTTCACCCAGGAACGAAACCCGCACACCGGCAGCCTCCCCGGCAGCGGTCTCGGTCTCAGCATTACGCACGAACTGGTCGGCCTGATGCGGGGCACGATCCAAGTCGAAAGCCGGGAGGGCGCCGGCACCACCATGATCGTGCGGCTCCCGCTGGACGGAGACGGCAAGACTTCCGCCACCGCGGGGAAAGCGTCCCCGCCGCCCGCCGCCCGAGTGGCGGACGCCCTCATCTGCGACGACCACAACGCCACCTGCCGCATCCTCCGCCGCATGCTGGCCCAGGAACCGGTGACGGTGGTGGACAACGAAACCGCCCTCCACGAAAACCTCCCGGGCAAACAAGTCCTGCTGCTCGACATCAACCTCAACGGCAGCGAACGCGGGATCGAGATCATGCGGGAACTGCGGGCCGACCCGCGGTACCGGGAATTACGAATCGTCGCCTTCACCGCCCATTGCGGCGACGACCAGAAGCAGAATTTCATGGAAATCGGTTTCGACGATTACCTGAGCAAACCCTTCCGCAAAGAAGATCTGCTGGCGATGTTGCGGGTGGATGGTCGGTGAGGGGGAGAGGGGGAGAGGGGGAGTCTTGGAGTGTTGGAGTATTGGAGTTGTGGAGTTGTGGAGTGTTGGGGGAAACCTGAGACCTTCCAAAAATTTGTAGGGCCTCGCGCTTGCGCGATGGCCGCGTTGCGGCCTCCCTTTTTTTTAAACCACTGATGAACACCGATGAACACCGATCTCATCCTCTGAGCGGGGAATATCTGCCGGGGGGTGGACACTCCTGTCCACCGCATTTTCCGATCCGCAATGCCGGGGGGTGGACACTCCTGTCCACTGCATTTTCCGATCTGCAATGCCGGGGGGGGTGGACACTCCTGTCCACCGCTTTTCTCATTTACGGTGACGGAGGGGTGTGACCTGAGGGGCGGCACCAGAGGGGCGGCACACCGTGATACACGCGTGGTCGGTGGGCTCTTGACCGGCGAAGCCCCGGAGGGGCGAAGACGGTTGCC
>CAZDRT010000265.1:0-4548 GCA_964507815.1 uncultured Puniceicoccaceae bacterium
GCTTCTCATCCGTAGCCGCGGTTTAGGAGGGGCGAAGAAGGAAGCTCCGCGACAGGGAGGGCGAAGACGGTTGCCCCTCGATCCGAAGGGGGGTAGCGGCCGCGGACACCACCGAACCTTTCCGGGTCGGGACCGGGCATCCGAGGCATGCTTTTCCTGCCTTTCTTTTACCTATGGTTACCTTCGCCCCGGATCCGTGCCACCGAGGAGTGGAGAAGCCATCCCGTCGTGTTCTCGGAGGTTCGGACCTTTTGGAAGTCGCCGTAGCGTTCGCCGGTACGCACGATGGTGCCTCCCGGCAGGCGATCTTCGATGGGGCTGGTGGCTGTCGGGGCGATCTTCAGGGCGGCTTCGTCGGCGAGGACCACGGCGTCGTTTCGACCGGCGATCCAGGGGGTCTGGCCGACCGCGGAGAGGAGGAGGACCAGACCAAACAAAAAGAGGAGGGAGTTCCGCCAGAGGCCGCGGAGGGCGGTCGTGCGGGCGAGGACGATGACCGCGAGCAGGCCCCACGCACCCAGTGCCGTGAGCCACGTCCATGCGTTCCACGAGAGACGGTGGCCGATGGCCGCGAAAGGCGGGGCGGGGGGCGGCCCTACTTCCGCCGCTTCGCGGGCCAGACCGAGATTGGCAGGGATGTCGGGGTTGCCCGGGTCGAGGGCGAATGCCCGTTCGTAGTGCAGAATCGCTTCGGGATAGGTCCGGAGGCGGTAGAGGGCGTTGGCCAGGTTGTAGTGGACGGCGGCCGATCCGAAGCGGGGGAGAAGGGAGCGGAAGCCCGAAACCGCCGCCGCGAATTCCTCCCGCTGGTAGGCGTCCACCGCGTCGGCGAAAACCGATCTTGCTTTCGCGGGGTCGGTCAGGACCGCCGCCTCCTGATCGCTCCCGGCGGATTCTCGAACGGCCTCTCCGTCGGTCGCCGGAGAATCGGGAGCGGTTTGCGCGGGCAGTTCCGCAGCCGGAATGGCGAGAACGAGCAAAGCCAGCAATAGACCGAGAACGGGCGGTGGGGCGGAACCCCCGGAGTCGCGGCCCTTGCGGCTGTGGAGGGATCGCAGGAGTTCCCGGAGCCGGGCCAGTTCGGCCGGAAGATCGGAGGCCGCCGGGGGGCGGGCGCCGTACCGGATGGATTCCGCCGTCTGGAAGAAATGGCGGATTTCAGCGATGGGATGATCCGAGTGGAGGAGGGAGATCACCTCGTTTTCGGTCAGCGACGCGGGTTCGCCCGTTTGCCAGGGGCCGACGCTTTCCTGGAGCGCCCGGCAGGCGGTCCGGAAGAAATCCTCGACCCGTCCGGCCTCGGCGTGCGCGGAGGCCTCCGCAAGGCAACGCCGTCCGGCCCGCCGGGCCCGGTGTCGGCGCGCGTAGTCGGGGTCGTCGCGGAGTCTCCGCCGGTGCCGCAGGAGCAGGAATGCGCCGAGCAGAGCGCCGCCGGTCGCGATTTGCAGGGCGACAAACCACGGGCGGGTCGCCGGGGCACGAAGGTCGCCGCCGGAGTCGCCGGGCCAACGGGTCACCGGCGGAAGCAGATCCGGACCCCGCCGGGCCTCGACAGGGTTGCGGGCCTCCTTCTCCGGTTCGGGCGGGCGCGCTCCCGCCGGAGCGGGGGTCACGCGGATCGGGCGGGGCGGGATTTCGACCGTACGGTAGTCTCCCTCCTCGGGCGAGAAGTAGCTGAAGGCGAAAGAGGGCGTGGCGGTGATCCCTTCGCTCCGGGGCACCAGGGTGAACGTGAACCGTTTCGTGCCGGTGTAGCCGAGGCCGTCGCCGGGGGTGAAGGCCGTTTCCGGACTGTATTCGCGCCATTCGCTTTCCTCGCCGGCGAAGACGGGTGGCTCCAGCCGGTCGAAGTTGCCCCGCCCCTCGATTCGGATTTCGTAGAGGAAGGGTTCGCCGACCTGGACCTGTTCCGACGAGACGCCCGCGTCCGCGAACTCGAATTCGCCGATGCCTCCAGTGAAGTTCCCCGGGCGGTCCTTTTCCGGAAGGGGGAGGATTTCGATTTCGCGGTCGTCCGAATAGGCCCGGATTTCCTCCCGGTCGAAAAAGCCGCCGAACGGGGACCTGCCGAAAAGGGAACCGAAGGGATCGGGGCGCCGGCCGCGCGAGTCGCGGAGGGCGACCGCCATCGGAAGCTCGAAAACGAGCGCCTGGGAGCCGGTTTTCAAAGGAGTCAGGAGAACGTCCCAGTCGGCCGCCGTCACCGGCATTCCGTTGAGCGAGGTCTGCTGCTGCCGCATGGGGCCGAAGTTTCCGATGGAAAAGGCGTCGCCGATTTTTTCCGGATGTTCCGCCTGGAGCGAGGCACTGGTGATTTGGCGGCTGTCCACGAGGAGGCGGACTCCGGTCGGAACCGCTTCGCCGACGTAGAGGGTTTCGCGCGGCAGTTCGATCTCCATCCAGGCCGGACGCCGGTCGGGGGGGGCGGTGCCGGAATCGGGCGCGTCGCCGCGGGCGAGGACCTGCAGCCGGGCGGCGGGCACTTCGATCTCGGAGCCGTTGAGACGGGCGGCGAAGGCCGGGATCTCGTAATCCCCCGGTCCCGACGCCTCGGCCCGGTAGAGGTGGGTCAACCGCACGTTGGCCGCGCCGTTGACGATCCGCATTTCCTGGTTCGGCCCGAGGTAGCGCAGCCGGAGTCCGTCAACCTGCGGAAGCCGGGGCGGGCCGGCGTTGTGGAAGCCCTTCGACCCCGATCCCTCCTCGCGGAAGGTCAGCCGGAAGATGGCCGACTCGCCCGCGCGGACGACCGGTGGATCGAAGGAGGCGCCCGCGGTCGTCTCCGCGCTGGCCGCAGGCGCCGCCGCGAGGAAAAGAACGGCTGTGAAAATGAACAAGGATGTCTTCATCACCAGTTGCGTCTGTCCGCCGGATCGCGGGAACCTTCGGATCCCGAACCCGCGAACGGTAATTTTTTCTCGGACCGCTTCAGGCTGTCAAGCAGCCGCGCGGCGTCTTCGGTGGACATCACGCCGATGACGACCTCTTCGCCCTCGCCGGGTTCGCCGCCTTCCTCCCCGGCGGCGGCGGCCCGTTGCGCGGCGGCCTCTTCCGCCTGTTCCTCGGTCAGGGTCATGGGCTCGGAAGCCTCCTCTTCGGCGGACGGGGTCTCCGGCCCGGTCGAACCCGCCGGGTCGGTCTCTTCGGGCGATTCCTCCTCGCCCGTCCCGGGTTCGCCGGCGGGCCGGTCTTCCTCCGCCTCGCCGGGCGAATCCTCCGGGCGCTCGCCGTCTTCGTCGCCGGGCTCCCGCTCGTCGCTCTCCGGGCCCTCTTCCTCTCCGGATCGGGAATCTTCGGGCCGACCCTCGGAACCTTCGTTCTCCTGTGGCTCCTCTTCCCGGTCTCCGGGTTCGGATTCGGGCTGGTCTCCGGATTCTGCCGGCTCCCCGGATTGCTCGTCGCCCGAGCGCTCTTCTCCCTCCCCGCCGGATGGATCCTGCTGCTGTTGCTGGTCCGATTGTTGCTGCTGATCCCCGCTCTGGTTTTGCTGCTGCTGTTGGTCCTGTTGGTCCTGTTGGTCTTGCTGCTGTTGCTGTTGCTGCTGCTCCTGTTGCTCCTGTTGCTGTTGGTCTTGTTGTTGCTGGTTTTGCTCCTGTTGGTCCGGTTGGTCTTGTTGCTGCTGGTCCTGATTTTCCTGTTCTTCGAGGAGCTTGCGCAGTTCCTCGATCAGGGTCCGGATTTGTTCGAGTTGTTGTTCCTGTCCCTTTTTCAGTTCTCTCTGGGTGGCGATCTGGGAGGCGAGAGCTGCTGTCCGTTTCTTAACGAAGTCGAGGTTGTGACGGGCGTCGTCGTGGTCGGGGGTCAGTTCCAGGGCGCTCTCAAAGTCGTTGATGGACCGACGCCAGAGATCGCGGGTGGCGTTTTCGATGGCCAGAGCCGCATCGAGGGTATTCATGGCCTCGCCGGTCGCGGTCTCCCGTTGCTCGAGGGCTCCGATGGCCGAGCGGATGCTTTCCTGCGGGGGCGGTTGGGTCCGCGCGGCCTCGAGGATGCGTTCCCCGTTTTGCATGGGCGGATCGTTTTCGCCCATGACGGTGGCGGCTTGTTCGGTCACGGTTTCGGGCGGGCTTCCTTCGAAGGCATCCAGCCCTTCCCGGAACCGGGTGTTTCCGAGGTTGTAGAAAGCGTCCGCCTGAAAGGGGAAGTCCGCCGAGAGCCGGATGGCGGTGGTGAAGTGGTCGGCTGCCGCCGGGTAATCGCCGGTCTCGTAAAGTTCGGTCCCGCGGTTGAAGCGGGCCACCGGATCCGCCGGTTTCTCCCGGACCGCGCGGGCGAAAGCGCTTTCGGGGGCGTCGGGAGGCGCTGGCTTCTCCGGCAAGTCCGTCGGGGCAGGCGCGGGTTCCGGTGGTGGCTCGGTCTGCGCGTCGCCGGGCCGGGGGAAAAGAGCGAACAGGCCGAGCATGGCGGTCAGGGCAGCCGCGCGGCGACCCGGGAGCCGCAGCCGCCATCCGCGCCGCGTGCCGACCAGGGGTTCGATGAGCAGGAGGAAAACTCCCGCCGCAAGGGGCCACTGGAAACGCTCGATGGCGGTGCGCTGGAGTTCGGACG
>CAZDRT010000266.1:0-4514 GCA_964507815.1 uncultured Puniceicoccaceae bacterium
GGGGGGAGGGCGGGGGACGGATTCTTACGCGACCGGCGGGAGAAGGGGGCTTCGGCTACGATCCGGTTTTCGCCCCCCGGGGTTCCAGGCGGTCCTTCGCCGAGATTCCGGCGGCGGAGAAAAATCAGATCAGCCACCGGGCCAAAGCCCTCGAAAAACTCGAAGAGCGAATTCGGATTCGGATTTAGGTTGACGGGCGGGTCCGCTTGCTCATCCTCCTCCCCTTCTCCCGTGAGAATTTGGGGCCGTAGCTCAGTTGGAAGAGCGCCACAATGGCATTGTGGAGGTCGACGGTTCGATCCCGTTCGGCTCCACCACTTTTTTCAGAAGGCGGAGCGCGGCGAATCACCGTCCCGTCAGCACGGCCTGTTCGGGCGGCGGCGGCAGATGGATCCGCAGGGGGAGGCCCTCCGGGCCGGCACCGACCAGTTCCGCCCCGCCGGAAACGAGGCGATGGTCGAGCCTCGCGGGAGCATCGTCCGCCGAGAGCAGCCAGGAGAAATAGCGGACCCCGTCCGCTCCCGCAGTGACGAGGAGGACCTCGTTCGGCACCCTTTCATTGTACTGGGGTGAATACCAGCCCTGGATGGCGGGCGGGCCGCGCCCTTTCACGGTTTCCACCCGGGTTCTCCCGGAACTTCTAAGTGTCCATGAGGCCCGGCCGGTCCGGCCGTCCGCGATCCGCCAGGCCCCGTCCGCCCCGGAGAGCCTCCACTCCGGGGCGAACCGCCATTGGAACGTCACCCGGTCGGGTTTGTTCACCTCCACGCGATCAACGATCCAGACAAACCCGTCGCCGAGGGTCACCGCACGGGAGTGGCTTCCGGTCCAGCCCGGACGCCCCGCCGCCCGCAGAGGGATCCAGCCGGAGGCCATGGGCGGGCTGCTCCCGAAATCCGCCGGGCGGACCCGCGGCTTGGTCGCAACGGCATCGGGCGGAACCCGCTCGTGCCCCGCGAACACCGGCACATTGTGGGAGCGGACGCCCCGGAAGAACCTCGACCATGCGTCGTCGCGGTACACGTATCGTCCGGAATCGACGAGTATGTTTTTCCCGTTCAGCGCGGCGGAAACATGCAGCCGATCCTCCTGCTGGTGATCGGATCCGTAAGCCCCGAGATCGAAAAAGACCCAATCGGCGTCCCTCCCCCATCCGGAACGCAGGACGGCGTGGCCGGCCCAGGGGAAATAACGCGAGGGGGGCTCCCGGGGCGGGTCGCCCCGCTCTCCGCCGGTGGCCATGAAGAGCCAGTCGGGCCGGTCGTAGTAGGCGGCCAGGGGCGGGATCTGCTCCGCGTTGGGCTCGAGATCCGAATCATTGTTCAGGGGGCCGGTCCCGTCGGGACGAATCACCGCGGCATAGTAGTTCCAGATGCGCTCCATTCCCGCCCGCATCCGGGCCGCGCCGGCGGCGCGGTCGGCCCCCGCCGCGACCTGGTAGAGGCGCTGGAAAGAGGAGCCGGCGATCCATTGGTAGTGGTTGGCCAGCTCCTTGTGGGCACCGTCGGGGTAAACCTGCCGGTCCATTTCCTCCAGACCGCGCTCCACGGCGTAGTCCATCCAGGCGCCGGCGTCCCGGAACTCCGGCCAGACGGCCGCGACCGTGGCGAGAGCCATCATTTCGGTGACAAGGTGATTCCCGCCGAAATGATGGTGGTGCCGGAGGTACCCGGCGTGACGGGCCGCGCCGGCGATCACCGCGAGGGTGGCCTCGTCGCCGAAAGCGGGGTCGGCCCTCAGCTCCGCGTAGAGGGGCAGCCACGAATCGGCGAATCGCCGGGCGGCCTCGAGGGCGCGCCAGGAGGCGGAGAAGGAGCGGCGGTCGGGAGGCGGATGTTTCCAGAACCAATCGAGGAGGTAGTCACGGATGCGCCCGGCGAACTCTTCGTGCCCATGGGAACGGTACAGAACCAGCATCTCCCGCAGAAAGTAGTGCCGGTGGAGAAACCACGCCCACTCGTTGTCGCCCCGCGGCCCGCGGTAGCTCCAATCGATGGGTCCGTCCGGGTCGGCGGCCCGCCCGGCGGCCCCCTGGAACGAGAATTTCCCGCGCCAGGCGTCGAGAGCGGAAATCAGCACGGCCTGTTCGACGGGGAGAGGATCCGGGAGCGCCTCCGGCGGAATGGGGCGCGCCCGGAAGTACGCCAGAACGTGCTTCCGCGCGGCGTCCGGATCGCCCGCCTCCCAGGCGGCGAAAAAGGGCGTGAGGCCCGCCACGGAGGGATCGAGTTTTCCGGCCAGTTCCGCGAGAAGGGCGGTCTCCGGATCGGAGGGGCGCCCGCCGCCCTTGTCGCCGCGTGTGCAGGCGGACAGGAGCACGAGCCATGCGAGCGCCGTCGCGCGAATCATTGGTCGGCGGAATCGAGCCCTTTCGCCAGCCGACGCCCGAGCGGACCGGCGACGGCCCAGAGGACGAGACCGGCTGCGGCGAAAAGCGCCGGCGGCAGCACCACGGTGAGGAGAAAGGTCTCCCAGTAAACGAGACCGATTTTTCCCCACGATGCGGCGATGGAGGCGCAGAGAGTAAGAATTCCGCCCCCGGCGAGAAGAAAGCCGGTCAGGCGGAGGAGAAGGATGGCGATGGATGCGTTCGACACAACCGAGACGAATGACACGCCGTTCGTGTTTTCGCAAGCTTCCGCCCCGCGCCCCTTGACCCGGCTGCGTTCCCCTCCTATGTCTCAGCGTTCGAACCATGCTCGATTCCCGCATACTGATTCTTCCCCTTTGCTTCCTCGCCGCCGGTCTGCGCGGCGCGTCGGAAGACCCGGAGTCCGTCTCCGGTTCGGTTCCGTTGCCTGTGGAGGCGGGCGCGCTCGCGAATCTGGTTGGTGGCGGCTCCGGGGACGCGCCCGGATTGGGCCTGTCCGAAGCGATGCGCCTTGGGATCGAAAACAACTTCGCACGCAGAATCAGCCGGGAGGAAGTGGCCTCTGCCCGGGCCGGCGTAGATCAGGCGAGGGGGCCGGTCTTGCCCCAGGTCGCGGTGGGTCTGGGCTACCGCCGGGTCAACGAAGACCAGTCCGCCGTCGAAGCGGGCTTCAGCCCGGAATCCGAGACCAGCCTCAACCTCACGGCGAGCCAGATGATCTACGACGACTCGCGGGTAACCGGCCTGCGGACGAGTCGCCGGGATCTCGACGCCGCACGGGAAACCGATGCCTCCGTCGAACTCGACATCGCGGCCGAAGTCGGGTTCGCGTACGTGCGGGCACTCTCCATCGCCTCCTCGCTGCGGATCGCCGAGGACAACCTCCGGATCACCCGGGAGAATCTGGAGCTGGCGAGAATCCGGCGGGAGGTCGGGACCGCCGGCCCGGAGGAAGTGCTCCGCTTCGAATCGGAGGAAGCGCAGCAGGAAAGCAGGCTCTGGACTGAGCGGAACCTCCTTCACGAAGCGGTCAATTCCCTGAACCGCTCACTGGGGGAGCCGCCCGACCGGTCGTGGAATCTCCAGGATCTCTCCCTCGACACACCGGTTTTCGGGACCAGTCTTGGGCACCTGATCCCCCTCGCTAATTCCCGCGATTCTTCGGAGGCCTTTCGGCGTGCCAGTATCGAAATGGCGCTCGCCCGGGCTCCGGAACTGGCGGCGGTCGGCTTTTCCTCGGAGGCCCAGCGGCTCCGCCTGGCGGAGACCCGCCGCAGCTTTCTCGTGCCCGACATTGTCGCCGAATTCGAATACAGCCGCATCCTCGACGCCGAGTACACCTCGGGCGCCCTCGGGGCCTCGGAGGAAGACGACTCGTGGTCTTTCCTGCTCGGTGCCAGTCTTCCGCTTTTCGAAGGCGGTTCCCGCGTCGGCGACGTCCGGCAAGCCCGCGCCGGACTCCGTCGGCTCGGGTGGGAGGACGCGCGGCTCCGCCAACGGATCGCCGTCAATGTGAGCAATACTCTCTCGGCGATGGCCAGCTCGTGGCAATCGATCCGCCTTTCCCGGATCGCGGCGGAACGGGCCGAACAGAATCTGGGCATCGTTCAGGACAAGTACGAGCAGGGAACAGTGAGCATCATCGATCTCCTCGACGCCCAGAACAACGCCCTGGTACAGAAGCAGACCGCGTCCATCGAATTATACCGGTTCTTCCAGGATCTGCTCTCCTTCCAGCGGGCGCTTTCCTGGATCGAGCCCCTGTCGGACCGGGAAAGCGCCGAAGAGATCGTGGCCCGGTTCCGCGGGGCGATGGCACAGCCGATGAAAAATAGTACTCGAAAGTAGGGCTGGTAAGAAGTTAATCGAAAGCCGGGAAGATTCCTGGAAAGGGTGTGACCACAAGTGCGTGGAGCAAAATCGTAAAGCCCCGCGATTTTGCAATGGGATGTGATTCCATTGGTTGAGGGAGGGCGGTTGTCCTCAGCCGCCGCATTGCTCCACGCACTTGCAGCCATTTTTGTGAGAAAACCACGGAAAGGTTCAGGGGAGCGCGGTGCTTTCGCCCGCGTTTTCGGTGCGTTCTTGTGCTTACGTTCGCAGGCTTATGTAAGCCATGCCCCACGGGGAATCCCGTGGCCGG
>CAZDRT010000267.1:0-4497 GCA_964507815.1 uncultured Puniceicoccaceae bacterium
CGCGGCCACCACCACCTTCGGATCGAGGGGCAAGCCCCGCGACCACGGGGGAGACCGAATCGCACGACTACCGTCATCCAACCACGCGGTCGCATGACTGTAGTTGTGCGATTCGACACTCCGGATCCCGAATTGAGGGATTCCATCGAGCGCATCGCCGGCATGATCAGGGTTGCCGTTTTTCTCCTGGTGTTTGGTGTGCGGATCGTAGTAAAAATCGGTTTCCCCGTCCGCTTCGCATTGCGCGGCATTCAGGCGCAGGAGTTCTTCGGCGATCTGGCCCCGCCCCATCTCGGCCAGGCGCAGACGTTGCGGGTGCAAACTTCGGGTGGACGATCCGAGCAGAACCGCGAGGTCCACGAAGTCCAGAAACTTGCTTTGTTCGATGTTGATCGCTCCCAGCAAAACCGAGGCCAGCCATTGTTTGAGTAACGGCACAGTTTCGGGCGGGAATTTTTTTCCTAGCGGAAGCGCCCGTTGGCGGACAGCCTTTCCCGCAGTGTTCCGCTATCTCCTGAAACGCCTGCTGATCGCCGTGCCGGTGCTCTTCGCCGTGGCCACCCTTACGTTTTTCCTCGTCCGGGCGGCCCCGGGCGACCCGTTCGCCGACGAGAAGAGCATTCCCGAGGCGAGCCGGGCGGAGATTGTCTCCTTCTACGGGCTGGACCAGCCGCTCTGGAAACAATACGCGCTTTTCCTCGGGAATCTCCTCCGCCTCGATCCCGGCTATTCCTATTCCCACCCCGGCTACACGGTCTCCGGAATCATCGCCAACCACTTTCCCACCACGGTCGCCTACGCGCTGCCGGGCTTCCTCCTGGCGCTGATGATCGGCATCCCCCTCGGGGCCTTCGCGGCCCTCCGCCACAACCGGGCGGGCGACCGGTTCGCGACCGCTTTCGCCATGACCGGCATCTGCCTGCCCACCTTCGTCATCGGTCCGCTCCTGGCCCTCGTTTTCGGGGGGATGGCCGGACTCCTTCCCTCGGTGGGCTGGGGGGCGGGGGCCGGCGACGCCCTCCCCTTTCCCCAATGGAGCTTCGTGGTGCTCCCGGCCACAACGCTGGCCGTCCTCTACGCCGCCTTCCTGACCCGGCTCACCCGCTCCGGGATGCTCGAAACCCTCGGAAGCGACTTCATCCGCACCGCCCGCGCCAAGGGCCTCTCGAAGCGTCGGATTCTCTGGCGGCACGCCCTGCCGGTCAGTCTCCTGCCCGTCGTGAACTTCCTGGGGCCGGCTCTCGCGGGAATTCTCACGGGATCGTTCGTCATCGAGATGATCTTCAACATTCCCGGACTCGGCCAGTTTTTCATCGAGGCGGCGACCGACCGCGACTACCCCCTGCTCCTCGGACTGGTCGTTTTCTACGCCACCCTCATCCTCGTCCTCAACCTCGCGGCGGATCTGCTCCAGGCGGTCCTGAACCCCCGTATCCGGGAGACCCTCGGCCAATGAACCGGGACGAATCGGATCGCGGAGCGGCAACCCCGCCCCGGGAGCGCGGCAAACCCACCGCCGGCATCGCCCTCCGCCTGCTCCGCCGACCCGCCGCGGCCGCCCCGCTCACGGTTTTCCTGCTCATCGTCGGCGCCTGCTGGTTGGTCCCCCCCTTCTGGCCCCACGACGCCGAGGCCACCCACCTGACCCTCGGCGCTTCGGCTCCGATGGCCGATCTTTACGAACTGGCGGCGGAAGAGGACGGCAACGCCGACCGGCTCATCGACGGCGCCCGGGCGGCCCGCCTGATCGCCAACGGCCGGGCCGTCCTGCCGGAGTCCGGCGACCTTCCGCTCGCGGAGGGAACACGGATCGCGTGGATCGAGATCCCGCCGATCCTCCGCGACCGAAACGACCAGCCGATCCGGCCCGCGTGGATTCCGCCGCATCGCCTGCCCGACTACTTCGCCGCCCTTTCGCGGCGGCTCGCGGGTGGTCTCGAAGCCCTCCCCGGCCCGCCCGCGGCATTCGCGGCCGTCTTCACCGTGCGGCCCTCGGCCCTCGTTTTCCCCGCCGGCACGGACGAACTGGGCCGGGATCTCTTCGTGCGCGTTCTCGAGGGCGGCCGCCTCTCCATCGCCGTCGGGCTGGCCGCCACCCTCGTCTCGGTCACCATCGGCCTCCTCTACGGCGGTATCGCCGGATACGTCGGGGGGCGGGTGGATTCCGTGCTCATGCGGCTGGTCGATATCCTCTACGCGCTCCCCTTTCTGATCTTCGTCATTCTGCTGATGGTGGTCTTTCCCCGGTCCCTGCTCCTCCTCTTTCTGGCCATCGGCGCGGTCGAGTGGCTCACCACGGCCCGCATCGTCCGGGGGGAGGTCCTCTCGCTGAAGAAACTGCCCTTCGTCGATGCGGCCCGCTGTCTCGGACTCGGCCACGGGGCCATCCTCCTCCGCCACATTCTGCCGAACACCCTGCCCCCGGTCATCGTTTACGCCACCCTCACCGTACCGACCGTCATCCTGCTCGAATCGGTTCTCAGCTTTCTGGGTCTCGGCGTCCAGCCCCCTGCCAGTTCCTGGGGAGTTCTCCTCAACGAAGGGGCCGAGCGGATGCGGACCTATCCGTGGATGCTCATCGCCCCGGCGGTCGTCTTCGCGGCCACTCTCCTGAGTCTCAACCTTCTCGGCGACAGCCTCCGCGACCGGCTGGACCCGAAATCGAGGCGATGAACAGCGGAGCCAATCACCGCCCGCCGGATCTCGTCGAGGTAGGAAGGTACCGGACCCTGCGGGAAGCCGGCGACGAGGGCCTGGCGATCCTCGCCATGGGCGAGGCGTATTGGGCGTTCCGGGAGGACGACGAATACGTGCTCTGCGTGCGGGAGGAAATCCTCGAAGCCGTTCGCCGGGAACTCGAAGCCTGCCGCCGCAGAAAGAGAAAACGGTCTCCCCAAAGACAGCTGAGCGCCCGCCCGGTCCGTTTCTTTCCCTTCGCGATCTACGGTGCCGTGCTGGCCGGCTTTTACTGGATCCAGCACTTCGTTTCCCCCTCTCTGATGACTGCCGGACGGACCGACTCGCTCCTCATGATCGAAGATGGCCAGTGGTGGCGCACGCTCACCGCCCTGACCCTCCACGCCGACCTTCCCCATCTCGTGTCGAATCTCTGCGGCGGAATCGGCTTCGTCTATTGGCTCGCCCGCTACCTGGGGTCGGCGTGGGCCTGGACCCTGGTCGTCCTCTGCGGGGCGCTCGGCAACGCTCTCGCAGCGGCGATCCACTACCCGGACCCCCACTTATCCATCGGCGCCTCCACGGCGGTTTTCGCCGCTCTCGGTCTCCTCACCGGATTCGGCTGGGCGCTCACGCGCGGAGACCCGGACCGCAGTATCGCGATCCCCGAATGGCTGATCCCGCCCATCGCGGGCATCACCCTGCTGGGCCTTCTCGGCACCGGAGGGCCGCGAACGGATGTCACCGCCCACATCTGCGGATTCGTCGTCGGCCTCGCCACGGCCTTCCCCATAGCCGCGTTCGGCTGGGAGCGTTACCTCCGGGGCAAAGGCCCATGGGTCGGGCTCCTGACTCCCGCCGCTCTCGCCCTCGCCTGGGCGGTCGCCGTTTCGGCGGGCTGAGAGAAAGCCGAAGCTTTTCCCGGGGCGGGCACCGCGCCCCCCGAACCCGGATTCTTCCCGACCGGATCCGCCCCGGTTGACCCGTCGGGCCAAAGCACCGCGGGAATCCGCACCCGGGGCGCAAAACCGTCTGAAACCACCACCCTCTCCAAGCAAAAATATTTTCGATCGCCCCGAAGGCGATTTTTCTTTCCCCGGAGTGATTTCGGTCGTATTCCTGCTACCCGCGAACATCGACGTTTTCATTCACCTTCAAACTCTCCCAGTCATGCCAACAGGAAAAAAAGCCACGAAGAAGACCGCCGCGAAGACCGTCAAAAAGGTCGCCAAAAAAGCCGCCAAGAAGACGACCGCGAAAAAAGCGGTCCCCGCGAAAACCACCTCCCGGAAAACAACCGCCGGCCCCCGCCCGCGCGCGAAGCCGGTGACCCGGATCATCGCGCGCGTCGATGTCCGGTTCGGGAACTCGCTTTTCGTCCGCGGCGAAGGCGGGGGCCTCAGCTGGACCGAGGGCCGTCCGATGGAGAACATCTCCGCCGACGAGTGGAAATGGGAAACCGAAGAGGCCGACAGCGGCATCGTCTTCAAGTTCCTGGTCAATGACGAAATCTGGTCCAACGGAGACGACCAGACCGTCGCCGCCGGCAGCACCTCGATTTCGACGCCCAGTTTCTACTGATTTCGGGGGAGCGACCATCGGAATTCATTCGATAATCGATGGAATAACGGCCCATTTCAAAATCGCGGTGCTTCACGATTCTACTCCACGCACTTGTGATTACACCCCACCGCAAGTGCGTGGACCGAAATCGCTTGCACGACCGAACGAAATCGCTTTGCCTACCTCTTACAGAATGACGGGGTGTGGCGCAGCCTGGTAGCGCATCTGCTTTGGGAGCAGAGGGTCGCTGGTTCGAAT
>CAZDRT010000268.1:0-4462 GCA_964507815.1 uncultured Puniceicoccaceae bacterium
AGACAATCCGAAAACCCGAGTAATTGTTTATATTCTATGTCTGACCCCTTCCGCACCCTTCATATTCTATGTCTGACCCCTTCCGCACCCTTCGGTTTTCCGGAACACGGCTACTGCAATCTCGAAGACCCGGAGCTGCGAGTTAAAGTTGATTCGCGGCCACCACTACAATCTTTCAGAAGAGCGGCCATCGCGCAAGCACGAGTCCCTTCAAGTTTTTTGAAGCGGATTGATTTCTTCGTAGGGTCGCGTGCTTGTCATCGATCATGAGCCAGTCGAATGGCGCGCGTGCCGCCTCGGGGGATCGGGAAATTGGAGGCACCTTGGCGAATTTACAACTGGCGCAGATATCGTTCGGGATTTTCGAGGAAGCTTTCATCCTCTCCGGAAAGCATCGTTCGACAACCTCCAACATCGGGTTCCGCAAAGGTTTTCTGTCGCTTCATAGAAAAAAAGACCCGAAACTGCGTCGCTTCGGCGAAAAGGCAACCCGTTCCTTGAAAAGCTACCGTCCTGAGTTTCCTCGATTTTTCCTTATTCCCGGACAGCGATCCGAGATTAGCATGACTTGTAGGGCTCGAGCTTGTCTCGATGCCGCTGATCGGGACTACCATTTTTTCGTATTCCAAGGCTGGGTTGTGGCGCGCCGACGAGCGACGGCCCTACAATCTATGCAAGATTCGAAAGTCGCTCGATTTTTCCAATTTTCTCCAAGCAGTTGTGGTTACACCCTGGGCCGACGGTAGTTTTCATGATTCGTTGAACAATTTTTCGGGTAACTTATACCATCAGGTCGAAAGTTTCTTACCCTTTTCAATCAACCGAGAAATACCAATGCCAACCTACGTTTACGAAACCCTACCGAAACGAAAAGGAGATCCAGTCGAGCGATTCGAAATCTGGCAAAGCATGAAAGAGGATCCTCTGAAGACCCATCCCTAAACCGGAGTGCCGATCCGCCGGGTGCTGATCGGCGGCATCGGCGCGCAACTGAAATTCGGGAGGACTACGGCTTCGATGTCAGTAGTCAGGGCTCCGTCCCCGAGGCGCTCATCTGCTTCCTCGACGCCGCGGATTTCGAAGATGCCGTTCGCTTGGCCGTTCTCCTGGGCGGAGACGCCGACACCCAGGCCTGCCTCGCCGGAGCTGTCGCCGAGGCCTTTGAAGGAGGGCTTCCCACCCCGATCAAACGGGAAACCCTCCGAAGACTGCCCCCCGATTGGCGGAAAACCGTTGAGCGGGGCCGGTCTACGCACCGACTCAGCTTGTGTTCGTCGCGGTTGTGTCGCTCGCTCTCTACGGGTTGTTCCTTTACGTTCAGACCGTGCGGCATAAGGATGTTTTCGTTGAAACGGATTTGCCGGAGTTCGGGGCGCCCCCTCCGGATCGGCGCGGCTTTGTGACGAGTCTGGTTGTCTTGCCGGTTTCGCTGCTGGCCGTGGTTCTGATGGCGGAATTGATGGCACCTCCGGTGGAGAACGCCATTCTCGTCGCGGGTTTTCCCGAGCCTCTGATCGGAGTCGTGATCGCCATGGTCGTGCTGATGCCGGAGGGGCTCGCATCGGTCCGGGCGGCGAGGTCGAACCGGCTCCAGACCAGTCTGAATCTCGCGCTTGGATCCGCCCTGGCGACGATTAGCCTGACCATCCGCACCGTGGCCTTTCTATCGCTGATCCTCGGGCAGACGCTCATCCTCGGACTGGAAGCCGAACACATCGTCCTTCTGGTACTTTCACTTTTTACGGCTGTTCTGACCCTTGCCGCCGGACGAACGACCGTGCTTCAGGGAGGAATTCATCTGGTCATCTTTCTGGCCTTCCTGACGATCTCGGCCATTCCCTGACAGCCGGGCCCATTTTCGAAATTTACGGTTTCCCGGAGAAAGATTAGAAAAGTACCAGCAGAAGATGAATATTCGTTATACGGAGTGATGAAAAATTTCCCATTGTCGCCGGGCATGGATTCGCACAGATTAATTCCATGATTCGAACGCTTGTCTTTCTGGTCGCCTCGGTGCTCGCGCAAGGCTTTGTTGTGCGGGCCGCCGAACCCCCGGCGATCGAGGTCGAGTCGCTGCTGAAAACCACCACCACCTGGGATGGCGCAGCCCTTCCGGCCTACCCGGAAGGCCAGCCGGAAATCACCATCCTGAAGATCACGGTGGCACCGGGGGAGTCCCTCCCCTGGCACCGGCATCCGGTGATCAATAGCGGAGTGCTGTTGTCCGGTGAATTGGAAGTGACCCTCGAGAACGGGCAGGAGTTGCGTCTGAAGCCCTGGGATGCGATCAGCGAGGTGGTCAACACCTGGCACTATGGCCGCAACCCCGGCGATGAGCCAGCCGTTATCCTCGTGGTTTACTCCGGCGCGGTGGGCCTTCCGGTCACGATTCTCAGAGAAGAGAAACCGGAAGCCGAAAAGAGCGCCACGGATCCGGATTCCGGCACCGGGGCGGCCGCCCAAGCCGGGGCGGCTACAATGGACGATTCGGCGGACAAGAGCGAGAGCCCCGCCGATCCGTACGGCGGGTAAACGGAGATCGGATACAGTTCTGGAACTTCGACGGCTGGACACCCTCGCCCAGTATTTCGCTTCCGGCGGAGATTTATCCCTCGCTGTCGAACCGCACCTATCTCGACCCAAACGCCCGGCAATAGCCCGGCCTCAGCGAGGCCGGCTACAATGGATGCCGATTCGCGAAATTGACGCGGAGAAACAATCCAGCCCTGTCAGCGCGCTGGCGGCGAGGAGGCCGTCAATTACAGACACATTGCGTCTTGCCATGAGCCGTCCCCCCTGAGCGGGATACGGAAGCTAATCCTCGGGCAAAGCGACGAAGGAGCGCGCAAGGGCGAAGCCCTGGAGGGAAACTTTCCGCGACACCGTGGAAGCCAACCGAATCGAAGACAACAGAGCCCACCCGCCAGCGCCTTCCCCCGGCCCGATCAAGGCCGCCCCCACTTATGCCGGAGACTCGCACAAGGCGACATTCATGTCAAATTTGCGTAGGCGCCCTGTTTGAGTGAGCCCGCGAACGAGGGCGCCGTGTAACGCAAATTGGATATAATGTCTTTGTGCGTCGGAAGCGGGCCTCCTCTAAAAGGGCGGGGCCGGGGGAGCCGGGGTCGGGTCGGGCGGTCGATTCCACCGACGGTTGCCGGATTGCTTTGGATTTAGTTCCGAAAATCTCAGAATCAAGACTTGACGTCTTTTTGGTGTCCTTGCTCCCACTGAGTTTTTTCATCCTCATCTCAAAAAGTCCTCACCAACTTTTACACGTCCTTCCTTTTGCGCTAATTGATAATGCTCACTTGTTCCAACTAAAAACCAAATTCTGCCCTCGGTATCTGACCACAAATAATAGTGAGCGATTGACTTCTTATCTAGATCCAACACCCCATCCGGGACGATCTTTCCAGATTCGTATTCAACTAAGGTTTCATGAAAAACCTTAAATGGAGCGGTATTTTTGACTTTGAGTATCCCACTCTCTGGTATTCTATAAATAAAACTATCGTCCTGTTTTTCAACCACGATCCCTTCGTCATCAGGGACAATTTTGAAAACTCCCTGAAAATCATTTGGTATTATAATTTTCACTAAATCTCCTCTCGGACTTGAACAACCAATCAATGCAGCAAAGAGCAAAAATAAGAGAACATCTAATTTCATAATCAATACGTTTTTGCGGGCTTTGAAAACCTCTTCCATCTAATACCGAGATTCCAGATTGTCGGTCCACTGTCAGAGGTTTCAAACTCGTAAATATTGCTTTCATCCACCAAACCTTCATAGCTAGGAAACATATTGTGACTGCCACTGATTTTCACTTCCACTGTGTCAGATTCTGGATCCCAAGTAAGCGTCCATTTTGCCGTGTAATTGATATCTGGGCTAACAGAAACAAATGGGTAGTTTCCCCAAGCTTTAACCGTGATTACCGATTTGCAGGGTCCTAAATCTTCGATTGTCTCCTCCTGAGAAACATTCGAAACTCTAGTTTCTTTGACAAATTGAGTGTCACCCCCAAATCCACCAACGAGAGGATTTCTTTTCACTCGAGTAGTAACACCAGCAGTGGTTTTGAAATAGCTACCGCCTTCTAAATTTCCAATGTCAGATTCTGTAATATCCGCTATACTCCGAATTCTAGAACTTCCTCCGCCAAATCCCCTATTGTCCGTTGAAAAATACCAAACACTCAAAGGCCCCGGTTCCTCCGCCCATTTTCCACTAAGGCCGGATATTTCTTGCCCAATATTGCTGGAAATGAACGCGTTAAACTCAAGTTTCAGGAGCCCAACCAGATCGAAATAATTAACCCCATCGTTCCCAACAAACCCATAAAGGTTTAGGCCGCCCTCTTCTTCAATCGGATCCCTAGATGGCCACCTTCCCGTCCCGGGGGAATAAAAGCGATACCCGTAATACAGTAATCCGGTTTCCGAATCCTCGTATTTGG
>CAZDRT010000269.1:0-4433 GCA_964507815.1 uncultured Puniceicoccaceae bacterium
CGAGGGCGGCTTCGTCCATTGGCAGGTCGATGCGGTCGCCCCGGAGCATGGAGACGTAAGCGGCAAGATTCAGTTCGGCGGTGCCCCGTGAGTGGGGCCAACCGGCGGGCGGGGGGGTGCCGCCGTCGAGCCAGGCGACCATCCCGTTGGCGAAGGGTTCCCAGGAGGTCGCATAGTCTTCACCGATGTCGCCGCCGGTCTCGGGGGTGATGCGGCGGTGGCCATCGGCGTTGAACAGGTCGATGTGCTTGAACCATTGACGGAGATGGAGCACGCCCTCCGTGCCTGAGACGGTGAGGGTGGGCGGCATGTCGGGATGTTTGTCGTCTTCACCGACGTCCAGACCAAGACGCTTCCCGCCGTCGAGGTAACCGCGCGCCCCGTTGTCGAATTCGAACGTGGCCACGGCGTGATCCTCCATGATGTGGCCGTAACCACGCTGGCCGGTTACGCGGCCCTGCGCCATGACCCAGAGAATGGGGCGGTCGCCATTGAGAGCGCGCATGATGTCGAGCCAATGGCTGCCCATTTCGCTGAGATCCCAGTCCTGAATCCCACCCTGGAGCATGAGTGGCTTGCCAATGGCACCCTCTGCGATGAGCCGGCGGGCTTCGAGGACATTGGGGAGGTGGCGGCGCTGGTGGGCGAGGCAGAGCTTCAGTCCGGTGCGCTCGATGGCGGCGGAGACGCGGGCGAAGGCAGCGGGGCTGTGGAAGGCGGGCTTTTCGAGAAAGACTCCTTTGACGCCCGCATCGGCGCAGGCCAGCACCATCTCGGCATGCAGGCCGAGGTAAGTGCAGATGCTGACGACATCCGGGCGAGCCTTTTCCAGCATCTCGCGGTAGTCGGCGTAACCTTCCGCTACTTCAAATTTTGTTTGGAAGGCGGCGAGATTCTCCGGGTTGATGTCGGCGGCGGCGACGAGATCGAGGCGCGGGTTGCGGCGGATGAAATTGGCGTGGGCGTAGCCGATCTGGTGGCCTCCGCCTTTGACGGTCGAAACCTGTGCTTGGCCTGCGCCAATGAGGGCGCAGCGGTAGATGGGATTTGTTGTGCTCATGGACTTTTCTTTCAGGCGAGCAGCCAGCCTATGGTGTTGCGGACGACACGGAGGAAGGCCTGGGACTCCATGGTTTGCATGTTGTGGCCGTTGGCGAGGTAGGCGGTCTTGCCCGCGCCCGCGATGCGCCCGCCTTCGGCGGTGAGGATCATGGGGAACTTCATTTCGGCGACGGTGGCCTGGGCGTGGACGGTGTAAGGCAGTCGGGGGGTGATTTGGAGGTTGCCGTAGATTTCGTCCTTCAGGGTGTAGGTCTCGACGCCGTCGAGCACGGGATGGCCGGTGCCGAGTGGCTCGACCGTCCAATCCTGAAAGAGGCCGTGGTTGCTGACGGGCCAATCCCATTTGACGCCGAGCAGCTCGCCGTATTCCGGCCAATCGTCATAGCAGGCGACTCCCCCGTGAAAGCCGAGAATCGGACGCCCGGAGCGGACGTAGGCGCGGAAAGCCTCTTTATGGGATTCCGAGGGTGCGACATAATCGGTCAGCGGTGCCTCTGCGGGCCACCAGTCGGGTTTATCGAGGTGCTGCCCCATGCCGGACCAGTGCAGGGCCGCGGCGACGAACAGGTCGCACTCGTCGAGATCGTCAAAGATCGCGGTGCCCTCTTTGGGGACGATTTCATAAGCCTCGCCGAGAAACTCGGCAAGCAGCTTGGCTTGGGCCGCGGTCGGATGGAATGGGCCGCCGGTGTGGAAGTGGATTTTTTTCATAAAACGATACTGTGAATGTGAAATGTGAATGGGAAGTGAGTGCTTATTCCTCGATCAGCCAGGGCTTGAGTTCTTTGCGGAGAAAGGCGAGGGAGCGTTCGGCTTCGTCGATGGTGCCGCATTCGACGCTGAGGAAGATTTCGCGGTCGAGGGGTTCGAGGATTTTCGCCACGCGCACCCAGTCCGAGTTGCAGAAATCGCAGCCGATGACGGTGGCCCAGGTGATGGCGCGGGTCAGACGGCTGACGGCGGCTTCGGGCTTCATCAGCGGGCTGTGGGCACTGAAGCTGGAGACCTGAATACCATTCTGGTCGCAGATCTCTTTCATGAAGAGCGGATCTTCCTCCATCGAAAAGGAGTGGAAGTAGCCGACTTCGCTGAGTAGGCCCCAGCCAGTGTGGACCATCGGTTCGACGTATTGGTAGCCGAGATTGGATGCGATTTCGACGCCGGCGCGGAAGTCTTTGTCCGCGCTGCGGCAGTATTCCATGTTTAGGGTGATGCGGAATTTAGCCATATTTTTCGGGATTTAGATTTAGGATTGGTGGGTGAGGATTTTCGTCATCGCGAAGTGGTGCCAGGCGACGGCGGGGTTCATGGGGGTGTGTACGCGGCGGTCCCAGAGCTGGACCTGGGTCCAGTGGGCGAGGTCGCCGGCGAGGTGGCTGTTGTAGCAGTCGGGCCCGTTGAAGAGGCCGAAGGGGGTGCCGGGGTAGGTTTCCGCGGCTTGGCGGAAGCTCATGCGTTTCCAGGTGTCCAACGCTTCGTTGCCCAGGCCGTTTTCGGCGAGCGCCCAGATGAACCAGGCCACGGCCTGCGGCCAGACGCCGCCGTTTTCCCCCTCACCGGCGGGGATGGGGAGCGAGGAGACGTCGGCTGGCGGGGGGCTGGGGAAGGGGCGGCTTACCAGGGTGAGTCCGCGCGGATCATGGTTGACACGCAGGGCGTGGCGGAGGGCGGTCTGGCGCTGGGAGGGGCTGCCGCAACCGCCGAGGGCGGCCCAGCTCTGGGCGTTGATGAAGCAGCGGTCATCGGCGGGGGAACCGACGGGGCGTCCGGCGTCGGTGAAGCCGCGGGGAAAGTGCGTTTGGTCGAAAGCCGCTCCGGCCGCCTCGCGCAGGGATTCGCAGGCCTGCGCCGCTTCCTCCGCCAGGGCGGTATCGCCGCGCTGGCGGGCGGTCTCGGCGAGGAGAGCGTAGGCGCGGGCCGTGATGCCGGTGTTCATCATGCTCTCGCCTTCGCCCCCGGCACCCATGGGGAAGAGGTAGTCGTTCCAGTCGCCGTGGTGACTTTTGACCAGGCCGTGCCGCCCCACGCCGATGTGGTCGCGAATCCAGCGGAAGGCCGCCACGGCGTGTTCCCAGACGGAAGCCTCCGGGCCGTCTGCGTAGGGGAGACGGGTATCCAGAAAGGCGCGTCCGCGCCCGCTGCGGGCGTGTTCCAGCAGGGCCAGCAGATACCACGGCTCCGTGTCCGAGGAGCCGACCTGGTCGGGCGGGGTGCTCACCTGCGGCGGTTTTGGGGTGAAGGCGTGGGGCAGGTCGCCGTTGCTGAACTGGCTCTTGGTGGTCCAGCGCAGGTTGCTCTCGGCTTCGTCCGGAAACGGCAGACTCAGGCCGATGGCGTTTTCGGAAAATTCGCGCTGGTTGCAACCGCCCCAGCCGTAACCGCCGAGGGAGATGTAGTGCTCGTCCAGGTAGGAGGAAACATTTTTGAAAGCCAGAAACTGCCCGGCGGTCCATAGGCACTCCGAGCGGATCCACTCCTCCGGCGCGGCGGCAAGGTCGGCGGGGGCAAGTTTGCGCCGCCAGCTCTCCGATTCCCGCGCCCAGTCGGTCCCGGAAATCCGCGCCTGGGCCGCTTCGGCGTCGGCGGGGCCGCCGTAGCCGACGGCGAAGATGAATTCCGCACTCGCGCCCGGCGCGAGATTCACCGCTTTTTCCAGGCCGATCCCCGTCCACGACACGCCTTTCCCCGAGAACTCGCCGGGGCCGACGAGGAAGAGATCGCCGACCACGGGGTGCGCCTGCGGCAGCCGGGCGCAGCCGGGGCTGGCATCGGGCGCGAGAATGCGGCCGCTTTTACCGCCGCGGTCCACCGAGGAAAAGTCGGCGCAGGCGAGCAGGTCGGCCTCGAGCACGGTTGCCCCCAGGTTTTCCAAGCGGAAAAACCCAAGCAGGTACCGTTCGCCGTCCGGCGGGGCGATCAAACGTTGTCGCAGCCGCAACCGGGTGCCGTAGGCCTCCAGTTCGCCCTCGTATTCGGCGTAGCCGCAGCCGTAGCGGGCGCGGCGCCTTCCGGGCAGCTCGCCGTAAATCAGCGAGATCGGCTCGTCGCCCCGCCGGAGCATTGGGTAGAGGGCGGAGCAGCTCTGGTGCTTGTTTTCAGCCAGCTGTTGGAGACCGTCGCCTCCCTCCGTGGTGAAGAGCGCGAGGTTCCCCCAGCGGTCGGCAAAGGCCGAGAGCCGTCCGGTCGCCATAAGGTGCTTGAGGGGCGTGTAGGGATGCCAGTCCTGCGGTGCGGTCAGCTCCCAGCAGGGCAAACCGGATTCGTCCGCCGCCCATTGTCCGGCGGGGGTGGGGGGATTTGTTGGATCGGAAATGGGAGTGTTGGAGGGTTGGAGGGTTGGAGGGTTGGAGGGTTGGAGGGTGGAGGGGATG